>NZ_JBICXU010000006.1:0-339241 GCF_043200435.1 Streptomyces sp. NPDC048416
GAGCCGACGTCCTCTTCGCGATGCTCCGAGACGGCACCTTCTACGAACCCCAGCCCGCCCCATCACCTTGACCAAACCCATAGGGGCACCCCCCCACCCCGCCCCCTCCCCTCCCTCACACCCCCAAGTCAGCCGCGATCCGCCCCGTGCGCACGGCGGCGGCCAGGATCGCGTGGTCGGCCTCCGTGCGGTCGGCGTAGGTGACCGCGAAGGCGGCCACCGCGTGGTCGAGCTCTTCGTTCTTTCCGCAGTACCCGGCTATCAGCCGGGGGTCGGCGCTGTGCGCATGGGCCCGGGCGAGCAGCGCTCCCGTCATGCGCCCGTAGTCGTCGAGCTGGCCGGCCTCGAGCGCGGCGGGGTCGACGCTGCCCTTGCGGTTTCTGAACTGCCGCACCTGGTAAGGCCGTTCGGCCACGGTCGTCCAGCCGAGCAGGATGTCGCTGACCACCTGCATCCGCTTCTGTCCGAGCACCACGCGCTGCCCTTCGTGGCCGGGGCCGGGTATTCGAAAGTCTTCTTTCGGCAGATGCGGCAGCAGGACAGAGCGGCGGGCCTCCTTTATCTGGAGTACGAGGGCTTCGCCCCGGTGGTCGAGGAGCAGCACCACGTAGGACCGTGTTCCGACGCTTCCGGTGCCGACGACCCGGAAGGCCACGTCGTGGACGGCGTACCGGGCAAGCAGCGGCAGCAGCTCTTCGGGCAGGGTGTGCAGGTACTGCTCGAGCGAGGCGGCGACGGCTGCGGCTTCGGCGTCGGACACGCGTCGCAGCACCGGCAGCGCGTCGACGAAGTGACGGCCGCCGTCCTCGTTCTGTTCGGTCGCTTTGGCGGCGAAGCGTGCGCTGGTGTTGTTGCGGGCCTTCTCGGAGACGCGTTCCAGGGTGCCGAGCAGGTCGTGGGCGTCCGCATGGGAGACCAGTTCCTCGTCGGTTATCGCGTTCCAGGCGTCGAGGGCGGGCATTTTGGCGAGGAGTCGCATGGTGCGGCGGTAGGCGCCAACGGCGTCGAACGCCGCGGCGCGGCAGGTGTGCTCGTCGGCGCCGGCCTCGCGGCCGGCCAGGACCAGCGAGGCGGCGAGTCGTTTCACGTCCCATTCCCAGGGGCCGGTCACTGTTTCGTCGAAGTCGTTCAGGTCGATGACGAGGGTGCCGCGGGCGTCGCCGTACAGCCCGAAGTTCGCTGCGTGTGCGTCGCCGCAGATCTGGGCGGCTATGCCGGTGACGGGGGTGCCGGCCAGGTCGTGGGCCATGAGCCCGGCGGAGCCGCGCAGGAACGCGAAGGGGCCGGCGGCCATGCGGCCCACGCGGATCGGTGTGAGCTCGGGCACTCGGCCCGTGTTGGATTCCTCCACCGCGCGAACGGCGTCCGGCCGGTCGGCGGACAGCAGCAGCGAGTCGTGTGCGGCGCGGGGGATGCGGGCCCTCAGGGCCTTCCCCTCGGCCTTGGGTGATCGTCGTGCCCGGCTTCCTGTGCCCGGCGGTACGTTCGCGCCGGGGGCGAATCCGGGGACGTCCGGAATTCGTCCCGGTCCACTCGTGGCCCCGGCTCGCTGCGCCGGAATCCTCGTCTCGATCTTGCCCATGGCGTGCCGCCTCCCCCGTCTCGTACGACGCCGTCGTAGGCGACGAGGCTTCTGCTGGGGCGTCCTCGCGCAGCAGCGGAAGCTCAACTGCCCCTGACGGTACAGGCGATGACGAAAGGGCGTCCTGCCCTGTGGATAACTCTGTGAACGGCTCGAATACGGCACTCCCTGGAGGAATCCGAGGTGCGCCGGAATCCGGGGTGCTCCAGATACAGCCGTCACAGCCCGCACCCAGTCACGAGGCGCCGAGCACCAGGCACGAGGCACGAGGCACGAGGCACGAGGCACGAGGCACGAGGCACGAGGCACCCAGCACCAGCACCAGCACCAACCACCACACGTCAGCACCGCACACCTGGCATGCACCGCGCACGGCACCGCACCGCACCGCGCGCCACACTCCGGGTACAGCGAAAAGGTCGGCATCGTGATCACGATGCCGACCTTTTCGTCAGTGCTACCGGAACACCAACCCTCGGTGTCCCTTTGTGCGCGAGGGGGGATTTGAACCCCCACGTCCCGAAGGACACTGGCACCTGAAGCCAGCGCGTCTGCCGTTCCGCCACTCGCGCAAGAGTGGTGTGCTGGGCTCTCTCACTTTTCGGTGCGATTGCCTGGCGACGTCGAGAAGATTAGCACGCTGGACAGGGTGGATTCACATCCGTTGTTCGGGGAGACCCTGGTGGGAGGAGCAGATCGCGAAGAGGCAACCCCCGGCACCGTTACCCGCTCCTCCTCAGTGCACCCCGGGTGCGGGACACTGTCGGGAAGCCACCTCTACGATCCGTACGAGAGGTGCGTGTGAGAGGTGACACTCGTCCACAGGGCACAGAAGGGGAACCAGCCGATTTCCCGACGCGTGGATACGATCAGTAAGCAGTACCAAGAGAGCGACCCGGAGCAGACCCGGCAGCAACACCTGGACGGCAACGACGGAGGAGGTGCCCCATGGGAGTCCTGAAGCGTTTCGAGCAGCGGCTCGAAGGCCTGGTCAACGGCACCTTCGCGAAAGTCTTCAAGTCCGAGGTCCAGCCCGTCGAGATCGCCGGCGCGCTCCAGCGCGAGTGCGACAACAACGCGTCGATCTGGAACCGGGACCGCACGGTCGTCCCCAATGACTTCATCGTCGAGCTGAGTGCTCCCGACTTCGAGCGGCTCAGCCCGTACTCGGGTCAGCTCGGCGACGAGCTGGCCGGCCTGGTGCGTGACTACGCGAAGCAGCAGCGTTACAGCTTCATGGGGCCCATCAAGGTGCACCTGGAGAAGGCCGAGGAGCTCGACACGGGTCTGTACCGGGTGCGCAGTCGCACGCTCGCGTCCAGCACCGATCAGCAGGGCGGCCAGGGGCCCGGCCCCGGTGGCCCGCAGCGGCCCGCGCCCGCGGCCCCGCAGGGGGCGCGTGGTGGCTACGGTTATCCGCCGGCCGCCGCCTCGGCGCCGCCCATGCCCGCGGCGCCGCCTCCGGGCCGTCCCCCCGCTTCGCCCGCCGACCGCCGTCCGGCGGCCGCGGGGCCGATGCCGGGCGGGCACGGTCAGGTGCGACGCTGGATCGAGATCAATGGCACCCGCCATCAGATCTCCCGCTCCACCCTGGTCCTTGGCCGCAGCACCGATGCGGACGTGAGGATCGACGATCCCGGCGTTTCGCGCCGGCACTGTGAGATCCGGACCGGAACGCCCCCGACGATCCAGGATCTCGGGTCCACCAACGGCATCGTGGTGGACGGGCAACACACCACCCGCGCTACGCTCCGCGACGGCTCGCGGATCGTCGTGGGCAGTACCACCATCGTTTACCGGCAAGCCGAAGGGTGAAGCGGGGGCAATGTCAGAGCTGACCCTCACGGTCATGCGGTTGGGTTTCCTCGCCGTACTGTGGCTGTTCGTCATCGTGGCCGTTCAGGTCATTCGCAGTGATCTGTTCGGCACGCGTGTCACCCAGCGCGGTTCGCGCCGGGGCAATGAGGCCAACCGGCAGCAGCAGGCGGGCCGCCAGGCCGCTGCCGCCACGCCGCCGCCGCAGCGCGGCCAGCAGCAGAGCGGGGCGGGCCGGCAGCGCCGGGGTGCCCCGACCAAGCTGGTCGTCTCGGAGGGCACCCTCACCGGCACCACGGTCGCCCTCCAGGGGCAGACCATCTCGCTGGGCCGGGCGCACGATTCGACGATCGTCCTGGACGACGACTACGCGTCGAGCCGCCATGCCAGGATCTACCCGGACCGGGACGGCAAGTGGATCGTCGAGGATCTCGGGTCCACGAACGGCACCTACCTGGACCGGACCCGGCTCACCACCCCGACCCCGATTCCGCTGGGCGCGCCGATCCGCATCGGCAAGACCGTCATCGAGCTGCGGAAGTAGTACGACAATGAGCGAGCGGAGCGAGCGAGCCGCGACGGTCCTCAGGGACCGGGGCGTGTTCCCGACCGGAGGGTGGGCAGTGTGGCTCGACATGACCGGCCGTACCCCGAGCCGACAGGCGAGGTGCGCATGAGTCTGTCCCTGCGTTTCGCGGCCGGATCGCACAAAGGCATGATCCGCGAGGGGAACGAGGACTCCGGTTATGCCGGTCCTCGTCTCCTGGCCATCGCCGACGGCATGGGCGGTCAGGCCGCGGGTGAGGTCGCCTCGTCCGAGGTGATCTCCACCCTGGTCACGCTCGACGACGACGTACCCGGCTCCGACATCCTCACGTCGCTGGGCACCGCCGTGCAGCGGGCCAATGACCAGCTGCGCATGATGGTCGAGGAGGATCCCCAGCTGGAGGGGATGGGCACCACGCTCACCGCTCTGCTGTGGACGGGCCAGCGCCTGGGGCTCGTGCATGTGGGCGACTCGCGCGCCTATCTGCTGCGTGACGGCGTCCTGACGCAGATCACCCAGGACCACACGTGGGTGCAGCGGCTGGTCGACGAGGGCCGCATCACCGAGGAAGAGGCCACCACCCATCCGCAGCGCTCGCTCCTGATGCGCGCGCTGGGCAGCGGTGACCACGTGGAGCCCGATCTGTCGATCCGTGAAGTGCGGGCAGGCGATCGGTACTTGATCTGTTCCGACGGCCTGTCGGGCGTGGTCTCCCACCAGACGATGGAGGAGACCCTCGCGAGCTACCAGGGCCCGCAGGAGACCGTGCAGGAGCTGATCCAGCTCGCGCTGCGCGGCGGCGGACCCGACAACATCACGGTGATCATCGCGGATGTGCTCGACGTCGACGCCGGGGACACCCTGGCGGGGCGGCTCAACGACACCCCGGTCATCGTGGGCGCGGTCGCCGAGAACCAGTTGCAGCTGAACGACGGCGGAGCCATGCAGACCCCGGCGGGCCGCGCCTCCGGGCTCGGCCGTCCCGCGCCCTCGCCCCCGGGCGGCTTCGGCCCGCCCGGCAGCGGTGAGGACAGCGGGTACGGAAATCCGCCCGAGGGCGCCTTCGGTTCCTACACGGACGAGGACTTCGTCAAACCGCGCCGCGGACGGCGTGGGGGCCGGGGCCGGTGGATCCGCAGATCCCTGTTCATCGTGCTGGCTCTCGCGGTTGTCGGCGGCGGCCTGTACGGCGGCTACCGGTGGACGCAGACGCAGTACTTCATCGGCACCAACAGCGACGGCACCCCGCACGTGGCGCTGTACCGGGGCATCAGCCAGGACCTGGCGTGGGTGAAACTCTCCAAGGTGGAGACCGATCACCCCGAGATCGAACTCAAGTACCTCCCGCAGTACCAGCGCAACCAGATCGACTCGACGATCGCCGCGAACAGCCTGGACAAGGCGAAGACCAAGATCCAGGAGTTCGCGACGCAGGCGTCCGCCTGCAAGAAGGAGGAGCAGCGCCGGGCCGCCGAGAGCCAGAACTCCGCGAAGCCCAGCACGGGCGCCACCGGCGCCCCGTCCGACAAGACCACCACCACCGCATCTCCCACACCCGGCCCCAGCCTCTCGGAGGACGAGCAGAAGCTGGTCTCGCAGTGCGGTAAGCAGTAGGCAGCCGTAGGGGGCCTTTCCACATCATGAGCGTTGTCACCAACACGACCACCATTGGCGCGATCGAAGCACCGAGCCGCCGCAACACCGAGCTGGCCCTGCTTGTCTTCGCCGTGGCCATCCCGGTGTTCGCGTACGCCAATGTGGGGCTTGCCATGACCGGCTCGCTGCCCTCCGGCATGCTCGGGTACGGCCTGGGCCTCGGCCTGATGGCGGGTGTCGCGCACCTGGTGGTGCGCAAGTTCGCCAGGTACGCCGATCCGTTGCTGTTGCCGTTGGCGACGCTGCTGAACGGCCTGGGTCTGGTGCTGATCTGGCGTCTGGACCAGTCGCCCCGGCTGATCGCGCAGGCCAAGCATGCCTACGGGGCGTTCAGTCCGTCCGCGCCGCACCAGCTGATGTTCTCGGCGCTGGGTGTGGCCCTGTTCATCGGGGTGCTGCTGCTCATCAAGGACCATCGGGTCCTGCAGCGCTACACCTACATCTCGATGGTCGTGGCGATGGCGTTGCTGATCTTGCCGATGTTCTTCCCGGCGAAGTTCGGTGCCCGTATCTGGATCACCATCCCGGGGCTCGGTTCGATCCAGCCCGGCGAGTTCGTGAAGATCATCCTGGCGGTGTTCTTCGCCGGCTACCTCATGGTGAAGCGGGACGCGCTGGCGCTGGCCAGCCGCCGTTTCATGGGGATCTACCTGCCGCGCGGACGCGACCTGGGCCCGATCCTCGTGGTCTGGGCGATGTCCATCCTCATCCTGGTCTTCGAGACCGACCTCGGTACCTCGCTGCTGTTCTTCGGCCTCTTCGTGATCATGCTGTACGTCGCGACGGAGCGGACCAGCTGGATCGTGTTCGGTCTGCTGATGTCGGCGGCGGGCGCGGTCGGCGTCGCCTCCTTCGAGTCCCATGTCGAGGCACGTGTCACGGCCTGGATGGACCCCTTCAAGTGCTACAAGACCAGCGACGCCTGCGAGCAGATCGGTAACGCGATCATGTCGTTCGGCTCCGGCGGCACCCTGGGCTCCGGCCTCGGTCAGGGGCACTCCGACCTGATCGGCTTCGCAGCCAACGCCGACTTCATCCTCTCCACCGTCGGTGAGGAGCTGGGCCTGGCCGGGATGATGGCGCTGCTCCTGATCTACGGCCTGATCGTGGAGCGGGGTGTGCGCACCGCGCTCGCCGCCCGTGACCCGTTCGGCAAGCTGCTCGCGATCGGACTGTCCGGAGCCCTCGCGCTCCAGGTCTTCGTGGTCGCCGGCGGTGTGATGGGGCTCATCCCGCTGACCGGTATGACGATGCCGTTCCTCGCGGCCGGCGGCTCGTCCGTCATCGCCAACTGGGCCCTGATCGGCATCCTGATCCGGATCAGCGACACCGCGCGCCGTCCTGCCCCGGCCCCCGCCCCGTCCCCCGACGCCGAGATGACCCAGGTGGTCCGCCCGTGAACAAGCCCCTGCGCCGGATCGCGATCTTCTGCGGGCTGCTCATCCTCTCGCTGATGATCCGCGACAACTGGCTCCAGTACGTCCGGGCCGACGAGCTCAACGCGAACGATCACAACCGCCGGGTCCTGATCGAGCGGTTCGCCCATGAGCGCGGCAACATCATCACGGCCGACGGCCAGACGATCACCGGCTCGATGGAGACCTCGGGCACCGACTTCAAGTACAAGCGGTCCTGGAAGGACGGCCCCATGTGGGCGCCGGTCACCGGCTACGCCTCGCAGGTCTTCGACGCGACCCAGCTGGAGAAGATCGAGGACGGGATCCTGTCGGGCACCGACAACCGGCTCTTCTTCGACCGCACGCTGTCGATGTTCACCAATGAGAAGAAGCAGGGTGGCAGCGTCGTCACCACCCTGAACAGCGCCGCCCAGAAGGCGGCGTTCCAGGGGCTCGGTGACAAGAAGGGCGCGGTCGCGGCGATCAACCCGCAGACCGGTGCCATCCTCGCGCTGGCGTCGACCCCCTCGTACGACCCGTCGGTGTTCGCCGGCAGCGGCAACAAGGACAGCCAGGCCTACAAGACGCTGCTCGACGACAAGAACGCGCCCATGCTGAACCGGGCGCTGCGCCAGACCTACCCGCCGGGCTCCACGTTCAAGGTGGTCACGGCGGCGGCGGCGCTGGAGAACGGCCTGTACTCCGGTATCGACGACCCGACGAAGTCGCCGGTGCCGTACATCCTGCCGGACACCGACCACCAGCCCCTGAACAACGAGGGCAACATTCCCTGCGAGAACGCCACGCTGAAGGTGGCCCTCCAGTACTCCTGCAACACCGTCTTCGGCAAGATCAGCGCCGACCTCGGCAACGAGAAGATGAAGGCCGAGGCCGAGAAGTTCGGCTTCAACAAGCAGATCTTCAACCCGGTCCGCACGGACGCGAGCATCTACCCGAAGGACAACCGCCCGCAGAACGCCATGGCGGGCATCGGGCAGGCCTCCAACCGCGCGACGCCGCTCCAGATGGCCATGGTCGCCTCGGCCGTCGCCAACGACGGCAAGCTGATGAAGCCGTACATGGTCGACACGCTCCGGGCACCCAACCTGGACGTGCTCTCCAAGACCCAGCCGGAGCAGATGAGCCAGCCGATGTCGGCCGCCACCGCTCAGAAGCTCCAGAAGATGATGGAGTTCGTGGTCACGGACGGCACCGGCACCTCCGCCCAGATCCCGGGTGTGACGGTCGGCGGCAAGACCGGTACCGCCCAGCACGGCGTCGGCAACAAGGACAACCCGTACGCCTGGTTCATCTCCTACGCCAAGTCGGGGGACGGCTCCCCTGTCGCGGTCGCCGTGGTGATCGAGGGCTCCGACACGACCCGCGACGACATCGCGGGTGGCAAGCTCGCCGCCCCCATCGCCAAGAACGTCATGAAGGCGGTGCTCGACAGCAAGAAGTGACCGCGGCTGTTTCACGTGAAACAGCCGCCCGTTTCACGTGAAACATCACACGTGCCCTGTACCGGTCCGGTATCAGGGTGGCGGCCGCGAGCTGATCGGCTTGCGGTGCCCGGTAGCGTATGCGCGAACAGCACACCGCCGGACCACCCATGGGTACGGTCGGGACAGACGGAGAGGGCTGGATTAGCTATGGAAGAGCCGCGTCGCCTCGGCGGCCGGTACGAGCTGGGCCAGGTGCTCGGCCGTGGTGGCATGGCGGAGGTCTACCTCGCGCACGACACCCGGCTCGGCCGCACCGTCGCCGTGAAGACGCTGCGGGCCGACCTCGCCCGCGACCCGTCCTTCCAGGCCCGGTTCCGCCGTGAGGCCCAGTCGGCCGCCTCGCTCAACCACCCGGCGATCGTCGCTGTCTACGACACCGGCGAGGACTACGTCGACAACGTCTCCATCCCGTACATCGTGATGGAGTACGTCGACGGTTCGACCCTGCGTGAGCTGCTGCACTCCGGGCGCAAGCTGCTGCCCGAGCGCACCCTGGAAATGACCATCGGCATCCTCCAGGCGTTGGAGTACTCGCACCGTAACGGCATCGTCCACCGCGACATCAAGCCCGCGAACGTCATGCTGACGCGCACCGGCCAGGTCAAGGTCATGGACTTCGGCATCGCCCGTGCCATGGGCGACTCCGGCATGACGATGACGCAGACCGCCGCCGTGATCGGCACCGCCCAGTACCTCTCCCCGGAGCAGGCCAAGGGCGAGCAGGTCGACGCGCGAAGCGACCTGTACTCCACGGGCTGCCTGCTGTACGAGCTGCTGACCGTGCGGCCCCCCTTCGTCGGGGACTCGCCGGTCGCGGTGGCCTACCAGCACGTACGCGAGGAGCCGCAGCCTCCCTCGAACTTCGACTCCGAGATCACGCCCGAGATGGACGCCATCGTCCTCAAGGCCCTGGTCAAGGATCCCGCCTACCGTTACCAGTCGGCGGACGAGATGCGCGCCGACATCGAGGCCTACCTCGACGGCCAGCCCGTCGCCGCGACCGCCACCCTGGGCGCGGTCGGCTACGGCAACGGGTACGACGGCTACAACAACGGCTACGGCAACGACCAGGCGACGACGGCGCTGCGCCAGGCCGACCCCGCCGGCCAGACGTCGATGCTGCCGCCGGTCAACCCCGACGACGGCGGCTACGGCTATGACGACCGCCCCGACCGGCGACGCCAGAAGAAGTCCCACACCTCGACGGTCCTGCTGATCCTGGCCGGCGTCCTGGTCCTGGTCGGCGCGATCCTGATCGGCAAGTCCCTCTTCAGCGGCAACGCCGACAGCAAGTCGGTGCCGGTGCCGCAGCTCGTCGGCAGCACCCAGGGAGACGCGGAGAAGTCGGCGACGAACATCGGCGTCAAGATGTCCGTGAGCAAGAACGAGCCGTGCGCGGACCAGCCCAAGGGCAACATCTGCACCCAGACACCGGCGAGCGGCACCACCATGAAGAAGGGCGAGACCGTCACGGTCACCGTCTCCACGGGCGCGCCCAAGATCGAGGTTCCGGACGTCACCCAGAAGGACAAGGACAGCGCCACCCAGCTGCTCCAGAAAAAGGGCTTCCAGGTGAAGACCAAGGAGGTCGAGTCCAGCTCGGCCCCCGGCACCGTCGACAAGCAGGACCCGACGGGTGGTTCGCAGGCGGAGAAGAACTCGACGGTCACCCTCACGATCGCCAAGAAGCAGACGACGAATCTGCCCGACGTGTCGAACAAGGACTACACCGTCGCGATCCAGCAGCTCAGCGCCCTCGGCTTCACCAACGTCTCCCGCCAGGACGTCGACAACGACAAGCCGCTCAACCAGGTCGTCTCGATGACCCCGACCGGCAACACCAGCCAGCCCAAGGACGTCCAGATCGTCCTCAGGGTCTCCAAGGGCCCGCAGACGCCGTCGCAGCCGACCCAGACGGCGATCCCGCCGAACCTGATGGGCATGACGGTGAAGAAGGCCACGCAGACCCTCAACGATGCGGGCTTCAGCAACATCCAGTTCGCGCCGGGCAGTTCGAACGACGACAAGGCGCGCGTCCTGAGCGTGACGCCGGGGCCGGGCACCATGGCCGACCCGAGCCAGCCGGTCACGCTGACCACGTTCGGCGGCGGTGGCGGCGGCGGAAACGACAACGGGGGCAACGGCGGCCCCCTCGGGTTCTAGCCGGCCCGCCGAGCCGCCCGTACCGCAGCGTCGGACACCGGAGCCCCGGTCACCCCCACAGGGTGGCCGGGGCTCCGTGCTGGCCGCCCCCACAAGGTGGCCGGGATCCGTGCTGACCGCCCCCAAAAGGGTGGCCGGGGCTCCTTGCTGGATCCGCCGGGCGGGCGGCTAGCGCAGTTCCGCCGGCGGGGTGCGCTTGGCGTCGACCTTCTCGGTGCGCACCAGCTCGCCCCACACGATGTAGCGGTACTTCGAGGTGTAGACCGGGGTGCAGGTGGTCAGGGTGATGTACTGCCCGGGCTTCTTGACGCCGGCCCCCTTGGGGACGGGCTGGATGACGTCGACGTTGTACTTCGAGGTCTCGGGCAGCTCGGCGAACACCTTGTAGACGTACCAGGTGTCCTTCGTCTCGAAGACGACCGGATCGCCGGTCTTCAGCTTGTCGATGTTGTGGAACTTGGCTCCGTGGCCGTCCCGGTGGGCGGCGAGCGTGAAGTTGCCGCTCTTGTCCGCGCCGGGCAGCGTCGCCTTGACGGGGTCCGTGTAGTAGCCGGCCACACCGTCGTTGAGGACGTCGGTGGCGGTGCCCTTCTTGACCAGCACCTCGCCGTTCCTCATCGCCGGGACGTGCAGGAAGCCGATGCCGCCCTTGGTGTCGAGCGCTCCGGGCCCGGTGGACGCCGCCCAGTCACGGCGCACGGTGTCGCCCTGTGCGGACGCCTCGCGGTCGGCCATGACGTTCGTCCACCACAACGAGTAGACGACGAACAGGGCGAGCAACAGGCCCGCCGTGATGAGGAGTTCACCCAGGACGCTGATGGCGGCGGCCACCGCTCCGCGTCCGCGCCGGGCCGCGGACGGCCCCGGCGTGCCGGTCCGCTCCTCGTGGTCGGTTCCCGTAGCCACCGCACCCGCCCCTGCTGTCCGTTCGGTCATCCCACGAGCGCGTCGGGCTTGCCCTTGCTGCGCGGTCGGTCGTCAACCATCTTGCCCCACACGATCAATCGGTAGGTACTCGTGAATTCCGGCGTGCAGGTCGTCAGCGTCAGATAGCGGCCTGGCCGGGTGAATCCCGATCCGGTGGGGATCGGCTTGAGCACCGACACGTTCGACGGCGGAGTCTGCGCGAGCTCGCTGGTGATCTCGTAGGTGTAGTACGCGTCCTGCGTCTCGACGACGACCTTGTCGCCCGCCTTCAGCCGGTTGATGTACCGGAAGGGCTCACCGTGGGTGTTGCGGTGGGCGGCGACCGCGAAGTTGCCAGTGGCGTCCGACGGCATGGCGGTCTTGAGGCCTGCCTCGTCGTAGTGGCCGATCATGCCCTTGTCGAGGACCTTCGTCTTGCTGGTGCCCTGGGCGATGGGGGCGACGATGTCCAGCTTCGGGATGTGCATGATGGCGAAGCCCTGGCCCGGCGCGAACGTGTCGGGTTTGCGCCCGTCCGCCCAGTCCTGCGCGATCTTCTTGGCGGCGCTCCCCGCCTCCTGATGGGCGCGGACGTTGGTCCACCACAGCTGGTAGGTCACGAACAGGAGCATGACCACGCCCAGCGTGATGAACGCTTCACCCAGGACCCGGCTGGCGATCACCGCCGCACTGTCCTTGCGTGCCTTGGCCGCCCGGCGCGCCTCGGCCCGGGTGAGGCGGCGCCCGTCCGGCTCGGGGCCGGGGACGGGGGCCGGTGCCGCGCGGCCCTTGCCCTTGGCGGCTCTGCGCCGCTCGGCCCGCCCTCCGGCGGCCTGCGGGACCGTCGTGACCGACGGGACGGCTATCGGCTCGGAGATGGCTGACGGCTCGGGGCCGGCTGACGGCTCGGGGCCGGCCATCGGCTCCTGCGCGGGATACCAGTCCTGTTGGTAGTCCTGCTGCTGGTAGTCCTGCTGTGGGTAGCCCTGCTGCTGGTGCGGCGCGGGGGCCGGTTCGTACCACTCCTCGGGTGCCGCCGGGGGCTGCCGTACGGGCTCGGGCGCGGGCTGCTGCCGTGCCGGCTCGGGCGCGGGCTCGGGCCGTACGGGATCGGAAGCGGGCTCGTGTACGGGGGCTGACGCGCCGGACGTCAGGTTGTCGGCCCGGAACCACGGCGACCCCTCGGCCGGTGGCAGGGGGTCCGTCAGCGGGTCGTACTCGTGCTCCGGGCGCCCCGGAGTCACGCTGCGGCCTTGCCCACCACCGGCGCGAGGCCCGCCGACCGCTCGACGGCCCCCGCGTCCCCGCAGCGGACCAGCCAGTTGGCCAGCATCCGGTGGCCGTGCTCGGTCAGCACCGACTCGGGGTGGAACTGGACGCCCTCGACGGGCAGTTCGCGGTGGCGCAGCCCCATGATGATGCCGTCCTCGGTGCGGGCGGTGACCTCAAGCTCGTCCGGCAGCGTCGCCGGCTCGGCGGCCAGCGAGTGGTAGCGGGTGGCCGTGAAGGGGGAGGGCAGGCCGGCGAACACGCCCGTCCCCTGGTGCAGCACCGGCGACGTCTTGCCGTGCAGCAGCTCGGGCGCCCGGCCCACGACACCGCCGTACGCGACCATCATCGACTGCATGCCGAGGCAGACGCCGAAGACGGGGACGCCGGTGTCGGCGCAGTGGCGCACCATGTCGACGCAGACACCGGCCTGTTCGGGGGCGCCGGGGCCGGGGGAGAGCAGAACGCCGTCGAACCGGTCCTGCGCGTGGCCGAGCGAGACCTCGTCGTTGCGGACGACCTCGCACTCGGCGCCGAGCTGGTACAGGTACTGAACGAGGTTGAAGACGAAGCTGTCGTAGTTGTCCACCACGAGAATGCGCGCGTTCACCGGGCCGTCGTTCCCATCCCCTGGTCCACCGTCACATCGTTGAACGGGAGCAGCGGCTCCGCCCACGGGAAGACGTACTGGAAGAGCACATAGACGATCACGAGCACCATCGCGAGCGAGATGAGCGCCCGCAGCCATGTGTTGCCCGGCAGATGCCGCCAGATCCAGCCGTACATGCCGTCCCCGCTGTCCCTTCCGACGATCGTTACCGCACCAGACTAAGGGCCCAGGCTGTGGTGTGGGGTCAGCCGTCCAAAGCTGGGGGTTTGCCCTGCGTCACAGGGAGCGTGGAGTCGAGGTGTCCCCAGACGATCAGGCGGTGGCTGCTGCCCCACTCCGGGTCGCAGGTGGTGAGGGTCAGATAGCGGCCCGGGGAGCGGAAGGGCGACTTGGCGGGGACGGCGTCGATGACGCCGATGTCGCTGGGCAGGGTGCGGTACGGCGTGGTGTCGAGGCGGTAGGTGTACCAGGTGGTGTCGTCGCGCAGCACGACCGCGTCGCCGGGCCGCAGTTCGGGGAAGTCCTTGAACGGGTCGCCGTAGGTGCGCCGGTGGCCCGCGACCGAGAAGTTGCCCTGCTGCCCGAGCCGGGCGGTGTTCGCGTAGTGGCCGAGGCCCTTCTGGAGGTCCTTGACGGCGGTGCCCTCCAGGACGGGCCGGTGCCAGTTCCCGCCGAGCCGGGGGATGTACATGACGGCGAACGACCGGCCCGCGCCGTACGCGGCGGGTGCGGGCGGCCCGGGGGCCGCGGGTGTCGGGGCGGCCGCGGGTGTCGGGGCGGCCGGCGGCGGCGCGGCCGGGCGGGACGGCGGGCTCTGCGCCCACTGCCGCTCAAGGCCGCTGATCTGGTCGTGCGCGGCCCGGTCGGCCTGGACGCCCGTCCAGTACAGGAGGTACACGACGAACAGGACGATCAGGGTGCCGACGGTGAGGCACAGTTCGCTGAAGGACCTGACGACGGCCCGCACGGACATCGGCGGTGCCCCCTTCCGCGCCGCTACTGCACCGGTTTCGCGTAGTGGAGATCCACTGTGCCGGAGTAGGCGGGCAGAGTCATCGTCTTGTGCTCGTCGACTTTCCAGCCGAGCCCGTACGCCTTCACGTACAGCTGGTAGTTCTGAATCGCCTGGGAGGCCGCGAGGGCGCCGCGCAGCTTCCCGGTGTTCCCCACTGCCGTGATCTTGTACGGGGGCGAGTACACACGGCCCTGGAGGATCAGGGTGTTGCCGACGCAGCGCACCGCGCTGGTGGCGATCAGTCGCTGGTCCATGACCTGGACGCCCTGGGCGCCGCCCTGCCACAGCGCGTTGACCACGGCTTGCAGGTCCTGCTGGTGGATGACGAGGTCGTTGGCCTGGGGCGTGGGGTAGCCGGGGGCGGCGGTGGCGTTGGGCGGGGCGTCGTTGAGCGTGACGGTCAGCGCCTTGCCGGAGACGGGTGCGGTGCCCGAGGCGTCCTTGAGGCCGTTGAGGAGCTGGTCCTCGGCCTTGGTGGAGCCGTCGTCGCGCTGGGCGAGCGCGTCCACGTCGCCGCGCAGTGCGGCGGTGGAGTCGCCGAGCTCCTTGTTCTTGTGGTCGCGCTGCTTGATGAGGTCCGACAGCTTCAGGAGCGAGGCGTCGGTACGGATGTTGGTGCCCTTGGCCGTGTTGAAGCTGGTGACGAAGATGAGGCCGGCGAGCGCGAACACGGCGGCGGACAGCAGCCGCAGGGGGCGGCCGGCGAAGCAGCGCCGGGGCCGGTCGGTGACCCCGTCGGGGGAGTCGGCAGAATTGCTCAACGTACCCTTATCTCCTTCGGCGCCACGGAAGCACTACGCTAACGGACGCTTGGGGGAGGCTTCCCCCGCAGCCCCGTCCCCCGGCGCCGCCACAGTTCCCTGCGCGGTCACGCAGCGCATCGACAGGAGAGTTCCTCGTGCCGAAGTCACGTATCCGCAAGAAGGCCGATTTCACGCCGCCGCCCCCGAAGCAGGCGACCGCCATAAAGCTGGGCAACCGCGGCTGGGTGGCCCCGGTGATGCTGGCGTTCTTCCTCATCGGTCTTGCCTGGATCGTCCTCTTCTATGTGACCGAGGGCGACCTGCCGCTGAGTGCGCTCGGCAACTGGAACATTGTCGTCGGTTTCGGCTTCATCGCGGGCGGTTTCGGCGTCTCCACGCAGTGGAAGTAGCGACGCGGGGAGCGCTTCTCCCGGGGCGATCCCTCGGCGAAAGCAAGCTCTGCCCCTAGTTATCCACAACGCTATCCACGGGGAGTGGATAACTCAGACGATCTGTGGATAACTTCCGGGATGTTGACGCCGGTGTGACTGGCGCCGCCGACCGCCACACCCCTTGTGCCCCTTGCCCTACCTGGTCCTCCCAGGTCAGGAGCGAGGGGCACGGGCGTTCCCCACCCAGTGCACAAGTTCGGGCACCCACTGTGGACAACTCTGGGGAAAGCTCGTACCCGTTGTGGTCGGGCGGCCCTCATCAGGTGAGCTCAGCGGTACGGATCAGCACGAGGGCGAGCGAGAGGGCGAGCACCAGCGCGCAGGTGCCCCACTGCACGGCCGCGCGCCGCGGGGCCGGGGCGTGCACCATGCCGATGCCGACCAGGACGCCCGCGACCAGACCGCCCACATGGGCCTGCCAGGCGATGCCCACCCACGGATTGAACGTAAAGATCAGGTTGACCACGAGCAGCCCGATGACCGGCCGCATGTCGTACTTCATCCGCCGCATCAGCACCGCCATGGCACCGAACAGGCCGAAGATCGCGCCGGAAGCGCCGAGCGAGGGCTCGTTGGGCGCGGCGAGCAGATACGTCAGCGCGCCGCCCGCCAGGCCCGACACGAAGTACAGCGCCAGATAGCGCGCCCGGCCGAGCGCGGCCTCCAGCGGACCGCCCAGCCACCACAGGCTGAGCATGTTGAAGGCGATGTGGGCGATGCCGCCGTGCAGGAACATCGACGTCAGCAGGCGGTACCACTGGCCTTCGGCGACGCCCTGGACGCCGTCCAAGCCCGGCACGCCGGCCCTGCCCAGCAGGTAGAGCGCGTCGGTGAACCGGTCCCCGACCGCCTGCTGCACCAGGAAGGCGACGGCGTTGACGCCGATGAGGATCTTGGTCATCAGCTGACGGTCGCCGGATGCGAGGACCCCGCCCGCCATGGTCCTCGGCTGGTTCGCGGCCGGTGCGTGACCGGTGCCCGAGCCGGAGCGGACGCATTCGGGGCACTGGAAGCCGACGGACGCGCTGACCATGCACCGCGGGCAGATCGGCCGCTCGCAGCGCGCACACCTGATCCCCGTCCCCACCTCGGGGTGGCGGTAGCAGCCGGGCAGGCTCGACTGCCGCGCCTCGTCCTGATCCTGGTTCATCGGGCTCCCTCGTCCTCGTGCAGCAGCTCCGCCCCGCTCGTCATACGGACGAGCGGGGCGGAAAGGTTCCCTGCGGAGCCGGAGTTCAGCCTTCGCGGGTCTCCACGACGACCGACTCGATGATCACGTCGTTGACGGGGCGGTCGGTGCGCGGGTTGGTGTCCGTGGAGACGATGGCGTCCACGACCTTCTTGCCGGCGTCGCTGGTGACCTCGCCGAAGATGGTGTGCTTGCCGGTCAGCCACGCGGTGGGCGACACGGTGATGAAGAACTGCGAGCCGTTGGTGGCCGGGCCGGCGTTGGCCATGGCCAGCAGGTACGGCTTGGTGAAGGCCAGGTCCGGGTGGAACTCGTCGGCGAACTCGTAGCCCGGGCCGCCGGTTCCGTTGCCCAGCGGGTCGCCGCCCTGGATCATGAAGCCCTCGATCACACGGTGGAATACCGTGCCGTCGTAGAGCGGGGCGTTGGTCTTCTGCCCGGTCGCGGGGTTGGTCCACTCGCGCTCGCCCCTGGCGAGTTCCACGAAGTTCTTGACCGTCTTGGGTGCGTGGTTCGGCAGGAGCCGAATCTCGATGTCGCCCTGATTGGTCTTCAGGGTGGCGTAAAGCTGCTCGGCCACGATCTGCCTTCCTTGAAGCTCTGCAAAGGTCTGCACTGACGTCCCACGATCCTCGCACGGACCACGCCGACGGGTGGAAAAGCGCCCGGCTACCGACGGATACCCGCCGAACAGCGCCGTATCGCCCCCAACCGTGGCATTGTCGTCCGCGAGCTCCCCCTCAGTACCGGGTTCAGTACCGGGTTCAGTACCGGGTTCAGTACCGGGTTCCGCCCTCAGTACCGCCAGTACCGCGTCCCGCCGCCAGGACCGCCTTTCCCTCAGTACCGCGTCCCGCCCTCACCACCGAGTTCCCCCCTCGCCCCACATTTGTTCAAACACATGACGCCCACCCGGATGCCTTTCCGCACATGCCGGGTACCCGCAGGACAGGCATGATTTCGAGTTGGGTGGAAAGGCGACATACCGAACCGCCACCAAGGAGGAGGATCACGTGACCCGCATGGAGAGCGTGCGCGCCGCAACCGGAACGGCGAAGGAGAGCGTGCTGCACGCCGCGGAAGTGGTGGCGCCCTACGCCGACTCGGCCAGGCAGCAGGCCGCGCAGTATGCCCAGCATTACGCCCAGGAGGCGCGCGTACGCGTCGCGCCGAAGGTGTCCAAGGCCGCGGCCCAGGCCCGCAGCCAGGCCAAGCAGCAGTACGACGCCCGGGTGGCGCCGCATGTCCCGTCGCGGATGGACGAGGTGGCCCACCAGGCGGCGGCACGCTCCATCCGTGCGGCCCGCCAGGCCGCCGACTACGCCGCACCCCGCGTGGAGCAGGCGGTCGCCGCCGCCCAGCCGCTGCGTGAGGAGGCCATGGCCCGCTCCACTGCGGCGCTCGCGGCGCTGCGCGGTCAGGTGACCCCGCGGGAGATCGAGAAGCTGGCGCGCAAGCACCGGCGCCGCGCCAGGAACGCCCGCTTCGCCAAGGGGGTTCTGGTCCTCGGCGTGCTGGCGGGCGGTGCGTTCGCCGCGTGGCGGTGGTGGGACAAGCAGGCCAACCCGGACTGGCTGGTCGAGCCGCCGGAGCCGACCGAAGTCGCCGCCGACCGCACCCCGCTCGCCTCCGTGGACGGCAGCAGCGCCGACGCCCTCGACCCCGAGGTCCAGGCCAAGCAGGCCGAGGCGGAGGCAGAGGCGACGGACCGCGACGAGAAGCACTGAGCGCGGCTGAAGGCAGTAGTGCGGAGCAACGGCCCGGGGCAGCGGTACGGAGCAGCTGTGCCACGCGGCGGTGTGGTGCGGCGCGGCATCACACGTAGCCGTGCGGCGTCACACGTAGCCGTATGGAGCAGCGCCCAGGGGTAGCGGCACGGCGTAGCGGCGCACGAAAAAGCACTACGCGCGCGAACGGCGGGCGCCCGGTGGCCTCAACGGGCCGCGGGGCGCCCGCCGTCGTGAGCGCGGGCCCTTCGGGTCGCGGGACGACGCCCGTACCGCGCGCCCCGAGAGGCGGACCGCCCGCCTCACGCCCGCTTTGCGGCGGCCCGTCCGGCTGTTGTCCGGGACCCGCCCACCGCACCGGACCCGCCGCACCAGACCCACCCGCCACACCGGGCCCGCTCTCGCCCCCCCCGTTGACTCAGAAGAACCCCCGCAGCGCGGCGGACGGGTGCCGGCGCAGAGCGATGCGCGTGGTGGACACGCCGGTGGCGAGGGCGAGGGCGCCCGCGCCGCCCAGGATGAGAGCGAGTGTGGCGCCTTCGAGGCGCGGGCGCGACGAGCCGGTCAGGGCCTGGCTGAACACCATGAGAACGGCCCCCGCGACCAGCGATCCGACCACGAGCGCGGCCAGCACGATCACCGCGTTCTCCAGACGCATCATGCGGGCGACCTGTCTGCGGGTGGCGCCCGCGAGACGCAGCAGCGCGAACTCCCCCGAGCGTTCCATCGTGGTCATCACCAGGGTGTTCACGACCGAGATCGAGGTGAAGACCGTCACCACCGCGAGGAGGAGATAGGTGGCGGTCATGGTGGCGTCCTGGCGGCGCAAGGCCTCGGCCCGGTAGGCCTCGCGGTCGAGCAGCCGCCAGGACGGCTCGGTCCGGCGCAGCGTCGCGAGGCTGTCGTCCACCTGCCGTTGCCGGCCCGGCTGTGAGCGTACGTACACGGCGTCCAGGAGCAGCGGCCCGCCGTACAAGTGCCCCGCCGCCAGACGCTGGGGCAGGACGGCGTCGCCGAAGCCGCGGGAGCGGCTGTACACCGCGGCGACCCTCGCCTTCACCACCTGGTTGTCCTCAAGGGCGAGGGGCACCTCGTCGCCCGCCCGGACGTGGGCGCGCCGGGCCAGGTCCTCGCTCAGCGCGACGTCCCGCGCGCCAAGCCCGTCGACGCGGCCCTGGACGACGCCCAGGTCCAGGACGTCATCCAGCGGCCCGTCCGAGACGATCTGCGCGATGCCACCGGGGCCCTGACGCCCGGATTCCGGGTCGTCGACGACCGCCACGTTCGAGCTCGTGACGGCGATCGCGGCACGAACCCCCTTCGCACCGCGGATCGTTGACGCGGCCGACGCCTCAAGTCCGTCGCCGGCGCCCCGCACGATCCGGTCGGCCACCATGCGCTGCCGGTCCTGCTGGGACTGCTCGTGCCACTTCATCTGCGGTACGAACAGGGCCACGGCGGCGAACGCGACGGTGAGGGCGAGCGGCGTGGCGGCCGCTCCGAGCCGCCGGTGGCCCGCGCTGAGATTGGTCTTCACCAGCAGTCCCACCACCGGGAACAGGACCTGACAGAGGAGACCGAACACGGCGCCGGCCAGCTTGCCGATCCAGGGCGCGAGCAGCCCGACGGCGGTCATCAGCACCATGACCATGGCCCCGGCCGAGTTCGCCGCGTCCTTGCCCCCCGCGCTCCCGATCGCAGCGAGCCCCCAGACACCCCCGGTCAGGACCGCGAGCCCGAGGCCGGTGCGGACCACGCCCACCCGGCGGGGCGGCACCGAGGCCTCACCCAGCGCCTGGACCGCGCGCACCCGAGAGGCCCGGCGGCCGCTGCTCCACACCGATATCTGGGCGGTCACCCAGCAGATCAGTACGGCGATCACGATGCTCACCGGACCGAAGTCGAGGGAGAAGGCGCCGGGGATCAGGCCCCGGGCCACCAGCCAGGCGCGCAGTCCCACCGCGAGGAGCAGGCCCAGCCCACAGCCGGGAACCGCGGCGACGGCGGTCACGACCAGCGCCTCGCACGCGACGAGCCGCCGGACCTGGCCGGGCGTCGCGGCGACGGCGCGCAGCAACGCGACTTCCCCGATCCGCTGCTGGACGGACAGGGCGAAGGCGCCCGAGACCGCGAAGGCCATGACGAACAGACAGATGAAGCCGAAGGGCACGACGAAGGACACCATGTCCGCACCGCCCTGCCCCGGCGCGGCGCGCCTGCCCGCGTCGAGCAGCACCGCGCAGGCCGTGATCAGGGCCTGCGCGCACAGCATGGCCACGAAGGATCCGGCGAACGAGATTTTGCGGGCGCGGACGGACCACCATGCCAGGAGGAACACCATGGGTCAGGCCCCCAGCCGCGTCATGTGCCCGGGCACGGCGTCGGTGGACGCCCCGTGCCGGACATCGCGTTGCGGCCGGTGCGGTGCGGCCCGGCCTAAGTGAGGGCCGGCTCCGGCCCCTGCGTGCTCGCTCACGTGCACTCTCTCTCGCTGTCGGTACGGGTCCGCCCCGGTGACCGACGGCCGTCCGTCCAGGACGCCGCCCGTGACCGTGCCCCGGTCACCGGGACCCCGGCCCCGGAACAAAAAGACCCCCCTGCCCGCATACGTGCAGGTCAGGGAGGTCTGATGCTGTGGAGCCTAGGAGATTCGAACTCCTGACATCTGCCTTGCAAAGGCAGCGCTCTACCAACTGAGCTAAGGCCCCGGGTGAGGTGGTGCGGAACAAGAGTACCGGGTGGAACGGGGGATCTCGCAAAAGGATTGGGACTCCCGGTGAACGACCACTCTCCGTAAGATGCTCGTCGAGGTTCGCACCCGTGAAGCGGCCTCAATGGGGAAGCGATGGGGAGACGCGCAATGGACACAGCACAGCAGGAAGCGACCGCCAGAGCCAGGGAGCTTCAGCGAAGCTGGTACGGGGAGCCGCTGGGGGCGCTCTTTCGCCGGCTGATAGACGACCTCGGGCTCAATCAGGCCCGGCTCGCCGCTGTTCTCGGACTCTCGGCTCCCATGCTGTCGCAGCTGATGAGCGGGCAGCGCGCCAAGATCGGCAATCCCGCCGTCGTGCAGCGCGTCCAGTCGCTCCAGGACCTGGCGGGGCAGGTGGCCGACGGCAGTGTGAGTGCCGTGGAGGCCACCGACCGCATGGAAGAGATCAAGAAGTCGCAGGGAGGCTCGGTGCTGACCAACACCGGCCAGACGACGTCCAGTTCGGGCGCCCCCACGGTGCGCCGCGTGGTGCGCGAGATCCAGTCGCTGCTGCGTTCCGTGGCGGCCGCCGGTGACATCATCGACGCCGCGGACACCCTCGCCCCCGCCCATCCCGAACTGGCAGAGTTCCTTCGGGTGTACGGCGCGGGGCGCACCTCCGAGGCCGTCGCGCACTACGAGGCGCACCAGAGCTGACAACGGTCCGATCGCGATCCTGGGGGGCGCCGGGTGGGTGAGGTCTTCGCCGGCCGGTACGAGCTGGTCGACCCGGTCGGACGGGGCGGGGCCGGAGCCGTCTGGCGCGCCTGGGACCGGCGTCGCCGCCGCTACGTGGCGGCGAAGGTGCTCCAGCAGAGCGATGCCCACACCCTTCTGCGGTTCGTCCGCGAGCAGGCCCTCAGGATCGACCACCCGCACGTGCTCGCACCGGCCAGCTGGGCCGCCGACGACGACCAGGTCCTGTTCACCATGGACCTGGTGAGCGGCGGCTCGCTGGCCCATCTCATCGGTGACTACGGGCCGTTGCCGCCCCGGTTCGTGTGCACCCTGCTCGACCAGCTCCTCTCCGGTCTCGCGGCGGTGCACGCCGAGGGTGTCGTCCACCGCGACATCAAGCCGGCCAACATCCTTCTGGAGGCCACCGGAAGCGGCCGCCCCCATGTGCGGCTCTCCGACTTCGGCATCTCGATGCGCAAGGACGAGCCCCGCCTCACCGAGACCAACTACGTGGTGGGGACGCCCGGTTACTTCGCCCCCGAGCAGATGATGGGCGCCGAGCCCGACTTCCCGGCCGACCTGTTCGCGGTCGGACTGGTCGCCCTGTACCTCCTGGAGGGCAGCAAGCCGGACGCACGGGCCCTTGTCGAGTATTTCGCCGCCCACGGCACCCCCGGCGCCCCTCAGGGCGTCCCCGAGCCCCTGTGGCAGGTCCTGGCCGGGCTGCTTCAGCCGCATCCGCAGAACCGGTTCCGCACGGCCACGGGGGCGCGCAAGGCGCTGGCGTCGGCGGTCGAGCTGCTGCCCGACCAGGACCCGGACGAGGAACCCGTCGACGTCTTCGACCAGATCGGCCCGCTTCCCCCGGGCTTCACCGACCGGGGCCCAAACCGGCGACCGCCCACCGCCGCGGACCCGGAGGACGACCTGGACACCCCGCGCGCCCCGCGTGCCCTGGACACCTCGCACGCCCCAGAGACCCTGCACGGCCCGGACACCCCGGGCGTCCCGGACACCCCGGGCGTCCCGGATACGTCGTCCTCCGTACGGAGGGGAGGCGTACGCGGCGACAGCGGCGGAGCCCACGACGTACAGAGAGAGCAGGGGCGGGGGCCGACGGGGCAGTGGCAGGGGCCGGCGGCACCGGGGCCGTCGGCGCAGAGCTCGGCGGCACCGGGGTCGGCGGCGCAAGGCCCTGCGGCGCAAAGCCCGGCGGCGCAAGGCCCTGCGGCGCAAAGCCCTGCGGCACCGGGCGGCGGCCTCTCGCCCGGCATGTACGGGGCCGAGGGGCAGGCCGGCGCTCAACAGGCGCTCGGCAGCGCCCCGTTGTGGCCCCCGCCCACGGTCTCGGGGCGGGCGCCCCTGCCCCCGGAGGCCCACGGCGCCGGCGCCACCCCTCCGGCACCGTCCCAGCCGCCCACTCCTCCCACCCCGGCCCCGGCATCCGCGTACCTGCCGCCGCGCTACGAACCGACCCCGCCGACGCCGCCGACCGCGCCCTATACGGCCCCCTGGCCGTCCCCGTACACGGCCCCCGGCCCGTCGCCGTACGCGATGCCGAACCCGGCGCCCCACCCCGGTGCCGTCGCGCCGTACACCCACGCCGCATCGCCGCACTCCAATGCCGTCGCGTCCTCCCAAGTTCCCGTCCAGGACGCCTCTTTCGGGGCAACCCCGCGGCGGGCGCGTCCCGGGCCGCCCGCCAAAGTCGCGGTTCCCGTGCTTCTCGTGGCGCTGGTGTGTTTCGCCGTCGGCTTCTGGGCGCTGGCACGGATCTGAGGGTTCGGCGCAGTCGGGCGCCGGGGGCTGTCGGTCGCCGGGGGCTGTCGGTCGCCGGGGCTATGGGGCGCCCGGCACTATAGGGCCCCGGGGCTATCGGGCGCCGGGCGGTCCGAAGCCCTGGGGGCCCTGCCCTGGTGCGGCGGCCGCGCGCCTGCGGGCCACCAGCGTCCACACCCCGAGCCCGGCCACGAGGAGCGTCCCGGAGCCGATGCCCAGGGCCGCGAGACGTTCCATCGAGCCGTCGCCGGCCGAGGATTCGCCGCCGAAGTCGGGCGCCGGGCCCGCGTACGCGGGGGCGGGCTTCTTCGTCCCGCGCACCGTCAGCCCCAGGGTCATCCCGTACGACGTGTTCCCGAAGGTCTGCCCGACCTCCGGGCTGAGGGAGACGGCCAGATAGTAGGAGCCGCCGACCCGCATCGCGGATGTCTCGTCCGAGGACGAGTAACGGTTCTCGTAGGCCACCGGCGCGAGGGGGTCGAGGGCGGTCTCCTTGCGCCGTCCGTCGAAGGGCGCCGACGCCCCGGTGACCGGGCCCCGCACGGGGTTGTAGAGCTGGAGGGAGAGCGCGGTGCCGACGTAGCCGTCCTTGGTGGTGACGATGTCGGCCAACCCCCCGCTGACGAAGAGCTGTTGGCCCCAGTCGAGCGGCACCTTGTAGAAGAGCGTTTCGCCCGGCCGGACGGCGTCCTTCCACTGACCGTCGGACAGCGCGGTCGCGTCGTGGAAGCCGGTGCCGCCGTGGACCTGACGCGGAGCGCCGGCCGGCGGGGCCGGTGACGCGGAAGGCCAGCCGGTCGGCGCCGTCCCCGGGCCCGCGCCTGCCCGGGTGGGCTCGGTGGAATAGCGCAGGTCGAGCCCCCAGTCGGAGAGCGTGGAGTCGGCCTCGCTCTCGCGCTCGACCACCATGTAGTAGGTGCCCGGCTGCCGGCAGGACGGCAGACTCGTGCGCAGGGCGCGGTAGGCGTAGGCCGCGACGGGGTGTGCGTACTGCGCCGATCCGATCGAACGGCGCTGGGAGTCGCAGGATCCGCCTTCGGCGTCCTGGATCGACACCCGGATCGAATCGCCGTAGGCGAACGTGGCGTCCGCGGGGCCCGGCAGAGCGACCGCCGAGGCGTAGGCGTCCCGCTCCCCGTCGAGGATCAGCCGAAAATAGAGCTTGCCCCCGGGCTTGATGACCGACCTATAGGCGGTGTCGGCCTTCAGAACCGGCCCGTCGCTCGCCTTCGCGCCGCCCGCCACGTCCTGTACCCCCGGCGGAAACCGGTACGGCGACGGCTGTCCGGCCGCGTGCCCGGGGCCCGCCGCCGCCAGGAGCACGCAGAGCGCGGCCGCGGCCGCCCCCATCCTCCGTGCCGCTCTGTTCCGCGCCGGCCCACCCGGGTGTCGCGCCACTGCCAGGGACCTGCTGCGCCTCGTCCTCACGTCGCCCCGCCCCACCTTTGCCCTCGCAAGTCAACTATTTGCTCACGTGAACTCATTCGTGCCCGGGGTCGGCCCCGGGACAGCACGAAGCCCCGGCCACCTCAGTGGCCGGGGCTTCGCAACCGGGTCTTTCGGTCTCACACACCCGAACCTGCGGGCACGGAGTCGGTCGCCTCCGTCCACAGATCCTGCTCGGCGCGATCCGCCTGGATCTGGCGGTACACGAGGAGCCCGCCGATGGCAGCCAGTGCGACCAGGAGAAGCTTCTTCACCGCGCGACCTCGTCTTTCCTTGACGTAAGGGACCTCTGTCGCCCGACTATACACACCGAGCGATATGAACCGACGTTGCTCCATCCGTGTGTAGTTCATCGGAAGATCCGCCGATACGGTGCGTCGCTCCTCGCCTCCTCCGCCACCCCCGCACATCATCGGATACAACGCAATTCGGGCAACCCAACAGCTGCACTGCTCACGGAAGAAGCGAGGACGTCATGGCAACCAGCAAGCTCACGACCTGGTGGACCGCACTCATCGGCGCGCTGGTCGCGCTCTTCGCCTCCCTCGGCCTGGCCGGCCAGGCCACCGCCGCCGCCCCCACGGCTTCCGTACCGCAGCACGACGTGACGTACAACCGCAGCGAACCGGCCACCTCCGTTGCGCCCTCCGTGCAATGGGCCCTGCCCGCCGCCTCGGCACTGCCGCCCACCATGAAGCAGCGCATCCGCGCCGAGGCCCACGGCTCCTCGCCCTCCTCGCGCCACCGCGCCGACGTACGCGACTCGGCGGACGACCCGGCGACCGGCGGCGACGACGCAGCCGAGGAGCCGGCCCAAGCGCCCGCCACCCCCCAGGCCGAAGACCCGGTCGGCGCCGAGGCGCCCTCCCCCTGACCCCACCCCGCTCTGCCCGAGCTGCGAGCCCGGCAACTCCCCCGAGTTGCCGGGCTCTTCGGCGTCCAGGCCCCCAAGGCCCCCCGACGCCCGCCCCCTCAACATGCCTGAACCGTGCCTCAGCCCTGCCTCGGCATCGCCCGACCCATGCCCGGCCCACGCCGTGGCGGCCTGCATGACGCGGCCCGCACCACCCCAGCCGCCGCAGGCCTGCGCCCGCCGCCCCCGGCCTGCGTTCGAGCCCCCTGGACTGGCCGCCGCCTAACGCCCCGCACGACGCTCCCGCCCACGCGACCGACGCCACCACCACCGCCCGACACCCCCGGCAACCCCGGCCCACCCGCGCACGCGTACCCGCACCCGCACCCGCACCCGCACCCGCACCCGCACCCGCACCCGCACCCGCACCCAGAGCAGTCCCGCGCCCCCGCGGCTACGCGCACAACGCCACCAACGCCACCAACGCCAAAGACCCCCAGCCTGATCGACTGGGGGTCTTCGTCACTGTGGGGCTAACAGGATTTGAACCTGTGGCCTCATCCTTATCAGGGATGCGCTCTAACCAACTGAGCTATAGCCCCGCCGCGCTTTTCGGGATGTCCCGCGCGCTGACCTCTGAAGATTAGCGCACGGGACGGCCAGTCCCAAAATCGGTATCCGCGCCGCCGTGAACTGCGGCTACTCGTCCTCGGCGAGCGTGAGCTCGATGCCGCCCACGAACCCGGCGGAGAGGTTGTAGATGAAGGCGCCCAGCGTCGCGAGGGCCGTGGCGAGCACCACGTCGATCACGGCGATGACCGAGGTGAAGAGCAGCACCCGCGGCAGCGACAGGAACGACTGGAGGTCGAAGCCGTTGGACTCGTTCGAGCCGGTGGCCTCGCTGATCGTGCCGCCGACCGTGGAGAACACGCCCATGGCGTCCATGACCATCCACAGCACCGCCGCCGCGACGACGGTGCAGATGCCGAGCGCGATGGACAGCAGGAAGCTGACCTTCATCACCGACCACGGGTCGGCCTTGGCCACGCGCAGCCGCGCCTTGCGCGTGCGGGGCGCCGTGCGGGCGCCGGTGCGCGGCCGGCGCATGCCCTCACCGGTGCGCTGCGGCGCCGGATAGGCCTGTGGCGGGTGGTACGGCTGCTGGCCGCCCTGCGCGGACTTGTCGCGCTCGCCGGGCAGCGCGCCGCCACCCTCGTACTCCGCCCGGCCCTTGGCCCCGCGGGTCTCCGTCACCGTTACCCCCTGGGAGTCCGCGGCAGGGCCACGGGCACCGTTCGCTCCGGAAGCGGCCGCTCCGGCGCCCGTGGCTCCACTCACGCTTTACTCCTCGTGCTCCCCGGCCGACGGCTGGACGCCCTCGGCAGCAGCCTCGGCAATAGCGCCCTCGGCGTCGTCGGCCCCGTCGACCTCTTCGGCCTCGCTGCCCGCCTCGGCGTTACGGGCGATGCCGACCACGGCATCGCGCTTGCCCAGGTTGATCAGTTGGACGCCCATGGTGTCACGGCCCGTCTCCCTGACCTCGTTGACTCGCGTACGAATCACACCGCCGCCGAGCGTGATGGCGAGGATTTCGTCCGTTTCCTCGACCACCAGCGCGCCGACGAGCGAGCCCCGGTCCTCCACGATCTTGGCGGCCTTGATGCCGAGACCGCCGCGGCCCTGGACGCGGTACTCGTCAACGGGGGTGCGCTTCGCGTACCCGCCGTCGGTTGCGGTGAAGACGAACGTACCGGTCCTGACGACATTCATCGAGAGCAGTTCGTCTCCCTCACGGAAACTCATGCCCTTGACGCCGGACGTGGCACGGCCCATGGGGCGCAGCGCGTCGTCGGTCGCCGTGAAGCGGATGGACTGCGCCTTCTTGCTGACGAGCAGCAGATCGTCCTCGGCGGACACCAGCTCCGCGCCGATCAGTTCGTCGTCGGCGCCGTCCGCGGTCTCGCGCAGGTTGATGGCGATGACACCACCCGAACGGGGCGAGTCGTAGTCCTTCAGGGACGTCTTCTTCACCAGGCCGCCCTTGGTGGCCAGGATCAGATAGGGCGCCGCGTCGTAGTCGCGGATCGCGAGGATCTGGGCGATCTTCTCGTCCGGCTGGAAGGCCAGCAGGTTGGCGACGTGCTGGCCGCGCGCGTCGCGCCCGGCGTCGGGCAGTTCGTACGCCTTGGCGCGGTAGACGCGGCCCTTGTTGGTGAAGAACAGCAGCCAGTGGTGGGTGGTGGAGACGAAGAAGTGGTCGACGATGTCGTCCTGCTTCAGCTTGGTGCCCCGCACGCCCTTGCCGCCGCGCTTCTGCGAGCGGTAGTCCTCGGTCTTGGTGCGCTTGACGTAGCCGCCGTTGGTGATGGTGACGACGATGTCCTCTTCGGCGATCAGGTCCTCGATGGACATGTCGCCGTCGAACGGCACCAGGGCCGAGCGGCGGTCGTCGCCGAACTTGTCGACGATCGCGGCCAGTTCCTCGCTGACGATCTGGCGCTGCTTCTCGGGCGAGGCGAGGATCGCGTTGTACTCGTTGATCTTCGCCTGGAGCTCGTCGTGCTCGGCGACGATCTTCTGGCGCTCCAGGGCCGCGAGCCGGCGCAGCTGCATCTCCAGGATGGCGTTGGCCTGGATCTCGTCGATGGAGAGCAGGTCCATCAGGCCCACGCGCGCGACCTCGACGGTGTCGCTGCGCCGGATCAGGGCGATGACCTCGTCGATCGCGTCGAGTGCCTTGAGCAGGCCGCGCAGGATGTGGGCCCGCTCCTCGGCCTTGCGCAGCCGGAACTTCGTACGCCGGACGATGACCTCGATCTGGTGCGTCACCCAGTGGCGGATGAACGCGTCGATCGAGAGCGTGCGCGGAACACCGTCGACCAGGGCCAGCATGTTGGCGCCGAAGTTGGTCTGGAGGTCGGTGTGCTTGTACAGGTTGTTCAGGACGACCTTGGCGACCGCGTCCCGCTTCAGGACGATCACCAGGCGCTGGCCGGTGCGCGAGCTGGTCTCGTCGCGGACGTCGGCGATGCCGCCGACCTTGCCGTCCTTGACCAGGTCGGCGATCTTCTGCGCCAGGTTGTCCGGGTTGGTCTGGTAGGGGAGCTCCGTGACCACCAGGCACTGGCGGTTCTGGATCTCCTCGACCGCGACGACCGCGCGCATCGTGATGGAGCCGCGCCCGGTGCGGTACGCCTCCTCGATGCCCTTGCGGCCGACGACGAGCGCGCCGGTCGGGAAGTCGGGTCCCTTGATGCGCTCGATCAGCGCGTCCAGAAGCTCCTCGTGGGAGGCCTCCGGGTTCGCCAGGTACCACTGCGCGCCCTCGGCGACCTCGCGCAGGTTGTGGGGCGGGATGTTGGTGGCCATGCCCACCGCGATGCCGGCCGAGCCGTTGACCAGGAGGTTGGGGAAGCGCGCCGGCAGGACCGTCGGCTCCTGGTTGCGGCCGTCGTAGTTGTCCGTGAAGTCGACGGTCTCCTCGTCGATGTCGCGGACCATCTCCATGGCGAGCGGCATCAGCTTGCACTCGGTGTACCGCATGGCGGCGGCCGGGTCGTTGCCGGGAGAGCCGAAGTTGCCGTTGGAGTCCACCAGCGGCATGCGCATCGACCAGTGCTGGGCGAGGCGCACCAGGGCGTCGTAGATCGAGGAGTCGCCGTGCGGGTGGTACGTACCCATGACGTCACCGACGACGCGGGCGCACTTGTAGAAGCCCTTCTCGGGCCGGTAGCCGCCGTCGTACATCGCGTACAGGACGCGGCGGTGGACGGGCTTCAGGCCGTCCCGTACGTCGGGCAGCGCACGCGAGACGATGACGGACATCGCGTAGTCGAGGTAGGAGCGCTGCATCTCCGTCTCGAGCCCGACGGGCTCGATGCGCAGGACGGGCTCTTCCTCGACGGCTTCAGTGGTCGGGGGAGTGTTCTCGTCGGCCATTGCTGGTTCTCAAGTCCTTTCGAAGCGGTCAGCGAGGGACCGAGTCAGATGTCGAGGAAGCGGACGTCCCGCGCGTTGCGCTGGATGAACGAGCGGCGCGCCTCGACGTCCTCACCCATCAGCACCGAGAACAGGTCGTCGGCCTGGGCCGCGTCGTCCAGGGTGACCTGGCCGAGCACGCGGTGCTCGACGTCCATCGTGGTGACGCGCAGCTCCTCGGCGTTCATCTCACCAAGGCCCTTGAAGCGCTGGATCGAGTCCTCGCGGATCCGCTTGCCGTTCTGCTTGCCGAGGTCCACCAGTGCGTCGCGCTCACGGTCGGAGTACGCGTACTCGAAGTCGTCCCGGCCCCACTTGATCTTGTAGAGCGGCGGGCGCGACAGGTAGACGTGCCCGGCCTCGACCAGCGGCCGCATGAAGCGGAACAGGAAGGTCAGCAGCAGGGTGTTGATGTGCTGGCCGTCGACGTCGGCGTCCGCCATCAGGATGATCTTGTGATAGCGGAGCTTCTCGATGTCGAAGTCCTCGTGGACCCCGGTGCCGAACGCCGAGATCAGCGCCTGGACCTCGGTGTTCTGGAGGATCTTGTCGATCCGCGCCTTCTCGACGTTCAGGATCTTGCCTCGGATGGGCAGGATCGCCTGGTACATCGGGTTGCGGCCGGACTTCGCCGAACCACCGGCGGAGTCACCCTCGACGATGAAGATCTCGCACTTGGTGGGGTCGTTGGACTGGCAGTCCGAGAGCTTGCCGGGCAGCGACGCCGATTCGAGGAGTCCCTTGCGGCGGGTCAGGTCACGCGCCTTGCGGGCGGCGACGCGGGCCGTCTGCGCCTGGATGGACTTGCGGATGATGTCCGCGGCCTCGACGGGATTGCGGTCGAACCAGTCGGTCAGGTGCTCGTGCACCACCTTCTGGACGAACGTCTTCGCCTCGGTGTTGCCCAGCTTGGTCTTGGTCTGCCCCTCGAACTGCGGCTCGCCCAGCTTGACGGAGATGATCGCCGTCAGACCCTCGCGGATATCCTCGCCCGAGAGGTTGTCGTCCTTCTCGCGCAGCAGCTTCTTGTCCCGGGCGTACCGGTTGACCAGGCCCGTGAGCGCGGCGCGGAATCCCTCCTCATGCGTACCCCCCTCATGCGTGTGGATGGTGTTCGCAAAGGAGTAAACGCCCTCGCTGTACTGAGAGTTCCACTGCATCGCGATCTCGGCCGAGAGAAGACGCTCCTTGTCCTCGGCCTCGATGTCGATCACGGTCGGGTGGATCAGCTCGCCCTTGCGCGAGTTGAGGTACGTCACGAAGTCGACGATGCCGCCCTCGTAGAAGTACGTCACCGTGAGGGGCTGGGGCTCCTCGCCCTCCTCGGCGGAGTCCGCGCCCGAGACCGCCCGCGCCGACTCGCGCTCGTCGGTCAGCTTGATCGTCAGGCCCTTGTTGAGGAAGGCCATCTCCTGGAAGCGCCGGGCCAGCGTCTCGAAGGAGTACTCGGTGGTCTCGAAGATGTCGCCGTCGGCCCAGAAGGTGACCGACGTGCCGGTCTCCTCGGTGGCCTCGTGCTGGGCGAGCGGCGCCGTCGGGACACCCAGCTTGTAGTCCTGCGTCCAGCGGTGGCCGTCGGTCTTGACCTCGACGGCGACCTTCGTGGACAGCGCGTTCACCACGGACACGCCCACACCGTGCAGACCGCCGGAGACGGCGTAACCGCCGCCGCCGAACTTGCCGCCCGCGTGGAGGACGGTCAGCACGACCTCGACGGCCGGCTTCCCCTCGGAGGGGATGATGCCCACGGGGATGCCACGGCCGTTGTCGACGACACGCACGCCGCCGTCGGGCAGGATCGTGACGTCGATCGTGTCCGCGTGACCGGCGAGAGCCTCGTCGACCGAGTTGTCGACGACCTCCTGCACCAAGTGGTGCAGACCACGCTCACCGGTGGAGCCGATGTACATGCCGGGTCGCTTGCGGACCGCGTCCAGACCTTCGAGGACGGTAATCGCGCTGGCGTCGTACGAGGTGGTCACCTCGCCGTTCTCACCGACGGCAGTGGACGGAGTCTTCTCGTTGGGGTTGCCGGAATCGGCCACGAAGCGCCCTTTCTGGCACAGCACAAGCCTCCCCTGTACAGGCAGGAGCGGCTGCGTCGTTCAGCGATGGTCAGCGTCGGGCGCCGCCGTGGCGGCAGGCGTCCGATCACGTCTTTCGGTGGGTCCCGCGAGGACGGCGGGATTACTGACCAGTCTACCGGTAGCGCCGACATGAATGGGGGTTTGCCGGTACCTGAGTCCGCATGTGCCGCCCTGAGCGGGCGCCGACCGACTCCCCATATCCGGGGAGGGGCCCCAAGAGCCTCACACGGGCATTCAGCGCTTCTGCCTGTCAACCTCCGACTACCGTGAGGGACGCCTCACGACCACCAGCGCGCACCAGAGCCCTCAGAAGGCTCGTTTTCGCACGTCACAGGGGGTGTGCATGAGACGCATGAGAGAGCCCCGCGAGCACGGCGCGCGAGCGTCCTCGGCCGGACCCCGCCGGCGGCCCTGTCAGCCGCACGGCCGGCGGCCCGGTCAGCACCCGAGGGCAGCGGCCCCGACAGCGGCCGAGCGCACAGGCCCGGTCGGCGGCGGAGGCCATCAACCAGGGCTGAGCGGCGTCAGCAGCCAGGGCTGAGCCGCGCAGAGCGACGTTGAGGACGGGCCCGTGCCTGGCATATCCGGGGCCGCCCGAGAGGCGCACCAGGCGGGCGCACCGAGGACCCGCACCCTCATCGGACCCGCACCCTCATCGCGTACTCCCCGGCCGTGTCCCTCACCCGTAGGTGTCGCCCGGCCCCGTACTCCCCGGCGCGCGCAGCCTGCCGTACCGCTGCGGCGGCCCGCTCGGCCCGAGCACCTTGATCAGGCGGACCGTGCCGTGGCCGAGGTCGGCGTTGATGCGCGCCACCAGCTGGGGCGCGAAGAGGCGGAGCTCGGTCGCCCAGGCCGTCGAGTCGCACTGCACGGTCAGGACCGCGTCGGCCTGGTCGTACGACTTGGGCACGCAGTGGTTGGCCAGGTCCTCGCCGACGATCTGCGGCCAGCGCCCCATCACGCCGCCCACCGCGGCGGGCGCCTCCCAGCCGCGCTCGTTGATCAGCCGGTTGATCGCGGCGCCCAGCGGCAGCGGATCCCGCCCGTCCGCGCGCGCACCGGAGCGCAGGCCGCCGCCCCTGCGGGCCTGCTTCTTCTGCTGCGCCGCGTCACCCCGCGCCCTGGCCTGCTCCTTGGCGGCGCGCAGCGCGACCCGCGCGAGGTCCACGCCGGAGGACTCGGGCACCTTGGGCGGCTCGGCCGGCCCGGACGGCTCGCTCATGCCCGTGCCACCTCGCCCGCGGCGACCTCGTAGCGGGCGCCCGCGAGGACGGCCGGAACGTCGTCGTCCACGGCGGCCGTCACCAGCACCTGCTCGCCCGGAGCGACCAGTTCCGCCAGGCGTTCACGGCGTCGGACGTCCAGCTCGGCGAATACGTCGTCGAGCACAAGGACCGGCTCGTTGCCCTCGGCGCGCAACAGGTCGTAGGAGGCGAGCCGCAGTGCCAGCGCGTACGACCAGGACTCGCCGTGGCTGGCGTACCCCTTGGCCGGCAAGTCGCCCAGGCGCAGCAGCAGATCGTCGCGGTGCGGGCCCGCCAGCGTCACTCCGCGCTCGATCTCCTGCTTGCGGACGTCCGCGAAGGCCGCGATGAGCTGGCCGTACAGCTCCTCGCGGGTGTGCCCGGCGCCGGGCGCGGACGGTTTGTACTCAAGCGCCAACGGGCCGCCGCCGGGCGCCAGTTGCTCGTACGCCTTGTCCGCGAGCGGCTGCAGCGCGGCGATCAGGTCGAGGCGCTGGGCCAGGAGCTCGGCGCCGGCCTGCGCGAGGTGCTGGTCCCACACGTCGAGCGTGGACAGGTCCATGCCGCGGCCGCCGTGTCTGCGGGCCATCGCGGCGGACTTCAGGAGGGTGTTGCGCTGCTTGAGGACGCGGTCGTAGTCGGACCGCACGGCCGCCATGCGGGGCGAGCGCGCGGTGATCAGCTCGTCCAGGAAGCGGCGCCGCTCGCCGGGGTCGCCCTTGACCAGCGCCAGATCCTCCGGCGCGAACAGCACGGTCCGTACGATCCCCAGCACATCGCGCGGTCTGACCTGCGAGGACCTGTTGATGCGGGCGCGGTTGGCGCGGCCGGGGTTCAGTTCGAGCTCGATGAGCTGGGAGCGCTCGCCCTGGGTGACGGCGGCGCGGATCACGGCGCGCTCGGCGCCCATGCGCACCAGCGGCGCGTCCGAGGAGACGCGGTGGCTGCCGAGCGAGGCGAGGTAGCCGACGGCCTCGACGAGATTGGTCTTGCCCTGGCCGTTGGCGCCCACGAACGCGGTGACGCCCGGGTCGAGTGGAACCTCGACCCGGGCGTACGAACGGAAGTCGGCCAGCGAGAGATGCGTGACGTGCATGGTGTCGCCGACCTCCCCCGGCTTACCTACTGTTCTTTACAGCTACTTGGACTCGACCGCGTGGCCGCCGAACTGGTTGCGCAGCGCGGCGATCATCTTCATCTGCGGGGAGTCGTCCTGACGGGACGCGAAGCGGGCGAACAGCGAGGCAGTGATCGCGGGGAGCGGCACGGCGTTGTCGATCGCGGCCTCCACGGTCCACCGGCCTTCGCCGGAGTCCTGCGCGAAGCCCTTGAGCTTGTCCAGGTGCTCGTCGTCGTCCAGGGCGTTGACCGCGAGGTCGAGCAGCCAGGAACGGATGACCGTGCCCTCCTGCCAGCTGCGGAACACCTCGCGGACGTCGGTGACCGAGTCGACCTTCTCCAGGAGCTCCCAGCCCTCGGCGTAGGCCTGCATCATGGCGTACTCGATGCCGTTGTGGACCATCTTCGAGAAGTGGCCGGAGCCGACCTTGCCGGCGTGGACGGCGCCGAAGTCGCCCTCGGGCTTGAGCGCGTCGAAGATCGGCTGGACCTTCGCGACGTTCTCGGCGTCGCCGCCGTACATCAGCGCGTAGCCGTTCTCCAGGCCCCAGACGCCGCCGGAGACACCGCAGTCGACGAAGCCGATGTCCTTGAGGCCCAGCTCGACGGCGTGCTTCTCGTCGTCCGTCCAGCGCGAGTTCCCGCCGTCGACGACGATGTCGCCGGGCGACAGGAGCTCACCGAGCTCGTCGATGGTGGACTGCGTCGCCGCGCCCGCCGGGACCATCACCCACACCACGCGCGGGCCCTTGAGACTGTCCACAAGCTCCTTGAGGCTGTGGACATCGGCGACGTCCGGGTTGCGGTCGTAACCGATGACGGTGTGGCCTGCGCGGCGGATGCGCTCGCGCATGTTGCCGCCCATTTTGCCGAGGCCGACGAGACCGAGCTCCATCACAGAATCCTTTGACGTTGAGGCGTTTCGTACCCGCGTCCGAGCCTACGCCGGAGCCCTTGTACACACCTGCGGGGTCAGCCGCTCAGACGTACGCCCCGGGTGCCCGGGGCGTACGTGTTCAAGCCGCTCAGCCGGAAAGCCGCACCGGCATGATCAGGTACTTGTAGGCGTCGTCCGCCTCGGCGTCCAGGGCGGGCTTGCCGCTGAGCAGGGCCGGCTTGGTGGAGGTGGTGAAGGCGAGCTGGGCGACCGGCGAGTCGATCGCGCTCAGGCCGTCGAGCAGGAAGGTCGGGTTGAAGGCGATCGAGATGTCGTCGCCCTCCAGGTTGGCGTCGACCCTTTCCACAGCCTGTGCGTCGTCGCTCGATCCGGCCTCCAGGATGAGGACGCCCTGCTCGAAGCTGAGCCGCACCGGGGTGTTGCGCTCGGCCACCAGGGCCACGCGCTTGACGGCCTCGACGAACGGCGCGGTCTCGATCACCGCGACCGAGTTGAACTCGGTGGGGAAGAGCGTGCGGTACTTCGGCAGGTCGCCTTCGAGGAGTCGCGTGGTCGTGCGCCGGCCCGCGCCCTCGAAGCCGATCAGGCCCTCGCCCGCGCCGGAGCCCGAGAGCGCCAGCGTGACCGTGTCGCCGCTCGTGAGCGCCTTGGCGGTGTCCAGGAGCGTCTTGGCGGGCACCAGGGCGACCGCCGAGGCGTCCGGGTTCTCCGGCTTCCACAGGAACTCGCGGACCGCGAAGCGGTAGCGGTCGGTGGAGGCCAGGGTGACCGTGTCGCCCTCGATCTCGATGCGCACACCGGTCAGGACGGGCAGCGTGTCGTCCCGGCCGGCCGCGATGGCCACCTGGGCGGCGGCCGAGGCGAAGACCTCACCGGGGACGGTGCCCGTGGCGGTCGGCATCTGCGGCAGCGCCGGGTACTCCTCCACCGGCAGGGTGTGGAGGGTGAAGCGGGAGGAGCCGCAGACCACGGTCGCCCGTACACCGTCTGTGGAAATCTCCACCGGACGGTTGGGCAGGGCGCGGCAGATGTCGGCGAGGAGGCGGCCGGAGACGAGCACCGTGCCGTCCTCGTCGACCTCGGCGTCGACGGAGACCCGCGCCGAGACCTCGTAGTCGAAGCTGGAGAAGCTGAGCGCACCGTCCTCCGCCTTCAGAAGAAGGCCCGCGAGTACGGGCGCCGGCGGACGGGCCGGGAGGCTGCGGGCCACCCAGGCCACCGCCTCCGCGAGTACATCGCGCTCCACCCGGATCTTCACCGGAACCGCCTCCTGCTGTTGCTGGCTCGCCCTGCTGGCTTTCGTCGTCGGCTGTGTCGCCGGGGACCAGTCTGACGTACGCCGCTGACAGTCGGTGCGCGTCGGGGTCAAGTCGCGTCGAGCGGCGTCGGGAGCTCCGGCGGCCAGTTGTGCACAGGCCCCACTTCGAAGCGGATTCCCAGCTAACTCTAAGTGGGAGTAGTAGTAGGGCCTGTGGAAACCGTGGATAACCCCGTTTTCGCAGGTCAACCCCACTTTTTTGTCCACCGACCCTGTGGGTGGCACCAGTGGACAACTCATGGTTTCTGTGGACGCCCGAAAGTTCTGCACATCCCGTGCACAGGACAGGGGTAGTTCTCCCCAGCGCTGTCCCCAGTTTTACCCCGGTTCCCCACAGCCCAACCCGTCCCCTTCGTGTGACGGCTTTCACTCGGGCCGGTGATCGGGGGTGTTGCGTTGCCGAACAGTGGACAGGGCTGTGGAGAAGCTGGGGACAACGGATCAAGACCTGTGGGCCGCCGGTGGACAACGCAACCCACAGGCTGTGGACAGAGAATCCGTCCACAAGCTGTGGAACGAGGATGCCCACAAATCCACAGGCGGTTGACCTGGGGTGATGGAGTATCAGCCGCCGTGCCTGTGGAAGCAATCTGGACAACTTGGCGGTCCCCAGGGTGTGGACGGAAGAAAGTCCCCACATCTGTGGAGAACCCCCTCTGACCAGCCGGTATTCGAACACCGCGAGCCTCGCGGGACTCGTACACACGCTCCGCTCGGCTTCGTACGCACGTATTCCGGGGGCCGCCGAGGGCTTCCCGGAGCTCTCTCCGGACCCTCTTCATGCCCCCTCCGTTCCCGCTGGGCGTTCCTCCTGGACGCTTCCAGGCCGTCCTCCTCAGGTCCGCAGGGCTCGTTTCACGGCCCGGGAACGCCTGAGGGCGCCCGGAGGATGGGATCCCGGGCGCCCTCGGAGCGGTCGTGCGGCGTGCTCAGCCGTTCTTGATGCGGTTGGTGAGCTCGGTGACCTGGTTGTAGATGGAGCGGCGCTCGGCCATCAGCGCGCGGATCTTGCGGTCGGCGTGCATCACCGTCGTGTGGTCGCGGCCGCCGAACTGCGCCCCGATCTTGGGCAGCGAGAGGTCGGTGAGTTCACGGCACAGGTACATCGCGATCTGGCGGGCCGTCACCAGGACGCGGCTGCGCGAGGATCCGCACAGATCCTCCACCGTCAGACCGAAGTAATCGGCGGTCGCCGCCATGATGGCGCTCGCGGTGATCTCGGGCGCCGAGTCCTCGCCGCCCGGGATCAAATCCTTGAGCACGATCTCGGTGAGGCCGAGGTCCACCGGCTGCCGGTTGAGAGACGCGAAGGCGGTCACGCGGATCAACGCGCCCTCCAGCTCCCGGATGTTCCGAGAGATCCGGGACGCGATGAACTCCAGCACCTCCGGCGGGGCGTTCAGCTGCTCCTGCACGGCCTTCTTACGGAGGATCGCGATACGCGTCTCCAGCTCGGGTGGCTGCACATCGGTGGTCAGGCCCCACTCGAAACGGTTGCGCAGCCGGTCCTCCAGCGTCATCAGCTGCTTGGGCGGCCGGTCCGAGGACAGCACGATCTGCTTGTTGGCGTTGTGCAGCGTGTTGAAGGTGTGGAAGAACTCCTCCTGCGTCGACTCCTTGCTCGCCAGGAACTGGATGTCGTCGACCAGGAGGATGTCCACGTCGCGGTAGCGCTTGCGGAAGGTGTCGCCCTTGCCGTCGCGGATCGAGTTGATGAACTCGTTGGTGAACTCCTCGGAGCTCACGTACCGCACCCGGGTCCCCGGATACAGGCTGCGGGCGTAATGCCCGATGGCGTGCAGCAGGTGGGTCTTGCCGAGCCCCGACTCCCCATAGATGAAAAGAGGGTTGTACGCCTTCGCCGGCGCCTCGGCGACCGCGACGGCCGCGGCGTGCGCGAACCGGTTCGACGAGCCGATGACGAAGGTGTCGAAGAGGTACTTCGGGTTCAGGCGGGCATGCGGCTCGCCGGGACCGCCCTGCGCGGGCGCGCCGCCGGACGGGGACGGCGCGAGGTGCCCGGAGCCGCCGCGCTGCGGCTGCCCGTCGGGAAGCTCACGCCGGTCGGGCCGCTGCTCGTGGCGCTGCTGCTCGTACGACTGCGGCTTGGGCTGCTCGTACTGGCCCCGGCCCTGGTCGTACTGGCCGCGGTCCTGGTCGTACGGGTTGCGGTCGGGCAGCTGCGGCGAACGGTAGTCGTGCTGGGGCTGCTGCGGGCGGGGGGCGCCGTAGGGCTCGCGCCACTGCTCGCCCGAGGAGTCGCGGTCCTGGAAGCCGCCGAGCCGGGGCTGCTGCCAGAGGTCTTCCTGTGCGCGCGGCCAGGCGCCCGGATCCGAGCGCTGCTGGTACTCGCCGGGGTAGGCGGGGCGCGCGGTGGGCAGGCCGTCGTCGGCGGGGCGGCCGTAGGGGTCGTCCTGGTAGCGCGGCTGCTGCTGGCCCTGGGAGGGCTGCTGGGGAGCGGGCGCCGAGGGCTCGCCCACCGAGTCGTCGACGGTGATCGCGATCCGGATGGTGCGGCCGCACTCGCGGCTCAGGGTCTCGCTGATCAGCGGGGCGAGTCTGCCCTCCAGGACCCGCTTGCCCCATTCGTTGGGGACGGCGAGCAGCGCGGTGTCGGCGACCAGTGCGAGCGGCTGGCAGCGCTCGATCCACTGCTTGTCCTTGGGCTCGATGCCCTGCTGCCCCTCTCCGAGGAGATGCTCCAGCACTCGTGGCCACACTGCGGCAAGATCGGCAGGTACGTCAGCCACAGGGCACGCTCTCTCGCAGGTCCCACGAATGTGTGGTTCTCGGGACGGTATGGGATGGCATAGACAGACAGGCAAGGACAGATGGGGAGAAGACTCGGAGTTCAGCCACGGTAGTCGGGCCCACTGACGTGGTTCAAGTTGTTGTCCACAGCCTGTGCATACCGGGGGCCGGTGAGGAGCCGGTTTGACCGGATGGCGTAGCCGCGCGTACCGTGACCAGGTCGAGTTGTCGATGGCTGCTGCCGCCTGCCTCCGATGGGCAAAGATCACGATCTGTGATCGTGAAGCGGTGCACACGGGCGTATACGCGAGCTACTCGTGGGCGCACGGTGACAGCCAGGCGATGTCCCGCCGCCAACGAATCATTTCTGGAGCCCCCGAGTGAGCAAGCGCACCTTCCAGCCGAACAACCGTCGCCGCGCCAAGACCCACGGCTTCCGCCTGCGGATGCGTACCCGTGCCGGCCGCGCGATTCTCGCGAACCGCCGTGGCAAGGGTCGCGCCAGCCTGTCCGCGTAAACAGCTAACAGGTCATGACGTGCTGCCTACCGAGAATCGGCTGAGGCGGCGCGAGGACTTCGCGACCGCGGTTCGCCGAGGACGCCGGGCCGGTCGCCCGCTCCTCGTCGTCCATCTACGCAGCGGTACAACGGACCCGCACGCGCCTGGGGAGAGCGCTCCCCCGACGCGTGCGGGTTTCGTTGTCAGCAAGGCCGTCGGTGTGGCTGTCGTCCGCAACCTGGTGAAGCGCAGGCTTCGTCATCTCATGCGCGAACGGCTGTCGCAGTTGCCCGCCGGTAGCCTGGTGGTCGTACGGGCATTGCCCGGTGCGGGTGATGCCGACCATGCACAGCTGGCCCGAGACCTGGATGCCGCCCTCGCGCGGCTCCTGGGAGTAGGCGCGCGATGAAGTACCCGCTGCTGGCCCTGATCAAGCTGTACCAGTGGACGATCAGCCCACTTCTTGGGCCCGTCTGCCGGTACTACCCGTCGTGTTCCCACTATGGATATACGGCGATCGACCGGCACGGTGCCATCAAAGGCACCGCCCTGACCGGCTGGCGCATTCTGCGGTGCAATCCGTGGTCGCCGGGCGGTGTGGATTATGTGCCGGAGCGCAAGCGACCTCGATGGCACGAGGCGCTGCGCGCTGCCTGGCGCGGCGACAAGGGCGGGCAGTCCGCCGCTGAGACCGAGACAAGCCCGGCCGCAGAGACCCCGCCCAAAGCTCAAGGAGCCTGATTAGTGGACACGATTGCCAGTCTGTTCAGCTTCATCACCTGGCCTGTTTCCTGGGTCATCGTCCAGTTCCACAAGTTGTACGGCGCGATCTTCGGGCCGGACACGGGCTGGGCCTGGGGCCTGTCGATCGTGTCCCTCGTGGTGCTCATCCGTATCTGTCTGATCCCGCTCTTCGTGAAGCAGATCAAGTCGACGCGGAACATGCAGGCGCTCCAGCCGAAGATGAAGGCCATCCAGGAGCGCTACAAGAGCGACAAGCAGCGTCAGTCCGAAGAGATGATGAAGCTGTACAAGGAGACGGGTACCAACCCGCTCTCCTCGTGCCTTCCGATTCTCGCCCAGTCGCCGTTCTTCTTCGCGCTGTACCACGTGCTCTCCGGCATCGCCAACGGCAAGACCATCGGCGTCATCAACCAGCCGCTGCTCGAGAGCGCCCAGAAGGCGCACATCTTCGGCGCGCCGCTGGCCGCCAAGTTCATGGACTCCGCCTCCAAGGTCGAAAGCCTGGGCGCGACGCTGACCGATGTCCGGGTCATCACCGCGATCATGATCGTGATGATGTCGGCCTCGCAGTTCTTCACCCAGCGCCAGCTGATGACGAAGAACGTGGACCTGACGGTCAAGACGCCGTTCATGCAGCAGCAGAAGATGCTGATGTACGTCTTCCCCGTCATGTTCGCCGTGATGGGCATCAACTTCCCCGTCGGTGTCCTCGTCTACTGGCTGACCACCAACGTGTGGACCATGGGCCAGCAGATGTACGTCATCAACCAGAACCCGACGCCGGGTTCCAAGGCCCAGGCGCACTACCTGGACCGTCTGGTCAAGAGCGTCACGCAGCACGGTGAGGTCCAGGGCAAGCGCCGGCGTGCCGTCGTGCAGGCGATCGTGGCCAAGGGCCCGGACCGCAACGACAACGAGCGCAAGTTCATCACCGGGCTCTCCAAGCAGGGCTTTGTGGCTCAGTCCGACGGCTCCGTGGTGAAGAGCGACGCGGCGGTCGCCGAGGCCGAGGGCGGAGCGGCGCCCAAGCGCCAGCAGCCCAAGCGGCAGACCAAGTCTCAGCGGCAGGGCGGCGCGGTCCAGCAGGACGAGGCGGCCGCGAAGACCTCGCTGTCCAAGGGCGCCACGGTCGCCGGTGACTCCGAGGCAGAAGCGCCCCAGGAGCAGGCCGAACCGCAGGACGCCAAGCCCAAGCAGGACGCCGCCAAGCCGAAGCAGGGCAAGCCCACCGCGGGTCAGGCACGAGCCAAGTCGGGGCAGCGCAAGGGTCAGCAGCGGCCCAAGCACCCGACCAAGAAGTAAGAAGGAGTCCATCCGTGACGGAAGGCACCACCTCTCCGGCCGCTGAGGGCGTCGACACCCTCTCCCGCCTGGAGCAGGAAGGGGAGATCGCCGCCGACTACCTTGAGGGCCTGCTCGACATCGCCGACCTCGACGGCGACATCGACATGGACGTCGAGGCGGACCGGGCCGCGGTCTCGATCATCAGTGACAGCAACAGCCGCGATCTGCAGAAGCTGGTCGGCCGCGACGGCGAGGTGCTGGAGGCGCTTCAGGAGCTCACGCGCCTGGCCGTGCACCGTGAGACCGGCGACCGCAGCCGTCTGATGCTGGACATCGGGGGCTACCGGGCCAAGAAGCGTACGGAGCTCGCCGAGCTGGGTGCCAAGACCGCGGACGAGGTCAAGAGCACCGGTGCGCCGGTGAAGCTGGACCCGATGACGCCGTTCGAGCGCAAGGTCGTGCACGACGCCGTCGCGGCCGCGGGGCTGCGCAGCGAGTCGGAGGGCGAGGAGCCGCAGCGCTTCGTCGTCGTGCTGCCCGCCTGAGCGTCATTGCTTTCTCGGCCCCGTCTGTTCGCAGGCGGGGCCGATCTTTGTCAGCCTGGTAGTCCCTGATGTAGTCCCTGATAGTCAGCCACCACAGTGCGGTATCGCCGCGTAGGTAGGGAAGGACGGTCCCCGTGACGGAGGCAGAGGCAGCAGCGGAGCTTCCCCCGGCGCCCGAAGAGGCGCGGGCGGTCTTCGGGGAGTTCTTCCCTGAGGCCGTGCGGTATGCGGAGCTGCTCGCGGATGCGGGGGTCAAGCGCGGTCTGATCGGTCCGCGGGAGGTGCCGCGTCTGTGGGAGCGGCACCTGCTGAACTGCGCGGTGCTCTCCGAGGTCGTTCCCGAAGGCGTCACCGTGTGCGACGTGGGCTCGGGGGCTGGACTGCCCGGCATCCCGCTGGCGCTCGTCCGCCCGGACCTGAAGATCACTCTGCTTGAGCCTCTGCTGCGGCGCACCAACTTTCTGCAAGAGGTCGTGGAGCTCCTGGGCCTCGACCACGTCACCGTGGTGCGCGGTCGCGCCGAGGAGATGATGGGCAAGGTCGCTCCGGTCCACGTGGTGACGGCGCGCGCGGTGGCGCCGCTCGACCGACTGGCCGGCTGGGGCGTTCCGCTGCTGCGTCCGTACGGAGAGATGCTGGCGCTCAAGGGCGACACCGCCGAGGAGGAGATCCTGGGGGCGCGGGCCGCGCTGAGCAAGCTCGGTGTGGTGGAGACATCGGTGCTTCACGTGGGCGAGGGTGTGGTGGACCCGTTGTCCACGGTCGTACGGGTCGAGGTCGGCGAGAGCCCCGGTGGTGTGCGCTTCGCCGCGAAGCGTGCCAAGGCCGCCAGGACGAGCCGGACCCGACGCCGACGCTGAACCGGCCGGTGGCGTCGCGGTGGCGTCGCTGGAGCCCACGTTCAGGGATTCAGCGAGTGAATGCTCCATAGAAGGCGGCATACGTACGCATTTCGGAGTGTCGTAACGGTCTCCGGGGAGCGCGGATGCATCGTGTTTCACGTGAAACGTCGCTCACTGCTGCATGGAATCATCAGCCGCGGCCGTGCGGCTTCCTCGCCGCGCGACCGCAAGCCGTTCGCAGGCGGCCCCGAGTCCCCCGTGAGGGCTACGGGGTTGTCCACAGAGGTGGATTCGTCCACAGAAGACCGGGCCTCGCTGGTTCACGTCCCCGAAGGCATGGGAGGCTCTGTTCATTGCGAGCCCGAAGTCGAGGAGAGTGAATCCTTGCGGTCCGACGCCAACATCGCGGGGCCGATGACCGATCCGGTCCCCGGTCCCCGTACCGAATCGGCGGGGGAGGATGTTTCACGTGAAACACCGCCCCCGATGGACGACACCCCCATCGGTCGTGCTGCCCAGCTGGCGGTGGAAGCTCTCGGCCGTGCCGGCGAGGGCCTGCCCCGGCCGGAGCAGACTCGAATCATGGTCGTTGCCAACCAGAAGGGCGGCGTAGGAAAGACCACCTCCACGGTCAACCTCGCCGCTTCCCTCGCACTGCATGGTGCGCGGGTCCTGGTTGTCGACCTCGACCCACAGGGGAACGCCTCGACGGCGCTGGGGATCGACCACCACGCCGAGGTCCCATCGATCTACGACGTCCTGGTCGAAAGCAGGCCACTGTCGGAAGTGGTCCAGCCCGTTCCTGACGTGGAGGGTCTTTTCTGCGCGCCGGCCACGATCGATCTCGCCGGTGCGGAGATCGAGCTCGTGTCCCTGGTGGCCCGGGAAAGCCGACTGCAGCGCGCCATCCAGGCGTACGAGCAGCCGCTGGACTACATCCTCATCGACTGCCCGCCGTCGCTGGGCCTGCTGACGGTCAACGCGCTGGTCGCGGGGGCGGAGGTCCTGATCCCGATCCAGTGCGAGTACTACGCGCTGGAGGGGCTGGGCCAGCTCCTGCGGAACGTCGACCTCGTACGCGGTCACCTCAACCCGACGCTGCATGTGTCGACGATCCTGCTCACCATGTACGACGGCAGGACCCGGCTCGCCTCCCAGGTGGCCGACGAGGTCCGCAGCCACTTCGGCAAGGAGGTGCTGCGGACCAGCATTCCGCGCTCGGTCCGCATCTCCGAGGCTCCGAGCTACGGGCAGACGGTCCTCACCTATGACCCGGGCTCCAGCGGCTCGCTCTCCTACCTCGAAGCTGCCCGCGAGATCGCCCTGCGCGGTGTCGGTGTGCAGTACGACCCCACGCACGCGCATGTGGTCAGCCAGAACAACCAGCACAGCATGTCGGAGGGGATCCAGTGAGTGAGCGACGTAGAGGGCTGGGACGGGGGCTCGGTGCGCTGATCCCGTCCGCCGCGCAGGAGAAGCCGGGCTCATCGGTGGGGACGGCTTCCACGTCCCCGTCGTCGGTGCCGGTATTGACCGCGGAGCGGGGGGTGGCGGCCGCGAAGGTGACGACGCTGCCGGCTGCCTCGGTTCCACGTGAAACATCCGTGGTGCCGGAGCCGGAGCCCGTCACCCCGACCGGTGCGTTCTTCGCCGAGCTGCCGATCGACTCGATCACGCCCAACCCGCGCCAGCCGCGTGAGGTCTTCGACGAGGACGCCCTGTCCGAACTCGTCACCTCCATCAAGGAAGTCGGGCTCCTGCAGCCCGTCGTCGTCCGCCAGACCGGTCCCGAGCGCTACGAGCTCATCATGGGCGAGCGGCGCTGGAGGTCCTGCCGCGAGGCCGGACTTGAGCGGATTCCCGCCATCGTCCGGGAGACGGACGACGAGAAGCTGCTTCTTGACGCCCTCTTGGAGAACCTTCACCGGGCGCAGCTGAACCCGCTGGAAGAGGCTGCGGCCTACGACCAGTTGCTTCGGGACTTCAAGTGCACCCACGACCAGTTGGCAGACCGCATCGGCCGTTCGCGGCCGCAGGTCTCCAACACGTTGCGGCTGTTGCGGCTCTCGCCTCCCGTGCAGCGCAGGGTCGCCGCCGGTGTCATCTCGGCCGGCCACGCCAGGGCGTTGCTCTCGGTCGAGGACACGGGGGAGCAGGACCGGCTGGCCCACCGCATCGTGGCGGAAGGGTTGTCGGTGCGGGCGGTCGAGGAGATCGTCAGCCTGATGTCCTCGGAGTCCCAGGCCACGCCCAAGGCCAAGGGCCCCAGGGCCGGGACGCGTCTGTCGCCCGCGCTCTCCGACCTGGCGACGCGGCTCTCGGACCGGTTCGAGACGCGGGTGAAGGTCGACCTCGGGCAGAAGAAGGGAAAGATCGTCGTCGAGTTCGCCTCGATGGATGATCTGGAGAGGATTCTCGGCACGCTCGCTCCGGGAGAGGGACGAGTTCTGGAGAAGGGCCTCGCCGAGGATGCCCCGGAGGACGGCACCGGCTGAGTTCGCTCAGCTGCATCTTGAGGGCGGGTCGGGTCCGGCGCATGCCGGAACACGGCCCGCCCTTTGCGTGGGCACGGTATCCCCGTCCATACAGGGTGGATACGATGCGTTCTGGTATGGCACATCGACCTTGATCCATCCTCTAGGGAGGGCGGGGGCCATGCGAACGGTGAGCCGCACGCGATGGGTGACGGCGGGGCTCGGGCTCGGGGCGGTCGGCGGTTTCGTCGGCGGTCTGCTCCGGGAGCTCAGCGCGCTGGCAGCCGCGCAGGGGGGCGGCAGGCGAGGGAAGTGAGGAACAGCCTCCATGGGGCGTCGGCTCGTACCGCTCACGCTGGACAACCTTCCGGACCTTCCCAAGCGCTGCCGCGGCTGCGTCTTCTGGGAACTCGATCCCGTCAGCGGAGAAGCGGCGTTGAAGGCGGGTCGCCCGGAAGTGGAGAAGGAAGCCTGGATCTCGGGCGTGCTCCTGGAGTGGGGCTCCTGCGGCCGGGTCGTCTACGTCGATGACATCCCGGTCGGCTATGTGCTCTACGCCCCGCCGGCCTATGTGCCTCGCTCCACCGCTTTTCCCACCAGCCCGGTGGCCGCCGATGCCGTGCAGCTGATGACCGGGTGGCTCATGCCGGGATATCAGGGGCAGGGTCTGGGGCGAGTGATGGTGCAGACGGTCGCCAAGGACCTGTTGCGCCGTGGCTTCAAGGCCATCGAGGCGTTCGGTGACGCTCGTTGGCAGGAGCCCGCATGTGTGCTGCCGGCCGACTATCTGCTGTCGGTCGGGTTCAAGACCGTACGGCCCCACCCCAGGTACCCGCGGTTGCGACTGGAACTGCGAACGACACTGTCCTGGAAGGAAGACGTCGAGCTGGCTCTCGACCGGCTGCTCGGGGCGGTGCAGAAGGAGCCGGTCCTCAGACCGCTGTAGACGTCGCGTCCCTGTGAAAAACGGGCCCGTCCCCCTGTGGGGAACGGGCCCGTTTCACGTGAAACAACGACGCCTGGGGGCTTACTTCGCGGTGATGAAGCCGTCCAGGTCACGCAGCAGCGCGGCCTTCGGCTTGGCGCCCACGATCGTCTTGGCGACCTCGCCGCCCTGGTAGACGTTGAGGGTGGGGATCGACATCACGCCGTACTTGGCGGCGGTATCCGGGTTCTCGTCGATGTTCAGCTTGACGATCTCGATCTCGTCACCGTACTCGGCGGCGATGGCCTCAAGCGACGGGGCGATCTGGCGGCACGGGCCGCACCATGCGGCCCAGAAGTCCACCAGGACGGGCTTGTTGTTCTTGAGGACGACCTCGTCGAAGTCGGCGTCGGTCACGTGCTGCAGGTTGCCGGCCACGGCAGTCTCCTAAGGGGGTGGGGGGGAAAGAAAGGGCGGATCAGACGCTGGCTGCGGCCTTCTCGCTGTCGGCCAGGGCAGCGAGGAAGCGCTCCGCGTCGAGTGCGGCCGAACAACCGGTGCCGGCCGCCGTGATGGCCTGCCGGTAGGTGTGGTCGACGACATCGCCGGCGCCGAAGACACCGGTCAGGTTGGTGCGGGTCGACGGGGCCTCGACCTTCAGGTAGCCCTCCTCGTCGAGGTCGAGCTGGCCCTTGAAGAGCTCGGTACGCGGGTCGTGGCCCACGGCGATGAAGAGGCCCGTCACCGGCAGCTCCGAGGTCGCACCCGTCTTGGTGTTGCGCAGCGTCAGACCGGTGAGCTTCTGGTCGCCGTGAATCTCCGCGACCTCGCTGTCCCAGGCGAACTTGATCTTCTCGTCGGCGAGGGCGCGCTCCTGCATCGCCTTGGAGGCGCGCAGGCTGTCCCGGCGGTGGACGATGGTGACCGACTTGGCGAAGCGCGAGAGGAAGGTCGCCTCCTCCATCGCGGTGTCGCCGCCGCCGATCACGGCGATGTCGTGGTCCTTGAAGAAGAACCCGTCACACGTGGCGCACCACGAGACACCGCGGCCGGACAGCTTGTCCTCGTTGGGCAGGCCCAGCTTGCGGTGCTGCGAGCCGGTGGTGACGATGACCGCCTTGGCACGGTGGACGGTGCCCGCGGTGTCCGTGACGGTCTTGATCTCGCCGGTCAGGTCGACGGCGACGACATCGTCGGGAAGCAGCTCGGCGCCGAAACGCTCGGCCTGCCCGCGCATGTTGTCCATGAGCTCGGGGCCCATGATGCCGTCCTGGAAGCCGGGGAAGTTCTCCACCTCGGTGGTGTTCATCAGTGCGCCACCAGCGGTGACGGCGCCCTCGAACACCAGCGGCTTCAGCGACGCACGTGCGGTGTACAGGGCGGCTGTGTATCCGGCCGGGCCCGAGCCAATGATGATCACGTTACGGACGTCGCTCACGGGTTACTTCCTCGTCTCTGCGGACTGCCTACTGCCTGTCGGGGCCCCGGTCCAGGACTCTCACCCCACCCAACGGATCCTACGGGGGATGCATTCCCGAGCCGGACGGGCGGCACGGAGGCTCCACCCCTGCGCGCGGCCCGTAGCCCTCAGTGGCGCGGATAGGAGTGCGTCAGCAGTACCTTGCCCCGGGCCGTGGGCCCGGCGTTCTCGCAGGACGCGTCGACGACATAGGCCTCCACGTTGGCGGGGTTCGCCTGATCGGGCAGGACGACGAGATACACCCGGGTTCCCTCATACGTGCCCTGCTCGGCAGCGACCGGCGGCTGAGAGGGGCGCCCGGTGCCGGCCTGGACGCAGGGCGGGACGCTGGCGGCGGAGCGAATGCTGTTCGAGGGGTTCTCGTTGTTGGGAACGTTCTGCGCGGACGGGGCGATCTTCGCCGACGGCGCCTTCTGGGTGCTCTGGCCGCCCTCGGACAGAAGCGTCTGGACCCGTCCTTCGAGGGTGCCCGCGGAGAAGACGGTGCCGTCGGGCCGGGGCGTGCCGGTCGCGGTGTGCTCGGCGCGGGGGGTCGTGTGCGTCTGGCCGCTCTGCACGAAGAAGATTCCCGCTCCGACGGCCGCCGAGGCGAGTACCGCGGTGAGTACGGCCGTGCGACGCCGGTGTTTCTTGACGCGGCCGGGTCCGGTGGCGGCGCGGGCGTGCCCGGACGGGCGGTCGGTCGGCGGCGTGCCGACGGGGGGCGTGGATGCGGTGGTGACGGAGGCCGACGTACTCACCGCGTCGGATGCCGCGTCGGATGTTTCACGTGAAACCTGCGCGGTCTCCCGCGGAGCGTCCTCGGGCTCCGTGGCGTTCAGGAGGGCTTCCGCGGCGAGCGCGGCGTCGATGCGCCCCACCACGTCGGCGGGCATGCGTGGGGGGCCGGGAAGCGTTCCGAGCAGATCACGGATTTCTTCGAGGGAGTCCCGTACGTCGGCGCACAGGGCGCAGCCGTTGAGATGGCGGCGGACGTCCGCGGTGCGTGCGGGCGAAAGGATGCCTTCGGTGAGTTCGGAGATCTCCGAGACGTCCGGGTGTTCCGTTGTTCCGGTCGTGGATGTCACGCGCTCCCACCTCCGCCCTTCACTGCGGCCGCATCGCTCGGTCCTGCGTCGTTCGTGCCCGACGCAGGTGGGACGGATGTCCCCGGCGTCCGGTTCCTTCCCCCACCCGACTCGCCACTATCCCTCGCATCGGCGCGCAGATGAGTGAGCAGGGGCAGCAGCCGTGCGCGCCCCCGGGCGCAGCGGCTCTTCACCGTGCCGGTGGGCACATCGAGCACCGCGGCCGCTTCGGCGACGGGATAGCCCTGCATGTCGACGAGGACGAGTGCGGCACGCTGGTCCGGCGGCAGCGTGCCCAGGGCCTCGATGAGTTGCCGGTGGAGCTCCTGCCGCTCGGCCGGCGCCTCGGCCGACTCGTGCGGCTCGATGAGCTGGTCCAGGCGCTCGGTGTCGTCGACCGGCGACGTCTTGCGGGAAGCGGCCTTGCGGGCCCGGTCGAGGCAGGCGTTCACCGTGATGCGGTGCAGCCACGTGGTGACGGCCGACTGGCCGCGAAAGGTGTGGGCGGCCCGGTACGCGGATACGAGGGCGTCCTGCACGGCGTCAGCGGCTTCCTCGCGGTCCCCCAGCGTACGCAGCGCCACCGCCCAGAGCCGGTCGCGGTGCCGCCGCACGATCTCACCGAAGGCGTCGGGATCTCCGTCGACATGGCGAGCCAGGAGGTCCTGGTCGCTCGTGTCGCCCAGTGTGGCCTCGTCCAACGGTGAGCCTCCCCCTGCCGTTCGGTCAGCCGGCGAACTTCACGTCGGTGATCCCCTGCTTGTAGCCGGGGAGGCCGTAGCCGCTGTCGTCCGAAGCATAGGGAGCGTCGGTGAGCCACAGCACGACGTACCGGGTCTTGACCGGCGTCTTCGCCTTGAGGTCGAGCGAGGTGCCGCTGGTGGTGCCCTTCGCGATGGACCGCATGTCACCGATCCGCTGGTCGGACGACATGGAGTCGCTCGCGTAGAGCGCGATCGTGGTGTGGTTCCCGCTGAACCGGAGCGCTATCGACGCCGCCGAGACATCCTTCGCCGAGCCGAGATCGTAGGCGATGCCGACCCCCTTCTTGAAGGGGGCGAGAGTGGGGCCGTCCTTGAAGCTCTTCGTGCGCCAGTAACTCGTCGTGCTGCCGTCGTAGGTGTTGCTGACGTCCGCGGCGCTCTGCGGCAATCCGTCCGGCGCGTACTCCTGGCCGTCCATGATCTTGAGCGGGACGGGAGCCTTCGGCTTGTCCCCGTCGTTGCCGCTGTCCGTGGTCCGGGTGTTCCCGGTCTCGTTGGTGCCGCCCTTGTCCCGGTCCAGCAGGGCATCGGCGAGCTGCCAGCTCCCGAGGCCCAGGGCGGCGATCAGGAGCGCCGAGACGGCCCACTTGAGCGCCTTGCCGGTGCGCCCCTGAAGCGGCGGAGGCGGCGGAACCACGGGCTGGGTGGCGGAAGGGCCCGGGCCGGTGGCCGGGCGGCCGTACGTCCCCTGCTGATAAGTGGTGCGCTGGTACTCGGGCGGGGCGGTGAACACGGGCTCCGGAGGCTTGATGCGCGGCATCCCCCCCACGGCCTTGACCAGCTCGTCCGGGGTGGTGCACGGAGGCTCCTGGCGGGACGCGGTGGCGCCGTCGTTGACCAGGGCTCGCATGGCGAGCTCCGAGAGGCCCCGGTGAACACCCGCCCGCACCTGGTCGGGGGCGATCAGACCGACGCCCTTGGGCAGGCCGTGCAGGCCGTACGCGTCGCTCTCGTAGGGCCACCGCTGGGTGAGCACGGCGTACAGCAGGGCACCGATGGCCTCGGTGTCCGTGCGCTGGGGGGTGTCGGAGGTGACGCCGCGCAGCGCGGCGGCCACGGCGAGGCCGCGGATGCGGTACTGGCCGGTCGAGGTCCGCAGGACGGCGCTCGGGGTGAGCCTGAGGTGGGCGAGGCCTTCACGGTGGGCCGCCGCCATGGCCTGGGAGACCTGCGTGACCATCTGGTAGGCGTCGTGTGCCTCCAGGGGGCCGAGCCCCAGCAGGGCGGTGAGTTCGGTGGCGTCCGGCAGCCACTCGTGGACGACGTAGACGAGGTCGTTCTCCTCGACTGCGTCCAGGACCTGCACGAAGCGGGGGTCGCCGAGCAGCGCGGAGGACCGGGCGGCGGCCAGGACGGAACGGGCTCGCGGGTGGTCGGCGGGGAGCAGGTGCACACCGACGGCACGGCGGAGCTTTTCGTCGACGGCGCGCCAGCTGCTGAAACCGTCCAGACGGGTGACGCACTCCTCAAGGCGGTAGCGCCTGGCCAGCTTGTGACCGCTGTGCAGTTCGGGCGTCGCGATGGAGGACTCAGTGGACTTGCGCTCGCCGCCGGTGCCGCTCGTGCTCTGCTCTGCCGTGTCGATGGACTCCGTCACCCCGTCGGTCGTCGCCTTGTCCGCCTTGGCGGTCAGCGGTTCGTCGCCGCTGTTGTCGGCCACGTCGACGGCAGCCGTGCTACGTTCCGCCACCGTCGCTCCTGCCTCCCCATCCGATGCGTGCTGTTGGCCAGCCATGCAAAGTCATGCCAATTGTGCCCACAGTCCAGCACTATGCACGACACGCGGTGGCCGGCGATGGTTGTGCGCGGGCTCCGGCCTCAGCGGCCGAGCCGCCCGCGCACCATTCCGACCATGGCGTTGAGCTCTTCGATGCGCATGCGCTTGGCCGCGACGAAGAAGATTCCGAGCAGGACGCCACCGCCGACGACCAGTGCCACCACTGATCCTCCCGCGCCCTCGCCCAGGAACTTCAGCAGACCGAAGCCGACCGCGCCACCCACCACCGCGGCGGGAACGGCGGCCAGGCAGAGACGGGCGTACGTACGCAGGACGTGCGCGCCGTCCAGGTCGCCGCCCAGCCGGGTGCGCAGCCGCCGCCACGCCACTCCCACGCCCACGGCGTAGGCCAGACCGTAGGCCGCGGCCATGCCCACGACCGCCCATCGGGCGGGCAGTACTACGTAGCAGGCGGCCGACACCGCCGCGTTGACGGCGGCGACGATGACCGTGTTGTAGAAGGGCGTGCGGGTGTCCTCGTAGGCGTAGAAGCCGCGCAGGACGACGTACTGCACCGAGTAGGGGATCAGGCCGAGCGCGAACGCCATCAGGATGAAGCCCATGGACTGGGCGGCCTGAATGCCACTGGAGGCGTACAGCAGGGTGCACATGGGGACGCCGAGCGCCAGGAAGGCGAAGGCGACGGGCACGATGGCCACCGCCGAGTTCCGCAGGCCCTGGGAGATGTCGTCGCGGACCGCGCCCGGGTCGTTGTCGTGCGCGGCGCGCGAGATGCGGGGCAGCAGCGCGGCCATGACCGAGACGGTGATGATGGCCTGCGGCATGCCCCAGATCAGCTGGGCGTTGGAGTAGGCGAGGAAACCGGCGCCGTTCCGCCCGGACTGCTTGCCCGCCGCCGTGGCGAGCCGGGTGACGACGATGACGCCGGCCTGGTTGGCTAGTACGAACATGACGGTCCACTTGGCGAGCTTGACCGTCTTGCCGAGGCCGTGGCCCTTCCAGTCGAATCGCGGCCGGAAGCGGAATCCGGTCTCACGCAGGTAGGGAAGCATCGCCAGGGCCTGCACGACGAGACCGAGCAGGGTGCCGATGCCGAGCAGCCTCACACCGTCGTGCGGGATCGTCTGGACGCCCATGTGGGACTCGGCGGACGTGCCGTAGACCCAGATGAACAGGCCGAACGTAGCGATCATCACGATGTTGTTGAGGACCGGGGTCCACATCATCGCGCCGAACTTGCCGCGGGCGTTGAGGATCTGGCCCATCACCACGTGCACGCCCATGAAGAAGATCGTGGGCAGGCAATAGCGGGCGAACGTGACGGCGACACTGTTGGCGGCCGTGTCGTTGCCGATGGTGGGCGACATGAGCTGGATCAGCAGCGGCGCTCCGACGACCGCGAGCGCCACGATGGTGCCGAGCGCGACCATGACGAGGGTCAGAAGACGGTTGGCGTAGGCCTCGCCACCGTCCTCGTCGTCCTTCATGGAGCGGACGAGCTGAGGCACGAACACCGAGTTCAGGCCGCCGCCGACGGTGAGGATGTAGATCATCGTCGGCAGGGTGAGCGCGATGGTGAAGGTGTCGCCCAGCAGGGCGGCACCCAGCGCCGCCGTGATCACGAGGCTGCGTACGAAGCCGGTGAGCCGGGACACCAGGGTGCCGGCCGCCATGACGGCGCTGGACTTCATGAGGCTGGAGGCGCGGCCGGCCGGCTTCGGCGCGGGGGCCGGTTCCGGCCCGGCGGGCGCCAGCGGCCCCGCCTGCTGCTGATCCCGGTAGAGGTGCGCGAACGCGTCCTGCTCGGGCAGTTCCTCGCCGGCCTGGGTGACCAGGTCGTCGACGCCGACGAACTGGGTGGTCCGTGCGTCGTCCCCGTAGGGGAGGTGGCGCGAGGGCCCCTCCGGTTCGGGCGGCGGGGTCTGTGCCCAGATCCGGGGGTCGGGGGCGTACTGCTGAGCGACGGGCTGCTGGTAGAGCGGCGGCTGCTCGGCATAGGTGCCCGGGGGCGGCGGCGGGTGCGCCGACCGGTCGTAGAGCGCTTCGGTCACCGGGTCCTGGGCGGAAAGGTCCTGCGACCGGTACGGGTCGTAGGCATAGGCGTCCTGGACGTACGGATCAGGCGCTGACTGCGGCGGCGGGACCTGGCCCTGCTGGGTGGGTGCCGGGGGCATGCCCCCGGAGGGCGCGGCACCACTGCCGACGCCCTGCCCACGGTCACCGTCGTACGGCGCGTTCATGGTTACCCCACCTCATCGTCCCCGGCCGACCGGCCACGACATAGCTCAATGGTCCACTTTCTCACCCGGGCCGGGCGCGGCCCCGCTTTCCGGACCGGTGTCCGGTGTCGGGTCACTCGGCTGCCCGGGATCGGCGTCCGCCGAACCGTTCGACTTCCCGGGGCCGTCGTCGCCCTCGGGCTCCTCGCGCGCCGTGGAGCGCTTGCGGTGGGTGTACATCCTGATGCCGGCGAGCACCAGGAGCAGGACTCCGCCGGCGATGACCAGCATCACCGTCGGAGTGATCTCGGAGACCTTGACGGTGAACTCCATCGGGTCACCGTACGGCGTGCCGTCCTCGGTGTAGAGCCGCGCCGTCACCGTGACGGGACCGTTGGCGTTGGCGATCGCCGTGAACTTCACCGACTGGCTGCGGTCGCCGTCGACCTTCACCGGCTGTTCGCCGACGGCGGCACCGTCCTCGCCCAGTTGCAGGCGGGTGGGGCTCTTCGGCTGGATCCTCAGCACCAGGTGGCCGACGCCCTGCACCAGCTTGTTCTGCACGGTGACGGCGATGGTCGCGCTGCGCCCGGACATGGTCGCGGTCGACTTCTGGATGAGATGGACCTGGTTGGCCAGTCCGTCCAGGTAGAGCTGAACTCCGGACCGGTAGTTCTGCGCGGCGTCCGATTCGCCGCGCCAGGACGTCGACATCTCGCGGTTGATGGCGTTGCCGAAGGGTGTGACCACGCGGTCGGGCGCGGCAAGGATCACCTTGAACCTGTCCAGGGTGCCCTGGGTGTTCTTCATGTCCTGGAAGGCGTCGGTCGGCAGTTCCTGGCGCCGCAGCGCGTCGGGGTATCCGCCCGCGCCGGGCACCTTCGTCGTGGCGAGCGGGTCGGGCTTGGCCGTGGTCGCGGCGGACAGGTCCAGAGGCTGGGTCCAGCGCTGGGGATCGAGCGCGTGCAGCGCGGTGGCCATCGTCTGCGCCTGGCTGACGGACGGCATCCGCTGCGGGGCGACGACGATGCTGCGCTGCTTGTCGGTGTCCTGGAGGGTGATCGCGAGGGTCTGCGCGAGGAATTCCTGCACGGCCAGGGTCGAGTTGTCGGCCATCGACAGATCGCCCTGGAACGCCGTGGAGAGCCCGGCGTCGGCGACGATGGCGCTGGCGCCCCCTCCGATGGGCCTGACCGCCGTGGGGGCGTAGGAGAGGGAGCCGTCCCGCAGGCTGTCGCTGCGCGCGATCACGTTGTGCGCGCCGGCCGATGTGGCCACGTCGACGATCGACGGGTCGACGGCGCCGTCCACCGGCCACGAGTAGTCGACCAACGGGGTCACGTGCAGGACCGTGTCGATGGTCTTCTGCGCGACCTCGGTGGCGACCTGCAGGTGGCCGAGCGAGCCGGGGACGTCTCTGCCGTGGTGGGCGAGCGAGGCCAGATCGGGATCGGCGAAGGGCAGGGCGACGACCTTCTCGCCCTGCACCGCGGATTCCAGCGCGCTCAGCCACGCCTTGGCGACGTCCTGGCTGGTGCCGTTGACCAGGTTGTCGCCGACCTTGACCTTGTAATTGCGCGTCATCGCGTCGACGGTGGCCAGCAGGTCGGGGTCGATGACCCAGGTCACGGGCAGCTGCTTGCCGAGCGAGACCATCTGGTTGAGCCTGCCGCCCGGTCCGATGTCCCTCGCCAGGGAGTCGTCGGCGAAGACCGGGGTCTGCTGGGCGTCCGAGCCGGTCTGGGCGGTGAGGTGGGACGAGGAGATCAACGGCCACAGGAAGGTGAGCTGGCTCTTCTTGCCGTCGGTGCCTTCCGGCTGCCACGGCAGGAAGGTGCGCTGGATGCCGAGCACCCGCTCGGACTGGTGGTTCGCCGTCCTGCCCGAAAGGGACACGCCGAGCGGGTACACCCCGTCCTCACCGAGGCTCAGCTTGGAGACCGGCACGGAGAGGGTGAAATCCTGGCTGATCCCGGCGTCCAGGCGGGCGAACTTCACCGTGGGCCCGTCGCCGAGCTCCGCGGGGTCGACGCCCGGCGTGTAGGCCTTGCGGCCCGCCGCCTCGTCGATCGCGCTGCGCCCAGAAATCTTGGATCCCACCCGGAGACCCACATGGGCACCGGTGACGGCCTGCGTGCCCGTGTTGGTCACCGTCCCGGAGATCGTCAGCGTGTCGCTCTTGACGGGGGCCGTGGGGGCCACCGAGTCGAGGGACACCTGGACGCTCTGGGCGGTCGCGGCGTCGCCGGCCGCGTGCGCCGCCGGGACGGCCGTCGCGGACAGCAGGCACGCGAACAGCGGAGCGCCGACGAGCAGTGCCGCCGTGCGGCGAAGCCACCGGCGGGCAGGAGAGGGAGTCATCCCCTGGGAATCTGCCGCCTCGGCCACGCGCTCGCCCGTCCCTCGATGTCGTCGCTTTCGGTTGCTGCGTCCACGCATGGTAACGATGCGGACTGTGGCGAAGTGCCGCGGACTCCTCCACATGATCGGAAGAGTGCCGTACCGGGCGGCGGGCGTGCGTGCCGGGGTGTGTCATACGAGTGCGTACGGGCTCCGCGATAAACGGTGACGACCCGGTCGGCCGGGCCACGTACCCTTTTCTGTTGTGCCGAACGCCAACGAAGACAATCCCAGTGCACTGAGCCAGGTGCAGCGCCGCGCGGTGAGTGAACTGCTGCGGGTGTCCCCAGTCGCGGACGATCTCGCCGTCCGATTCGAGGAGGCGGGCTTCTCGCTCGCCCTGGTCGGCGGTTCGGTCAGGGACGCGCTGCTCGGGCGGCTCGGCAACGATCTGGACTTCACCACCGATGCCCGCCCCGAGGACGTGCTGAAGATCGTCCGGCCCTGGGCCGACGCGGTCTGGGAGGTCGGAATCGCTTTCGGTACGGTCGGCTGCCAGAAGGACGGCTATCTCATCGAGGTGACGACGTACCGCTCCGAGGCGTACGACCGGACCTCGCGCAAGCCGGAAGTGTCCTACGGCGACTCCATCGAGCAGGACCTCGTGCGTCGTGACTTCACCGTCAACGCGATGGCGGTGGCCCTGCCCCAGAAGGAGTTCGTCGACCCGTACGGGGGTCTCGACGACCTGGCAGCGCGGGTCCTGCGCACGCCGGGGACACCCGAGGAGTCCTTCTCCGACGACCCGCTCCGGATGATGCGCGCGGCACGCTTCGCCGCCCAGTTGGACTTCGAGGTGGCTCCCGAGGTCGTCACGGCGATGACGGACATGTCGGGACGCCTGGAGATCGTCTCCGCGGAACGAGTGCGTGACGAGCTGAACAAGCTGCTGATCTCCGCCCATCCGAAGAAGGGGCTGCGGCTCCTGGTGGACACCGGGCTCGCGGACCACGTCCTGCCGGAGCTGCCGGCTCTGCGCCTGGAGAGTGACGAGCACCACCGCCACAAGGACGTCTACGAACACTCGCTGACCGTCCTGGACCAGGCCATCGACCTGGAGCAGGACGGGCCGGATCTCGTGCTGCGGCTGGCCGCGCTGCTGCACGACATCGGCAAGCCGAGGACGCGGCGCTTCGAGTCGGACGGGCGGGTTTCCTTCCACCACCACGAGGTGGTCGGCGCGAAGATGACCAAGAAGCGAATGAGTGCGCTGAAGTACTCGAACGACATGGTCAAGGACGTCTCGCAGCTCGTGGAACTGCACTTGCGCTTCCACGGATACGGGACCGGGGAATGGACCGACTCAGCGGTGCGGCGGTACGTCCGTGACGCCGGTCCGCTCCTCGGTCGGCTGCACAAGCTGACGCGCTCGGACTGCACCACACGCAACAAGCGCAAGGCGAATGCCCTGTCCCGGGCCTACGACGGCCTTGAGGAGCGGATCGAACAGCTTCAGCAGCAGGAGGAACTGGACTCGATCCGTCCCGACCTGGACGGCAACCAGATCATGCAGATCCTGGGCGTCGGACCGGGTCCGGCGATCGGGCAGGCATACAAGCACCTGCTGGAACTGCGCCTGGAGAACGGGCCCATGGATCACGATGCGGCAGTCGCGGCGTTGAAGGAGTGGTGGGCGGCGCAAGCCTGAGGTCGTGTTTCACGTGAAACACGACGGCTGGACGCCGTGAGGCGGGGGCGGTGTTTCAGCGGGGGCGATGTTTCACGTGAAACACCGCCCCGCTGAAACACCGCCCCCGCGCGACAGCCGGACCGCGCACGTCACGCGGTACCCGTGTGCGGAGGTCTGGTCATGAACGCGGCTACGACCGCGTAGATGAGCGACACCGTGATGACGAGGGGGGCCGAACGGCCGTCCGGCGGGAGCATGAGGGCGGCGACCGCGGCGGCTCCGACGAACGCCATGTTGAACAGGACGTCGTAGAGGGAGAAGATCCGGCCCCGGAAAGCGTCGTCCACCGTCGACTGGATCACCGTGTCCGTGGTGATCTTCGCGCCCTGTGTCACAAGGCCCAGGACAAAGGCGCCGACCAGCATGGGGCCGGGGGCGAAGGGCAGCCCGAGTGCCGGTTCGAGCACCGCGGCGGCAGCGGCACACACCGCGATCCACCGGTACTGCCCGACTCGGGCCACCGCCCACGGGGTCACGAGGGCCGCCACGAAGAAGCCCGCTCCCGAGACGCCCACGGCGAGTCCGAGCAGGGCGAGTCCCCCGGTCCCGCTGCCCTTCCCCGTTCCTTCGGCCCAGGCGTACCGGCAGAGCATCAGCAGCATCACGGTCAGCGCCCCGTAGCAGAACCGCATCAGCGTCATCGCGGTGAGGACCCGTGCGGCGGATCTGCGCTCGTTCAAGTGCCGTACACCGTGGGCCAGTCCGCGTGCCGTCGAGCGGATCACCGCGGCAAGTCCGGGCCGGGCGGCCGTCGGGTCGGGCCCGAGCAGCCCGGCCGGAAGCCGCAGGGAGGCCAGGGAGGCGCAGAGGTAAAGGGCGGCACCCAGAACGACTGTCGCGGCATCCGCGTCGATCACCAGGCGCAGGGCGAAGGCGAGTCCTCCGCCCGCGGTGGCGGCCAGCGTTCCGGCGGTCGGGGAGAGTGAGTTGGCCGTGACCAGCCGCTCGGCGTCGACCACCCGGGGCAGGGACGCCGAAAGGCCGGCGAGGACGAAGCGGTTGACCGCTGTCACGGCGAGCGCGGAGGCGTAGAAGAGCCAGTCGGGCGCGGCTCCGAGGACGAGCAGGGCCGTGCAGCCGGCCAGCGCGGTCCGCAGCAGATTCCCGTACAGGAAGACCTGCCGCCGACGCCAGCGGTCGAGCAGGACTCCCGCGAACGGCCCGACGAGCGAGTACGGAAGGAGCAGCACGGCCATGGCGGAGGCGATCGCGCCGGGCGAGGCCTGTTTTTCCGGGGAGAAGACGACGTACGTGGCGAGAGCGACCTGGTAGACACCGTCCGCTGCCTGGGACAGCAGCCGTACGGCCAGCAGGTGCCGGAAGTGCTTCAGGCGCAGGAGCACGCGTAGATCACGTACGACAGGCATGCGAGCAAGGGTCACATACCGAAAGGGTCCCCGTGCGCACATGGCGCACGGGGACCCTCGGCAGTGCTCAGGGGTGCGAGCTCTAGCGCTCGACCTCGCCCTTGATGAACTTCTCGACGTTGGCGTAGGCCTCGTCGTCGAAGTACTGCACCGGCGGGGACTTCATGAAGTAGCTCGACGCCGACAGGATCGGGCCGCCGATGCCGCGGTCCTTGGCGATCTTCGCGGCACGCAGGGCGTCGATGATGACACCCGCGGAGTTCGGGGAGTCCCAGACCTCCAGCTTGTACTCCAGGTTCAGCGGAACGTCGCCGAAGGCACGGCCCTCAAGGCGCACGTACGCCCACTTGCGGTCGTCCAGCCACGCCACGTAGTCCGACGGACCGATGTGGACGTTGTTCTCGCCCAGGTCGCGGTCGGGGATCTGCGAGGTGACGGCCTGCGTCTTCGAGATCTTCTTGGATTCGAGGCGGTCGCGCTCCAGCATGTTCTTGAAGTCCATGTTGCCGCCGACGTTGAGCTGCATGGTGCGCTCAAGGCGGACACCGCGGTCCTCGAACAGCTTCGCCATCACGCGGTGCGTGATGGTGGCGCCGACCTGCGACTTGATGTCGTCGCCGACGATCGGGACGCCGGCCTCGGTGAACTTGTCCGCCCACTCCTTGGTGCCGGCGATGAAGACCGGGAGGGCGTTGACGAAGGCGACCTTGGCGTCGATGGCGCACTGCGCGTAGAACTTCGCAGCGTCCTCGGAACCGACCGGCAGGTAGCAGATCAGAACGTCGACCTGCTTGTCCTTGAGGACCTGGACGACATCGACCGGAGCCTCGGGGGACTCCTCGATGGTCATGCGGTAGTACTTGCCGAGACCGTCCAGGGTGTGGCCGCGCTGGACCGTGACGCCCTTGTTCGGGACGTCGCAGATCTTGATGGTGTTGTTCTCGCTGGCACCGATGGCGTCCGAGAGGTCGAGGCCGACCTTCTTGGCGTCGACGTCGAACGCGGCGACGAACTCCACGTCACGGACGTGGTAGTCGCCGAACTGGACGTGCATCAGACCCGGGACCTTGGCGGCCGGGTCGGCGTCCTTGTAGTACTCGACGCCCTGCACCAGCGAGGCGGCGCAGTTGCCCACGCCGACGATGGCTACGCGAACCGAACCCATTCCGGTTGCTCCCTGTTCGATCTCTTCGAAGTCCTGCGACCGCAGGGCCTTCAGTTGGCGGTGTCCTCGGACGGATCCGGCCGGGTGCTGTCCCGGTGCCGGGGCGAACCGCCCGACTCTCCTGATGTGTGGTCCTGCTGAGCGGGGCCGGATCGCTGATCCCGTCCCGCCCGCTCGCTCTCGATGAGCTCGTTCAGCCAGCGCACTTCGCGCTCCACGGACTCCATGCCGTGGCGCTGCAGCTCAAGCGTGTAGTCGTCCAGGCGTTCGCGCGTACGGGTCAGGGAAGCGCGCATCTTTTCGAGGCGCTCCTCCAGCCGGCTGCGACGCCCTTCCAGCACGCGCATCCGCACCTCTCGCTCCGTCTGGCCGAAGAAGGCGAAACGAGCGGCGAAGTGCTCGTCCTCCCAGGTGTCGGGGCCGGTGTGGGAGAGCAGCTCCTCGAAGTGCTCCTTACCTTCCGCCGTCAACCGGTAGACGATCTTGGCGCGGCGCCCTGCGAGTGAAGCGGCGAGCGCCTCCTCGGGAGCACTGCCCGGCTCCTCCATCAACCAGCCGTTGGTGACCAGCGTCTTGAGGCAGGGATAGAGGGTCCCGTAACTGAAGGCCCGGAAGATCCCCAGCGAGGTGTTGAGCCGCTTGCGCAGCTCGTAACCGTGCATCGGGGCCTCGCGGAGCAGGCCGAGTACGGCGAATTCGAGGATGCCGGAGCGCCTGCTCATCCTTCGCCTCCTCGGCTGTCGGGGACCTTTATGCCGTGCTGATGTATCGACTCGATACATCAGCACGATAGGGCGGCGCGGCAGTTGCGGCAAGAGGGGCCATGGTGAACGGCGTCACATCCTGGATTCACAGGTAGCAAGTTGCCTGATTTGGGGTGAACTTCGGCCCTAGGGAGGTTTTGAGCGTGCGTAGTCTGTGCGCCATGCAGATCACTGTGTGCCGAGTGACGTCAGGGGGCGTCGGCGTGTTCCACGCCATCGGCACACGGGCTGCAGCGCGGCACCGTCCCTTGCGGGGCCGTCGCGCACATCGGGGGGACAGGAACCCAGCTGCCGTTTCCAGGCGCTCTCGCCTGCCCTAGGAGTAGTCGTTCGATGAGCGAGCACCGTCGCAAACCGCCGCAGCCCCAAGGCGGTGGACGTGCCGCGGCCCGACGCGCCGCGCAGCAGCCCTCCGGGCGCAGGGGAGCCCGTCCGGAGGCAGGATCCCCGGGTCCCGCGGCCCACTCACCCTCCGGTACGCACGGGTCGACGTCCGACCCGGAGGAGGCCTCCTACAGCGGCCGGGCCGAGGCCCGCCGGGCCCAGCGGGGAGGGAGCCGGCGGCGCGCCACCGAGGTGGCGGGACCCGCAAGGGGCGCAGGGCGCCGGCCCGGCAGGGGTGGCGGAGCGGGCGGCGGCCCCGGCAAGAAGCGGTTCATCGACTATCCGCGCTTCGGCAGGCACGGATGGCGGCGCTGGGTGCCCTCCTGGAAGCTCGTCAGCGCCTGCTGTCTCGGCTGTTTCGGCCTGCTGATCGCCTTCATCGGGGTGGCGTACTACATGGTGGCCATCCCGGACGTGGCTCAGGCCGCGAAGGCTCAGAACAACGTCTACTACTGGTCCGACGGCTCTCAGATGGTCGCCACGGGCGGAGAGGTCAACCGGCAGATCATTCCGTACGAGCAGATCCCCTCGGCGATGCGGTACGCGGTCATCTCGGCCGAGAACAAGACGTTCGAGACCGACAGCGGCATCGACCCTCAGGGCATCGCCCGCGCCCTGCTGAACATGGCCAAGGGCGGCCAGACCCAGGGCGGCTCGACCATCACGCAGCAGTACGTGAAGAACGCCCAGCTCGACGACCAGTCGCAGACGATCAGCCGCAAGTTCAAAGAGCTCTTCATCTCCATCAAGGTCGGCGCGACCAAGAAGAAGTCCGACATCATGGCGGGCTATCTGAACACCGCGTACTACGGCCGTGGCGCCTACGGCCTGCAGGCCGCGGCCCGCACGTACTACAGCAAGGACGCGAAGGATCTCGACCCGAGCCAGTGCGCCTTCCTCGCCTCGCTCCTCAAGGGCGCGACCTACTTCGACCCGGCCGGTGCCCCGGAGATCGACCCGGCGGCCACCGCGGAGCAGAACACCAAGAACGCCACCGAGCGCTGGGGCTGGATCCTTGACCAGGAGGTCAAGGACAAGCACATGACCCAGGCCGAACGCGACAAGTACCGCCTCTTCCCGATGCCCGACAAGCCGAAGAAGGGCGCGAACCTGAGCGGGCAGATCGGCTACCTCGTCTCTCTCGCCCAGGCGTCAGCGAAGAACAACAACCCGGACATGAATCTGTCCCAGGGCGGCTACCAGATCTATACGACCTTCGACAAGAAGAAGGTCCAGGAGATGGAGAGCGTGGTCAAGAAGGTCCGGGACAAGAACATCGACCCCAAGAAGCGCCCCGACGTGGACACCTTCGTCCAGTTCGGCGCCGCGTCGGTCGATGTGAAGACCGGTGCCATCGTGGCCATCTACGGCGGCGACGACGCGACCAAGCACTTCACCAACAACGCCGACGAAACCGGTGCTCAGGTCGGCTCGACCTTCAAGCCGTTCGTCCTCGCGGCCGGGATGGAATACGGCAAGCGCGACCCGAACAAGCCCGCTTCGCAGGGCGATTCCTCCCGTACGCCCGTCTCGCCGGACAGCATCTACAGCGGCAAGAACAGGCTGAAGATCAAGAACTACGACGGGACGGTCTGGAAGGACCAGAACGGCAACGAATGGCTGCAGACGAACGACGGCAATGAGTCGTACAACCCGCCGAGCTACGCCATCGACCTCCGCTATGCGATGCAGGAGTCGGTGAACTCCCCCTATGTCCAGCTCGGTATGGACGTAGGCACCGACAAGGTCAAGCAGGCCGCCATGGCAGCGGGGCTGCGCGACAGCAAGACCAGCATGGCTTCCTCCAGCGTTCCGTCGTTCTCCATCGGTACATCGTCGCCGAGCGCGATCCGCATGGCCGGCGCGTACGCCACGTTTGCTGCCAGCGGGACGCAGCGCGACCCGTTCTCCGTGACGTCGGTGAGGAAGGACGGGAAGGTCATCTACCAGCACGAGGACCAGGCCAAGAGTGCCTTCCCCGCGGCGGTGGCCAACAACGTCACGGACGTCCTGAAGACCGTCGTCGACAAGGGCACGGGAACGAACGCCAAGCTCAGTGGGCGACAGGTGGCGGGCAAGACCGGCACCACCGACGGCAATAGGTCGGCGTGGTTCGTCGGCTACACCCCGCAGTACTCCACCGCTGTCGGCATGTACCGCTTCGACGACAACGAGGCCAGCAAGAAGCGCGAGTTCCTGAAGATGTTCGGGACGGGCGGCCAGGAGAAGATCCATGGTGCGTCCTTCCCGTCGAGCATCTGGCACGACTACATGGAGCAGGCACTCGAAGGGTCAACCGCAGTGTCCTTCCCCGCACCCGAGAAGATCGGCGACAAGGTCTACGGCGGCGGCATGTCCCCCAGCCCCACCCCCGTCCCCTCTCCGAGCGCCTCGCTTGCGCCCTCTCCGTCCATCAAGCCGTCCCGCACTCCGTCGATGCCGCCGTCCCCGACCCCCAGCGCCTCATGCAGCAGGTGGGACTGGACGTGCAACGACACGGGTGGCACCAATGGGGGGCCCACGGACGGCGGAGCGAACGGCGGGCCGTCTCCTAGCCCGTCACCGAGCCGGTCGAAACCCGGTGGGCCCGGCGGTGGACCTGGTGGGCCCGGCGGCAGCTGGTTCTGAGGAACCGGCCGAAGCGACCGACTGACGACGGGGGGCGGTGTTTCACGTGAAACACCGCCCCCGTTTCACGTGAAACAGCGCGTTCGTTTCACGTGAAACACAGCCGCTCCCCGTATCCACAGCGGTGTACGGCAGGATGTCGGCATGACGAGCGAGACGAGCCCCCGTGCGTACGAGGACCGGCGCGGAGACTCCGCGGAACCCGTCGTACGCCCCACGGAACAGGACGAGGTGGCGGCGGCGGGCAGCCAGCTGATCGGTGGCCCACTCGGCCGCTGGGCCAGGCCGGGCCACCGGTGGCTCAGCCCGGTCAGGATCGTGGTGCTCGTCGCGATCGGCATGTTCGCCCTGGGGATGGCGCAGAAGCTGCCGTGCTACGACTGGGCCTGGTTCCGGGGAGCCAATTCTCAGTACACCCACGCCTGCTATTCGGACATCCCCCACCTGTACTCGCTCCGCGGTTTCGCCGACAATCTGGTGCCGTACTTCGACCGGCTCAACGGCGACATGAATTACCTCGAATATCCGGTGCTGACCGGCCTGTTCATGGAGGTCGCCTCCTGGCTGACGCCGGGCGGCGGAGACATGCAGCACCGTGAGCAGATGTACTGGATGGCCAACGCGGGCATGCTGATGGTCTGCACGGCTGTCATCGCCGTCTGCGTCGCTCGCACCCATCGCCGTCGCCCCTGGGACGCCCTTCTCGTCGCCCTGGCCCCGGCCTTCGCGCTCACCGCCACCATCAACTGGGACTTGTTCGCCGTCGCACTCACCGCGGCCGCCCTGCTGATGTGGTCGCGCAGCAGGCCGCTCGCCTTCGGCATCCTGATCGGCTTGGCGACGGCGGCGAAGCTCTACCCTGTACTGATCCTCGGGCCGCTGCTCGTGTTGTGCTGGCGGGCCGGGAAATGGCGCGAGTTCGGCGCTGCGGCGTTGGGCGCCGCCGGCGCCTGGCTCGTGGTGAACCTGCCGGTGATGATGCTCGCGCCCGAGGGGTGGAAGAAGTTCTACACCTTCAGCCAGGAACGGTCCGTCGATTTTGGATCGTTCTGGCTGATCATTTCGCAGCGTACGGGCAAGGGCCTGGACACCGACATGGTGAACACGCTGGCCGCACTTCTCATGGTCCTCGCCTGCGCGGGAATCGCTGTGCTCACCCTCACCGCGCCGCGCCGCCCACGCCTCGCGCAGCTGGCCTTCCTGGTGGTCGCCGCGTTCATCATCACCAACAAGGTCTACTCGCCGCAGTACGTTCTGTGGCTGATCCCGCTGGCCGCCCTCGCCAGGCCCCGCTGGCGGGACTTCCTGGTCTGGCAGGCCGGCGAGGTCGTGTACTTCATCGGTATCTGGCTGTACCTCGCCTACACGATGAGCGGCGAGAAGCATCAGGGCCTGCCGCCCGAGGGCTATCAACTGGCCATTGCCACACATCTGTTGACGACGCTGTACCTGTGTGCCGTCGTGGTGCGCGACATCCTGATGCCGGAACGGGACGGCGTCCGGCGCGATGGCTCGGACGATCCGTCGGGCGGGGTACTCGACGGGGCCGAGGACGTCTTCGTGCTCGGCCAGGCGGCGCATCCGCCGCGGCACGCGGCCACGCTCGACGAGGGACCGAGGGTCGAGTGGGGCATGCGCACCCCCGCGTCCTAGGGGACCTCGTGCAAAGGGCTCGGGCCCCTGGCTGACGGCGGCTGTCGTCGGCCGGGGGCCCGAAGTCGAGGTGCCCCGATGCGAGGGGCGGTGCTGTCTAGCGCTCGATGAGACGGTCGAACTGCGTGGTCGTGTGGCGCAGATGGGCCACCAACTCGTCACCCACCCGCGGCTCCTGCGAGTCCGACGGCACGAACAGGATGGACACCTGCATGTGCGGCGGCTCCGCGAACCAGCGCTGCTTGCCCGCCCAGACGAACGGCGAGAGGTTGCGATTGACGGTGGCGAGCCCCGCGCGGGCGACGCCCTTGGCGCGCGGCATCACCCCGTGCAGGGCCTTCGGGGCCTCAAGACCCACTCCGTGCGAGGTGCCACCGGCGACCACGACCAGCCAGCCGTCGGATGCGACCTTCTGCTGGCGGTAACCGAACCGGTCGCCCTTGGAGACCCGGGTGACGTCGAGGACGGAACCCCGGTACTCGGTCGCCTCATGGTCGCCGAGCCACAGCCGCGTTCCGATGCGGGCCCGGAACCGGGTCTGCGGGAACTGCTGCTGCAACCGGGCCTGCTCCTCGGCGCGCAGATGACTGACGAACATGGTGTGCAGCGGCAGCCGGGCCGCGCGCAAGCGGTCCATCCACGCGATGACTTCCTCTACGGCGTCCGAGCCGTCGGCGCGGTCCAGCGGCAGGTGCAGGGCGAACCCTTCGAGCCGTACGTCCTCGATGGCGGAGCGGAGCATGCCCAGCTCCTCCTCCTTCACGCCGTGGCGCTTCATCGAGCTCATGCACTCGATGACCACTCGGGCGCCCACGAGGGCGTGCACACCGTCCACCGAGGAGACGGAGCGGATGACGCGGTCGGGCAGCGGCACCGGCTCCTCACCGCGCCGGAACGGCGTCAGGACGAGCAGATCACCGCTAAACCAGTCCTTGATCTTGGCGGCTTCGTAAGTGGTGCCGACAGCCAGGATGTCCGAGCCGAAACGGGAGACCTCGTCGGCAAGCCGCTCGTGGCCGAAGCCGTAGCCGTTGCCCTTGCAGACCGGGACGATGCCTGGGAACTGGTCGACGACGGATTTCTGGTGCGCCCGCCAGCGAGCGGAGTCGACATAGAGGGTGAGCGCCATGGCCGTCCGGACCTTTCTGATGACTGCGATGTGTCGCAGGTACGAGGAACGAGGGTACGCAACCGGGTCAGCGGCGCGACATATACATGTCCAGCGCCTTGTGCAGCAGCTTGTTGAGCGGGAAGTCCCACTCGCCGAGGTACTCGGCAGCCTCACCACCGGTACCCACCTTGAACTGGATGAGGCCGAAGAGGTGGTCGGTCTCGTCCAGCGAGTCGGAGATGCCGCGCAGGTCGTAGACGGTCGCACCCATCGCGTAGGCGTCACGGAGCATCCGCCACTGCATCGCGTTGGAGGGACGGACCTCTCGGCCGATGTTGTCGGAGGCGCCGTAGGAGTACCAGACGTGCCCACCGACGACGAGCATGGTCGCGGCCGAGAGGTTCACACCGTTGTGGCGCGCGAAGTAGAGGCGCATCCGGTTGGGATCCTCGGAGTTGAGGACCGTCCACATGCGCTGGAAGTACGACAGGGGACGCGGCCGGAAGTGGTCGCGCACCGCGGTGATCTCGTACAGGCGCTGCCACTCGGCAAGGTCCTCGTAGCCGCCCTGTACGACCTCGACGCCGGCCTTCTCGGCCTTCTTGATGTTGCGGCGCCACAACTGGTTGAAGCCCTTGAGGACATCGTCCAGGGAGCGGTTGGCCAGCGGAACCTGGAAGACGTAGCGCGGCTGGACGTCGCCGAATCCGGCGCCCCCGTCCTCACCCTGCTGCCAGCCCATCTTGCGCAGCCGGTCGGCGACTTCGAAGGCACGCGCCTCGATGTGCGTGGCCTCCACGTCACGCAGACGCTTCACGTCGGGGTCCTGGATACCGGACTTGATGGCGGCCGAGTCCCAGCGGCGGATGACGACCGGCGGGCCCATCTTCACCGAGAACGCGCCCTGCTGCTTGAGGTGGGCGAGCATCGGCTTCAGCCACTCGTCCAGGTTGGGCGCGTACCAGTTGATGACCGGGCCCTCGGGCAGGTACGCCAAGTAGCGCTTGACCTTGGGGAGCTGGCGGTAAAGGACCAGACCGGCACCGACCAACTGGCCGCTCTTGTCGAACCAGCCAAGGCTTTCCGAGCGCCACTCGGTCTTGACGTCGGCCCACGCCGGGACCTGGCAGTGGCTCGCCGCGGGCAGGCTCTGGATGTACGCCAGATGCTGCTCACGGCTGATGGTCCTCAGGGTCAGGCTCATGGGGCGCTCCTCGGCAGGTGTGTCCCCATGGGGTCAGGGGCTCCGGCTCTCGTGCCGAAGCCTACTGGGCCACAGGAGCGCCCTGGATGGCCGTCCGGCACAGCGCCGTACGGCCATCCGTGGTGCTGGGCGGCGCGTGCGCGTCAGCCGACGACGCCGCCGAAGAGCCCGCCGTGGGCCATGCCGAGAAAGAAACCGACGGCTGAGGCGCCGAGGCCGAGGATCAGCAGGAACCGTTCACGCGTCGTCGCCGAGATGAACTGGCCGTACGCGCCCGTGACGATTCCGACGAGGCCGGCCCATGAGCTGACCAGGTGGAGGTTGTAGAACCAGGCCGTGGTGAAGGCCAGCACCCCAAGGACGACCGTGACGGCCATGAACGCGTCCTGGAGGGGATGGGCCTTGCCGTCGGTGGCGAAGAGAGAGACAGGGCCGTTGGGTCGCACTGCTTGTGCCATGGGGCACCTCCTGGCGGAAGGCGGCGAAGGGTGACGCCGCACACACCCGATGTGTACAGATTGCGTCCCCCACCCACGGGATTTCAACCGGAAGCGGGTCAACAGGTACTCTGGACGGTCTGCACCGGTGTCAGCCGTGCCCGCATGCCGTCCCGCTCCTCACGGAGGGGGTTTGTCAGTGGGGGCCGATACCGTTGCTTACGCATCACGACCCTCCTGCCACGGAACGACCGTGGCCGCTGAGTCCAAAGGAGGTGGGTTCCACATGCGTCACTACGAGGTGATGGTCATCCTCGACCCCGATCTGGAGGAGCGCGCTGTCTCTCCCCTGATCGAGAACTTCCTCTCCGTCGTCCGCGAGGGCAACGGAAAGGTCGAGAAGGTCGACACCTGGGGCCGTCGTCGTCTCTCCTACGAGATCAAGAAGAAGCCCGAGGGCATCTACACGGTCATCGACCTTCAGGCTGAGCCTGCGGTCGTCAAGGAGCTCGACCGTCAGATGAACCTGAACGAGTCGGTCCTCCGGACCAAGGTCCTCCGTCCCGAGACCCACTGAGCTTCCGCTCAGAGGTAATCGGGTCCGAGTAGCAACACAGCAGCCAGCAGCAATCCCCGCCGAGAGGTTCATCCATGGCAGGCGAGACCGTCATCACGGTCGTCGGCAATCTCGTCGACGACCCCGAGCTGCGCTTCACCCCCTCCGGTGCGGCCGTCGCGAAGTTCCGTGTCGCGTCCACTCCCCGCACCTTCGACCGGCAGACCAATGAGTGGAAGGACGGCGAAAGCCTGTTCCTGACCTGCTCGGTCTGGCGTCAGGCGGCGGAGAACGTCGCGGAGTCGCTTCAGCGAGGCATGCGCGTAGTCGTGCAGGGCCGGCTGAGGCAGCGGTCCTACGAGGACCGCGAGGGCGTCAAGCGCACGGTCTTCGAGCTGGACGTCGAGGAAGTCGGCCCCAGCCTCAAGAACGCCACGGCCAAGGTCACCAAGACCACCGGTCGCGGCGGCCAGGGTGGATATGGCGGCGGCGGTCAGCAGCAGGGCGGCGGCAGCTGGGGCGGAGCCCCCAGCGGTGGCGGCCAGCAGGCCGGCGGCGGTGCTCCCGCCGACGACCCCTGGGCCTCCAGTGCACCGGCCGGCGGCGGACAGCCGCAGCAGGGTGGCGGCGGCGGTGGCGGCGGCTGGGGCGGAAGCTCCAGCGGCGGCGGCTACTCGGACGAGCCGCCCTTCTAGGGCAGCTCGTTATCCCCACATCTTGATCACACAGGAGAAACACCATGGCGAAGCCGCCTGTGCGCAAGCCTAAGAAGAAGGTCTGCGCTTTCTGCAAGGACAAGACCGTCTACGTGGACTACAAGGACACGAACATGCTGCGGAAGTTCATTTCCGACCGCGGCAAGATCCGTGCCCGCCGCGTGACCGGCAACTGCACGCAGCACCAGCGTGACGTCGCCACGGCCGTCAAGAACAGCCGTGAGATGGCGCTGCTGCCCTACACGTCCACCGCGCGATAAGGGAAGGGTGACCGAAAAATGAAGATCATCCTCACCCACGAGGTCTCTGGCCTCGGCACTGCCGGCGACGTCGTTGACGTCAAGGACGGCTACGCTCGCAACTACCTGGTCCCGCGTGGTTTCGCGATCCGCTGGACCAAGGGTGGCGAGAAGGACGTCGCGCAGATCCGTCGTGCGCGCAAGATCCACGAGATCGCGACCATCGAGCAGGCCAACGAGGTCAAGGCCCGGCTCGAAGGCGTGAAGGTACGTCTGGCTGTTCGCTCCGGCGAGGCCGGCCGTCTCTTCGGCTCCGTCACCCAGGCCGACGTCGCTTCGGCGATCAAGGCTGCGGGCGGCCCGGACGTGGACAAGCGCCGCGTCGAGCTCGGTTCGCCGATCAAGACCCTGGGTGCTCACCAGGTGTCCGTGCGTCTGCACGCTGACGTTGTCGCGAAGCTCGGCGTCGAGGTCATCGCCGCTTAAGCACAGCACAGCACAGCAGAAAGGGCCGTACCCCGAGGGGTGCGGCCCTTTCCCTGTTTCACGTGAAACAGGGAATCAAAGAGTGCGGCCGGTCATCAGGGACTGGCGGCGTCCTCGTTTCACGTGAAACGAGGCTGGGGGCTCTCTCCGGCCTGCCGTGTGGTCAGCGTGTCGCGCCGGTGACCAACCAGCGCCCCGAGCGGGCTCGCCAGACCAGGGTCAGCATGCGCACGACCATCATCAGAGCCATCGCCCACCACAGAGCCGTCAGGCCGCCGCCGAGCGTAGGCACGAGCAGAGCGACAGGGGCGAAGACGATCAGCGTCACCAGCATGGCCCCTGCCAGGTAGGATCCGTCGCCCGCCCCCATCAGTACGCCGTCGAGTACGAAGACGATCCCAGCCACGGGTTGGACGACGGCGACGACCAGAAGAGCGGGCAGCAGGGCGTCCTGGACGGCGTGATCGCCGGTGAAGAGCGGGATGAAGAGGGGGCGGGCGGCCACGACCAACAGCCCGAGCAGTATGCCGAAGGCGATGCCCCACTCGACCATGCGGCGACAGGCCTGCCGGGCTCCGTTGACGTCATCGGCCCCCAGATGACGGCCGATGATCGCCTGCCCGGCGATGGCGATCGCATCGAGGGCGAAGGCCATGAGGCTCCACAGGGACAAGATGATCTGGTGAGCGGCGATGTCGGCGTCGCCCAGGTGGGCGGCGACGGCCGTGGCGATCATCAGGACGGCCCGCAGGGAGAGCGTGCGGACCAGCAGAGGCACGCCTGCCTGTGCGCTGTTCTTGATGCCCGCGTAGTCGGGGCGCAGAGACGCGCGGTGCCGTCGCGCCCCGCGCACGACCACGGTCAGATAGACGGCAGCCATGCCGAACTGGGCGATGACGGTGCCCCATGCCGACCCGGCGATGCCGAGGCCCACTCCGTAGACGAGCGCCAGATTGAGCATGCCGTTGACGGCGAAGCCGCCGATCGCGACGTAGAGAGGCGTCCTGGTGTTCTGGAGGCCCCGCAGTACGCCGGTCGAGGCAAGCACCACGAGCATGGCGGGGATGCCGAGCGCCGAGATGCGCAGATAGGTGACGGCGTACGGCGTCGCGGTGTCCGAAGCGCCGAACAGCCCCACCAGCCATGGGGCGGTGGGGAGGACTGCGACGACGACCGCGGTGCCGAGAAGCAGGGCCAGCCAGATGCCGTCCATGCCCTGGCGTATCGCGGCCCGCAGATCGCCGGCGCCGACGCGTCGGGAGACGGCAGCGGTGGTGGCGTAGGCGAGGAAGACAAAGACGCTCACGGCGGTGGTGAGCAGAGGGGCCGCAATACCCAAACCGGCCAGTTGCGGCGTGCCGAGGTGGCCCACGATCGCGCTGTCGGCCATCACGAAGAGGGGTTCGGCGACGAGGGCCCCGAAAGCGGGAACGGCGAGAGACACGATCTCGCGGTCGTGTCCGCGTCGCGTAGCGCGCCGGTCGTGCTCAGGAGCCATGGGGGCCTGTGTCATGGGGCCAATCTAATCTTCCACAGGTAATGGACGCAATGCACTAGGAGCCCTTACTTTCAAGGTCGGGTGCGGTCGCTGCGCGCACCGGGAACAGGGATCTTGAGCCAGTCGGGAAACTTTTTCTCCCCCACAGCCGGTGGATGGAGAAAGTGCAGGTCAGAGCCGTGGTGGCAGGGGGGCTATGACTTTGTCCACAGTGCTGTCCCCCGGTCCGTGCACAGGTTCCGGAGACTTCTCCACAGCATCGGGTCCTTCGTCCACATGCCCTGTGGATAACCAGATTGGCTGACGCCGCTCGCGGGCCTAACGTGGTCCGGCGCCCGACGCGCCGGAACCGGAGTCGGGCATCTCGTTTTGTCAGTGTCGTGCCGTAGAAAGAGTGGCACGGCTAGGTCCGCGGAGCGGACGGGAGGAGGTGGCCCGGTGAGCATTCCCGAGCCGTTGGACGAGCCCTGGGCCGATACCGGTCCGAGCGACCGTCTGCCTGTTTCCCGCCAGCGCGGTGACAGCGAGAGCCGCAGCCGTGGGCGGGGCAGGGGCCGTGACGATCAGCACGACCGCGGTCAGGACGACTGGGACGGCGGCTCCTCCGGTTTCGAGCGGGTACCCCCGCAGGACATCGACGCCGAGCAGTCCGTCCTGGGCGGCATGCTGCTCTCCAAGGACGCCATCGCGGACGTCGTGGAGATCATCAAGGGCCACGACTTCTACAAGCCCGCTCACGAAACCGTCTACACGGCGATCCTCGATCTCTACGCCAAGGGTGAGCCCGCCGACCCCATCACGGTCGCCGCGGAACTGGTCAAGCGCGGCGAGATCACCCGGGTGGGCGGCCCGTCGTATCTGCACACGTTGGTCCAGTCGGTGCCGACGGCGGCCAACGCCTCCTATTACGCGGAGATCGTTCACGAGCGGGCGGTGCTTCGCCGCCTCGTGGAGGCCGGCACCAAGATCACGCAGATGGGATACGCGGCGGACGGCGATGTCGACGACATCGTCAACTCCGCGCAGGCGGAGATCTACGCGGTCACCGAGCAGCGCACCAGCGAGGACTATCTGCCGCTCGGTGACATCATGGAGGGCGCTCTCGACGAGATCGAGGCGATCGGGTCCCGCAGCGGCGAGATGACCGGAGTGCCCACCGGGTTCACCGACTTCGACTCGCTCACCAACGGCCTGCACCCCGGCCAGATGGTTGTCATCGCCGCCCGTCCCGCGATGGGTAAGTCGACGCTGGCGCTGGACTTCGCACGAGCCTGTTCGATCAAGCACAACCTGCCCAGCGTCATTTTCTCGCTCGAAATGGGCCGCAACGAGATCGCGATGCGTCTGCTGTCGGCCGAGGCGCGGGTCGCGCTCCACCACATGCGCTCCGGCACCATGACGGACGAGGACTGGACGCGACTGGCCCGCCGGATGCCGGACGTGTCCCAGGCGCCGCTCTACATCGACGACTCGCCAAACCTGTCGATGATGGAAATCCGCGCCAAGTGCCGCCGCCTGAAGCAGCGCAACGACCTCCGCCTCGTCGTCATCGACTACCTGCAGCTGATGCAGTCGGGCGGATCGAAGCGTGCCGAAAGCCGGCAGCAGGAAGTCTCGGACATGTCGCGAAACCTGAAGCTCCTCGCCAAGGAACTGCAGCTGCCGGTCATCGCGCTGTCCCAGCTGAACCGTGGCCCCGAGCAGCGCACGGACAAGAAGCCGATGGTCTCCGACCTGCGTGAATCCGGCTCCATCGAGCAGGACGCCGACATGGTCATCCTGCTGCACCGGGAGGACGCGTACGAGAAGGAATCCCCCCGCGCGGGCGAGGCGGACCTGATCGTGGCCAAGCACCGTAACGGACCGACCGCGACCATCACCGTCGCCTTCCAGGGCCACTACTCGCGCTTCGTGGACATGGCTCAGACCTGAGGACGGCGCTTGTAGGGTCTCAAATTCAGCTTCATAATCTCAGGGCCGACTGCATATGGATGGCATTTATGCAGCCATCATGAGACTCGCAGCTCGAAGCCTTCGCTCTTCCGAGTGAAGGAAAGTGCCGACCTTTCCACGTGGCGAGCGAGCACTGGCACCTTGGCTGCACGGGGAGACACTCGTGTTGTGGGCTGGGTGCGGTGGACATCGCTGCGACTGTGAGCATGCGTCGTCGGAACGGCCAGGTCGTCGAAGATCGGTTCTGGGCTACCGAGCCAGCCAGATCTTTGGCTTCGACCATGCCCTGGCGGACGTTCCGTTGGCACAACGGCCAGAAGCACTACTCGGGCACGTACTGGTCGGCGACGATGCGCGATCACGTGATCTACGAGTCGCGCCTGGAGCTCACCCGGCTGCTCTTCGCTGACTTCGATCCCGCGGTACGCGGCATCGTGGCCCAGCCCTTCCTGCTGAAGGCGGCGCTGGAGGCGAAGGTCCGCCGGCACATCCCTGACTATCTCCTGCTCACCGGGCAGGTTCCGGTGGTCGTCGACGTCAAGCCGCTGCACAAGTTGTCCAAACCGGAGGTTGCGTTCACCTTTGACTGGACCCGGCGGGCGGTCGAATCACGTGGATGGAAGTACGAAGTCTGGAGCGAGCCCCCGGCCGCGGAGCTGGAGAACATCCGGTTCCTGGCGGGCTATCGAAGGGATTGGCTGTTTTTAAGTGGATCGCCAACGAGTTCCCGGTGACGTTGCTGATGGTGGGAGTCGAGCTCGCGAAGAAGGGCCTGTTCGGCGAAGGAACGAACGGGCGCGACACCGCTCTGGCCCAGACCGGCCGCCGCACCACCCGCCTCGGGCTTCGACCGTTCACCATCGATACGGAGGCCGGGCGCCGGGAGTGGCGGCAGATGCTGATGGCCCTCGAACAGCGAGTCGTGCTCACCGACAAGCACCCCGGGCATGCTCGCGGACGACCTGTCGGACTACCTCTTCGCCCGCAGCACCGGACACATCGGCTCGCTGATGACGCTGCTCAACCGCAGCTGCCAGCGGGCGGTCCGCACCGGCGCCGAACGTCTTGACCAGGAGCTCATGGACCGAGTGAAGAACGACGAGGCATCCGAGGCTGCACGCCTCGAACTTCAGGCCGCACTGGAGAAGAAACGGCTGACCAGCCGCCCGCGGCCCCGGAGCCGACGACCCGCATGAGATCTCCGATCCGCACCCTGCCGATCCGGCTGCCTCCACTGCCCGGCGAGGCCCTGGACTCATGGCTGGAGGCGACGGCCAGACGGATGGACACCGCACTCGGTGATGTCCTGCTGCACTTCGGCTTCCCGATCCGGCACCGGGCCGGAAACCAGTTCAAGGGCATCCCGGCAGACTGGACGATCGTCCTCGACGAACAGCGGACCAATGCCGTCGCGCACGCCACCGGGACGTCCCCTGAGACAGTCGCTGCCCTGACCCTGGCGCACTACGACGGACGGGCCCTCCATATGAGTGCCGGAGGCCGGGCCGTGTCACGGGACGTCCTCTGGGGCCGCGGAGGGGGGTCCCGGTTCTGTCCGGAGTGCCTTCTTGCCACTGGTGGGCGATGGCAATTGTCCTGGAGGCTCGGGTTCTCCTTCGCCTGCACCCGGCACCGCAGGCTGCTGGCGGACTGCTGCCCGCACTGCGGGAGGGTGCCGCGGCAGCGGCCCCGTTCCGGCCGGTCGGTCCCTCAATCCGAATTCTGCGGCAATCCACCGACCCGCCCTACCCGCCCGTTTTCGGCTGGCTGCGGCACCGATCTGACCCGCGCTTCGACGCTTCTCCTGCCCACTGGCCATCCGGTTCTCATGGCGCAGGACCGAGTGATGGAGATCATTGACGGGGCAACGGCTGCCTTCGGCCCCTACCGAACCTCTCCCCAGCCGGCGTCGGCGGTGCTGGCGGACATCCGGGCCCTGGGCATCCGCGTCCTGAGCGACCTGCCCGCGGCCGTCCTACGAGAACAGATCCCGGCTGATATCGCAGAAGCGCACCTCAACACCGATGCGGTCTCCCCGCACACCGGACAGGCCATGGAACGTCCGGGGTTCATGGCCCCGCCCCGAGCCGCGGACACGGCCGTCGCGGTCACCATGAGCCTGAGCATCCTGGAGCAACCAGGAATCCACCCGGCCGGCGGGGCCCTGCGGAGCCTGCTGGAAGCAGTACGCGAGGAACTCGCACAGATCTCGGCGACCAGCATCGACAGCTGGGGCAGGGGCGTCAGCCCGGTGCTGCAGTCCGTGCACCTGGCAGCCCTCGCCCCTTCCCTCCGCCCCAGCGAATACGTCCGCTACCGCATCATGACCGAGACCCCCCGCCGACCGACCCGGACCACTCGGGACATCGAGCAGCGAGCCAGGAAGATCCCCACGATGTTCTGGCCGCCCTGGACGATCCGCCTCGCACCACCTGAAGGAATTCCATGCGCGGGCTCTGGCCCCCGTTCTCGCTGCCCTGCTGCTGATTCCCGACAGCCGCACATCCCTGGACCAGGCAGCCGGGCTGATCGGCGACGCCATCGACGGCACTGAGGTGTCACGCCTCCTCCAGGAAGTCGACGACCTTCCGCAATGGCCGGACATCGCCACTGCCCTGGACCGGCTCGCGGACTACCTCGATGCCAACAGCACCCGCATCGACTACGGCCGACGCCGACTCCTCGACTACACCGGCCTGCTTCCTCATGACCGCTGGCTGGAGATCTGCCGCCACACCGGAACACCACCGGGAACCGGACGGCGCGAAGCATCGCACGCAGCCAGCTCTTCCAACGTCTCAGCGGCCTGCCCGCCGAGTCTGCCCCCGACGACCTGGGCGGGCCCGACAGTGCAGAGTTCCGGGCGACGTCCCTGCGGTTCACTGCGCTTCAGACCCCCGACCTCGCACACGCCCTCCAGCAGGAAGCCCTCAACTTCCTGGCCTCACACCACATCCACGACGAGCCCATGACCTGGCAGCCGCCTGCCACCCTGCTGGCAGGGCTCTCCCTTCCCGGCCCCGACCCGGCACACGTCGACCTACCCCGCCTGCACCAGCTCGTCCGCGAACGCCAGCACCCTGTTCAGCACGCCGCCCAGGTCCTGGGCACGACCGTCGAGGCCATCCGACATGCGCTCGACAAACATCCAGCCCCCGCACTCCCGCTGACACAGGACGCCGCCAGAGCCACTGGCCGCATCCGGCAGCAGGCCCGGCAAGCCATTCCGGCAGAGCGCTTCACCCGGCTCTACCTCGACGAACACCGGTCCCTCCAGCAGATCGCCACCCTCACCGGCTTCTCCCGCAGAGTGCTGACCGACCTTGGCAAGGAGTACGGCATCCCGCTCCGCGAGGGCCCCAAGGACTACAAGCGCCGCGGCACCGTCGAACGGGCCTGGTCATCGAGCAATACGTCCACCGCCGCCGGACTCTGCCAGACCTCGCCCGCGAAACCGGCATGAGTCCCGCGAACATGGCCCGCTGGGCCCACACCCACAACATCCCCCTCCGCCCCCGCGGCGGAGCCAGCCACCACACCGCCCTTCGCACCGCCGATCAGGCCGCAGACGCCCCCGCTATCCTGCGTGACGCCCTGACCGGCCCAAATGCGTGGCAGCGACTCGAACGCTTTGCTGCTGCCCTGCCCTACTCCACCGTCACCGAAGCCGCCCGAGCCCTCGGCATGCACCAATCGACACTGACAACCCAGATCAACCGGCTCGAAAAGGACCTCGGTCGACCCCTGATCGAACGCGCTGAGCGGGGCCGCAGGATGCGGCCCACACCCTTCGGCAGAAAGGTAGCCGCTGCCGCCAAGCGTCTTATCGGCCCAGGCGGGCGGCCTTGATCGCGCGTTGGGCGAAGACCTCCTCCCGGGGTCTTCCATCTGCCGCAACGCGTCCTTGCGGTCTCGCTTGGAGAGTCGATCAAGATACGTGTGGCCCATGAGGTGATCGGTCTCGTGCTGCAGACACCGGGCGAAGTACCCCAGCCCCTCGATGACGAGAGGGTTGCCGTCCTTGTCGACCCCACGGGCGACAGCACGATCGGTGCGGGAAACCGCCAAGGTGGCACCGGGCACGGACAGGCAGCCCTCGAGTTCGTCAACAAGCCGCCGACTCCCGGGATCGGGCAGATCCAGGACGGGGTTGATGATGTGACCGACATGCCGGATCCCATAGTCGTCCGGGCAGTCATACACGAACAGTCGCAGGTCAACGCCAACCTGGTTGGCAGCAAGGCCGGCGCCGTCAGCCACATACATGGTCAGGAACATGTCGTCGATTAACGCCGACAACTCCGGAGTCCCGAACTTGGTCACCTCCCGGCACGGACGGCTCAGTACCTCCTCACCGACCACCGTGACTCTGCGAACCGACCCCCGCCCCGCCTCCGGTGGCAGAGCCGGATAGCTGTCCACCGGGTGGCCTTGCACGCGGACTCGACGGTCGATGGAACGGGGCCGCTCGTCACGAACAGACATGGCTGTCTCCTTTTGCGCATGCCACAGATGCCACGGAGGTCACCGCAGCTGGTGCCTTCAGCAGAGCTACTGCTTGCCAAGGTCTTTGCAAAGTAGCAGAATTTGCAAAGTGACTGAAGATGATGTCAACACCCCAGACGACCAGACAGCCGGCGCCGGCGGAGAATTGCGTGAGCACGAAGTCCGCACAGCCCTGCTGGATCTGCTCGCCGAAGTCGGTACCGTCACAGCCACCGAAGCCGCCTCCCGGCTGGGCTACAGCTCTGGCCTCTGCTCGTTCCACCTACGGCAGCTCGCACGCCACGGATATATCGAAGAGGCTCCTCACGAAGGCGGCCGCGCACGTCCATGGCGGCTGAGGACCCCCGCTGCCGACGGTCCCATGGCGGAGGAGCGGTTCGGCGACTTGGCCCGCGGGCTGGAGGACGAGAGCTGGCAGCAATGGCTGACCCAACGGGATGAAGCGCCGCTTGAATGGCGCCACGATGAAGCCTTCAGTGCCGTCGCCTATCTGACGCCCGAGGAGATGAGCCGGGTCGCGAACGTGATCCGACGGGCGCTTGCTCCCTATCAAGACCGTGAACAACGCCCCCTGGCCCGGCCCGATGGCGCTCGACCGGTGGCCCTCATCACCCGACTGTTCCCCCTGCTTCCCCACACAGCAGACGGCGCGGACCAGGACTTGTGAGCCGTCGACCGTCTTGCGTCGTTTGAGGAAATGACACGAGGCTGAGACAGCAGGCAGATGACACGACGTGAGACAGCCTGAAAACGTCCAGGTCACGGCACTGCCACATGACATGGAGGCTGAGAACCTACAGACGCTGTAGGGCCTCGGACTTCGCGGCACCGGCTCATCTCCGATGGCACATCGGCCGGCCCTACGGCGTCTTCCTGGGACTAGCTGGTCGGGGTTCTCACCCCTCGGGGCGGCGGGGCTCCGGCCCGCTCCGCACGTCAGTGCTTGGCTGACACCGAGCGGCGTGGACGGGTGTTCAGCGCCTGGTCTCGTACCTGGTCAGGATCACGCCGCAGGGGAGCGTCCGTGTCTCCACCAGGTTCAGGTTCACCCAGTTGTCCAGCACCGTGAAGAACGGCGTGCCGCCGCCCACCAGGACCGGTGCGGTGGCCAGCACGTACTCGTCAATCAGCCCGGCCCGCAGGGCGGCCCCGGCGAGCGTCGCACCGCCGATGTCCATCGCGCCGCCGTCCTCGGCCTTGAGCCGGGTGATCTCGGCGACCGCGTCTCCGGTGACCAGGCGGGTGTTCCAGTCGACCTCGTCGATCGTCGAGGAGAACACCACCTTCGACATGTCCCGCCAGCGGCGCGCGAACTCGATCTCCGCCAGGGTGACGTCGGGCAGCTGGTCGGCGGTCGGCCAGTAGGAGCTCATCGTCTGCCACAGCTTGCACCCGTACAGCGACAGGTCGGTCGCTTGCAACTGGTCGGACCAGAACTGGAACAGCTCGTCGCTCGGCACGCTCCAGCCGATGTCGTCGCCGGGCGCGGCGATATAACCGTCCAGGGTCAGGTTCATGCCGTAGATCAGTTTCCGCATGACGCCAGCCTCCCTTGAGTCTGTCTCAGGCGTACAGACCGGCGCGGCGCGGGACATTCATCGGTGCGCGATGTGAGCTCGTATGGACCTCGTGCTCGGTGGATCAGCCGCAGACTCAGCCCATGCTGCGTGTGGTGTGTCACAGGTCTCGGGCCTACTGTGAGCCGGTGATCTTCAGAAGGAAGCGGGGGGCCGGGCACCTTGCTGCCACCGTATCCGCGTTGGAGGAGGCGGTGGCCGCTCGCGACGGCGACCGCACCGAGCGTGCCTTCGCCGCCTTGATGGAAGCGGTGCAGTGGGCGCCGGACGCTGAACGCGGGCCGGCGGGGCCCCGGCTGGCGGCGCTGCTTCCGGCCTTTCCACCCACAGGACCGCGGACGCTGCTGGCGATGGCGGCCGGGTTCTGCGTCGAGCACGGGGCCGATCCGGTGAGTTGTGCCGGACCGATCCTCGCCGCTGTTCACGCCGACCTGCTCGACGCCCTGGAGTTCGCCCGCCGCTGGGCCTTCGACGGCGCGGCCGAGAAGGAACTGCCGGAGCCGGACGAGAAGATCATTGACGACGCGCTGCTCACCCGTCTCGGCGGGGACGTCCACGAGGCCGCGCGGCTGGCGCTGGCCTGGTGCTCCGTCGAGAAGTGGCAGCCGCCCGCTCTGGCCGTGCTCTGTCGCAGCGCCGAGGTGCGTCGTCAGTACGCGTCCGCATTGCTCCCTGCCTGCCGCGACCTCGCCGCCCTGGCACAACACGACCTGACATGCCTGGCACATGCACTGGCGGTCCTGGACGACGAGGTTCTTGTGGTGCTGCACAGGCCCACCGGGACCGGGTTCGAGGTGCGCATCGGTGGCATCGGGGACAACTTCCAATTGCACACGCTGCTCGCCCACGTTCTCGTCGGCGGTGGTCAAGTACCCGGCTCCGCTCCTTCGGCGGAGAGCGTCCGATTGGCCACCGACTCCGAACCCGCCCGGGAGCGCACCCAGACCGTCGCGACCGGGGCCTTCGAGCTCCTGGCCCCGGACGGCGAGCGGATCTGGAACGAGGGCTTGCCCGACGACATCCCCATGGTCGAGGGACGACGTCTGCTCGTGCTCGACGAGCCCACATACCGGCGCAGCTGGAACGCTGACCGGTTCTTCCCGGATTTGCCGGGCAGCGCTGAGCTGGTCCGCGTCCTGAGCACCGACGAGACGCGGTCCTGGTTCGCCCGCACGTCGTTCACCCCGGCGATGTCCGACGGGCCCACCCAACTCCTGGGTGACTAGGCCCACTTCTGCATGAGGCGAGGTGTCGGAGTCCTTTGCGCGAGTCCGGTTCGTGCGGGGGCTCGGTGGCAGGGCTTTCGGAGCAGTCAGTAACTGGCGACGCCGGTGAAATGAGGTCGACTGGATGCGGAGCTCGCGGCTAGACCTTGCTCCATGACTTTTTCTCCATCTCCCGTATCGCCCGCCCCCTTCGACGAGTTGCTGCCCACTACACGGCGCGCTCTGCTGCACCGCATCGCGGTCGCCCAGTCCGAGGGGCGCGCCCCTTCGCTTGTCGCGGCCGTGGCGCGGGACGGGCGGATGGTCTGGTCCGGATCGCGTACCTGTGTCGAAGGACACGGGCCGGATGCCGACGTCCAGTACCGCATCGGATCCATCACCAAGTGCTTCACCGCCGTGCTGGTCATGAGGCTGCGCGACGAGGGGCTGCTCGATCTCGGTGATCCGTTGGAGAAGCACCTTGCGGGCACCGCGGCCGGCGGGGTGAGCATCGCCCAACTTCTGTCCCATACCGCGGGTCTGGCTGCGGAGGCACCGGCGCCCTGGTGGGAGCGGACGTCGGGCGACCTCCGGCCCGAGCTCGCGGATGTGCTGGGGGATCAGCCGCAACGGCATCCCGCGGGGCGTCTGCACCACTATTCCAACCCGGGTTACACGCTGCTCGGTTCCCTGGTGGAGGCCGTACGCGGCGTGTCCTGGGAGGAAGCGCTACGGACCGAGATCCTGGTACCGCTCGGACTCGACCGCACGAGTACGCAACCCGTCCACCCCCACGCGGGCGGATGGGCCGTGCACCCCTGGGCCGACGTGCTGCTGCCCGAGCCGTCCGAGGACCTGGGACTGATGGCGCCCGCCGGACAGCTGTGGTCGACCGCGGCGGACCTCTGCCGCTTCGCTGTCTTCCTTGCCGAGGGAGACGAGCGGGTGCTGAGTGCCGCGTCGGTGGCGGAGATGCGTACTCCGGCCGTGGCGCCCGAGGCGGGTGGCTGGGAGAGCGGTTACGGGCTGGGCCTCCAGCTCGCGCGTACCGATGGGCGTGAACTCGCCGGGCATACCGGCTCGTTGCCCGGCTTTGTCGCGGGTCTCTGGGTGAGCGTGGCCGACGGGGTGGCCGCCGTCGCGCTCGCCAACGCGACCTCGGGTCCGATGTGCGGCACGCTGGCGGCTGAGCTCGTGCGGATCGTGGCAGAGGCCGAACCGCGTTTCCCGGAGCCCTGGTGCCCGCCCCCCGCGGTGGACGAGAGGCTACTCGCGCTCACCGGACCCTGGTACTGGGGCACCCATGCCTACGGACTGCGGCTTGCCGCCGATCTGGGTGTCGCCCTGGAACCGCTGCGTGGCACCGGTCGGCCTTCCCGGTTCAAGGCTGCGGCCGACGGCACCTGGGTCGGTCTCGACGGCTACCACCGGGGCGAAACGCTCCGTGTCGCGCTGCGGTCGGACGGATCGGTGAGCCATCTCGACCTCGGATCGTTCGTGTTCACACGTGAGCCCTACGGGCCCGAGGCGGCAGCGGTGCCGGGCGGCGTGGACGCCCAGGGATGGCGGGGCATCTGACGTTTCACGTGAAACGGTTTTTGGGGGAGCCTTGGAGGCCCGTGTTTCACGTGAAACACGGGCCTACAGGGACTTCTTGAATCCCACGTGCGAGGGCTCGAAGCCCAGCCGCTCATAGAAGCGGTGGGCGTCGGTGCGGGTCGCATCCGACGTCAATTGGACCAGCTGACACCCCTGGCGCCTCGCCTCATCGACGGCCCATTCGACGAGCTGGGTGCCGAGTCCACTGCCTCGTTCCGCCGCGTGCACGCGTACGCCCTCGATGATCGAGCGGGTGGATCCACGCCGGGGGAGCCCGGGGACAACGGTGAGCTGAAGGGTTCCGACGACTTTTCCGCCCCGGTCCGCCACCATCACATGCTGGTTCGGGTCGTCGGCGAGACGTTCGAAGGCGATGCGGTACGGCGCGAGGTCATCCGGTGATTCGCGGCGCGCACCCAAGGGATCGTCTGCCAACAGCGCCACGATCGCCGGGATGTCCTTGAGCGTCGCGGGCCTGATCTCAAGATCGGTCATGGCCCGGACGATACGCCGTTCGGCTCAGACGGCGACGTGCAGTTTCTCGACCGCGCGGACCAGAGGCGTCAGCTCCGCATTCTTCGCCGCTTCGTCCAGCGCCTCGCGAAGAGCCCTGTCGTTGGTGGGCCGTGCCTCGGCGAGCAGCGCGAGACCGGACTCGGTGACGTCGGTGTAGATGCCGCGCCGATCGGTGTCGCAGAGGTAGCGGGTCAGCAGCCCGCGGTCCTCCAGTCGGGTCACAAGCCGGGTAGTGGCCGACTGGCTGAGGACCACCGCGTCGGCGACCTGTTTCATCTGGAGGTGGCCGCCCGGACCGCTGTGCTGCCGGCTGAGGACGTCGAGCAACGAATACTCCCGCACGCTGAGGTCGTGCGCGGACTGCAGTGCCCGCTCGATATGAGCGTCGATCTTGCCGTGCAGCAGCGAAAGCGCGCACCAGCCTTGGGAGAGGGCGGTGAGTGCGGGGTCCGTCGCGGTCATGCGTCTGTCCTCCGTCCGGAGCGGCTTGTCCTCAGGATAGTCCACGCCTGCAATAGCCCGCGCTTGCAATTAGCCAGCGTCTGCAACTATTGTGGACGCCTGTAAAGGGCTCATGCAATCTCCCGGAAGGTCATCCCATGCCACTCGCGCTCCTAGCCCTCGCCATGGGGGCGTTCGGTATCGGCACCACGGAATTCGTGATCATGGGGCTGCTCCCCGAGGTTGCCGGAACCTTCGATGTCTCCATCCCCACCGCCGGCTACCTGGTCAGCGGCTACGCGGTCGGTGTGATGCTGGGCGCGCCGCTGATGACCATCGTCGGCACGAAGATCTCCCGCAAGCGCATGCTCATGCTGCTGATGGGCCTCTTCATCGTCGGCAATGTGCTCTCAGCGGTCGCACCCGTCTTCGGCCTGATGCTGGCCGGCCGGGTCGTCGCCTCCCTCGCGCACGGCGCGTTCTTCGGGATCGGCTCGGTCGTCGCGGCCGAACTGGTCGCTCCGGAGAAAAAGGCGGGAGCGATCGCCATGATGTTCACCGGTCTCACCGTCGCCAACGTCGTGGGCGTGCCGATCGGCACGCTCATCGGACAGCAGGTCGGCTGGCGTGCGACGTTCTTCGTCGTCGCCGCGCTCGGTGTGCTCGGCCTGCTGGGCGTCGCCAGGCTCGTCCCGGACATGCCGAAGGCCGAAGGCGTACGGCTGCGGCACGAGATGGCCGCGTTCCGCAACGTCCAAGTACTGCTCGCCATGGCGATGACGGTGCTCGGCTTCGGCGGAGTGTTCGCCGCGATCACCTACATCACCCCGATGATGACGAGCGTCGCCGGCTACGCCGACACCTCTGTCACCTGGCTGCTCGTCCTCTTCGGGCTCGGCATGGTCGTCGGGAACCTGGTGGGCGGCCGGTTCGCGGACCGCGCTCTGATGCCGATGCTCTACGTGTCGCTTTCCGGGCTCGCCGTCGTCCTGGCGCTGTTCACGGTGGCCGCCCACGACAAGCTCGCGTCCGCCGTCGTGGTGTTTCTCATCGGTGCGCTCGGCTTCGCCACCGTGCCCCCGCTGCAAAAGCGTGTGCTCGACCATGCGGCCGGGGCTCCCACCCTCGCGTCCGCCGTGAACATCGGCGCCTTCAACCTCGGCAACGCTCTCTCCGCGTGGCTGGGCGGCATCGTCATCGCCGCCGGCCTCGGCTACACCGCCCCCAACTGGGTCGGTGCCGCGCTCGCCACGGGGGCTGTCCTACTCGCCGTCGTCTCCAGCGCGATCGAGCGGCGTACCAACACGGCAGGACGCATCGTCACCGGCGCCGTCCCCGCTCCCGAGCCGGCCCGGGCCACCGCCCGTCACTGAACCAACCACACTGCCCCGTCAAGGAGTTACCCCGCATGAGCGCCACCAACGTTGCCACAGCCCCGCTCACCACCAAGGATGCGGAAGACCTCGTCGAAGCGGCGCGCTCCGCCGCCGAGGCGGCGGGAGTCACCGTCGCGGTCACCGTCCTCGACGCGGGCGGCCATCTGCTCGCCTTTCGGCGGGACGACCGAGCCGTGCTCATCGCCGGTGAGACCAGTACCCGCAAGGCGTATACGGCGCTCCAGCTGAACGCCCCGACCGCCGACCTCGTGGACGCGGTCCGGCCCGGCGGCCTGTTTCACACACTGCCGACGGCCCTCGACCGCCCGCTTCTCTTCATCGCGGGAGGCGTCCCTGTCCACCGCGGGGGACGCCCGGTCGGAGCCATCGGAGTGGGCGGCGGAACCCCTGACCAGGACCACGGGTTCGCGAACGCGGCCGCGGAATCCCTTGCCCGGCGTTGATCGCCCGGATGCGGCCCCCACGTGCCCGTTGGACACGGCACGTGGGGACTGACACCACCGTCATGCAGACGTCGTCGGCACTAGCCCGCGGCCACGGTCAGGGGGGCGAACCGGCGGTTCCAGTCGCCCGGGAGAGCCGGGATGCCGTGGGTCATCACCGCGTTGAAGCCGACCGACTCCACGCCGGAGGTCTTCAGCCAGTCGAGCAGGTCCTGGTGGCGCACGTCCACGTCGGTGCGCAGCGGACGGTCCGTGCCCGCCGCGAGCGAGGACACGAGAGCTTTGGCCGTTTCCGTGTCGCGGGCGATCAACGGGCCGACCACATGGGTGTTCATGTTGGGCCAAGCGGCCGCGAACCCGGTCAGGCCGGTGGAGTCCTCCGCCACCCGCAACTGGTCGCTGAAGGCCGGCAGCCGGGCGATCACATGGGTGCGGTCCTGCCCGAAGACCTCGGCGTCGAGCCGGAGGATCGCCGGCAGGTCGTCGGCGGTCGCGGGCCGGGTCGCCACGGTCGGAGCCGGGCCGGACGGCCGGAAGTGACCCCTGACCATCTCGGCGCGGCCCACCGTCTGGAAGCCCAGCTCCTCGTACAACGGGCGACCGTGCACGGTGGCGTGCAGGGTGAGCGGAGTGCCTTCCAGCTCGCGCAGTACGTCCTTCATCAGGCGGCGCCCTACGCCCTGCCGGGCGTAGCGGTCGGCCACCAGGACCATGCCGATGGCTGCGAGACCCGGGCCGTATGAGGTGACGACGCACGCGGTGAGCAGGCCCTTGCCGTCCGGGGCGTCGATCCCGTACCCGGTGCCGGCCGCGAGCAGAAGCCCCCATTTGTGCTCCTCACGCGGCCAGCCCCGGTCTTCGGAGAGGTCGGCGCAGGCGACGAGGTCTGCGGTGGTGAGGCGGCGCAGGGGGAGCTCGGTGAGCGGTGAGGGCATGGGGTCAGATTGTCCGACGCACCAGTGCGGCGTCCACCGGTTTCCGGGTCTCGGCACGGTGCTTCCGGCCACACTTCGACAACCTCCACGGCTTGAGTGCCGAGATCGCCGTCATGAAGAAGTACGCACTGGAGGAGACGGCCCGGAGCGGCCACCAGACTGAGGTCGGGTACCCCTTCGCAGGGGGTCGGCGGAGATGTTTCACGTGAAACGGTGTGCGGGGGGCACGGGCCGGCTGCGGGTCGAGCGGATGTTTCACGTGAAACAGGCTGCCGCTCAGTGGCAGCCGTCGGCGTCCGTCAGGCGAGTAACCCCGCGTACTGGCCTCGGCGTATACCGCGGGCCCCCGCCGCATTCGGGGCCCGCCATCTGGCGTGGCCCGTCGGCGAGCACCCTGCGAGCGGCAGCTAGCCCAGATCGGGTGCGTGCATGGCCCGCACACCCTCGATGTTGCCGTCCAAGTAGTGCCTGAGAGACAGCGGGACGAGGTGCACCGAAGCGATCCCGACGCGTGTGAACGGGATCCGAACGATCTCGTACTCTCCGCACGGCTCGTCGATCTCCGGGCCGTGCCGAAGTGAGGGGTCCATGGAGTCGAGGCGGCAGACGAAGAAGTGCTGGACCTTCACTCCGGTCGCGCCTCCGTCGGCGCCGATGTGTTCGACGGTGTCGACGAAGCACGGCACCACGTCGGTGATCTTCGCGCCGAGTTCTTCGTGTACCTCGCGGTGGAGGGCTTCGACGACGGTGGAGTCTTCGGGCTCGACCCCGCCGCCGGGGGTGAGCCAGTACGGATCCATGCCTGGCTTGGTGCGCTTGATCAGAATCAGGTCGTCGCCGTCGAGCAGAACGGCTCGTGCGGTGCGCTTGACCACTGGACGTACGGTCATGGGGGGAATGTGGCCCGAAGGGACCCCTGCGAAACTCTTCGGGCCACCCTTGACGCTCCTCGCATCCGTTGGCTGCGGCGCACAGTAGCCAAGGGTGCGCCCGCGCGCCGTGAGGGAGCCGAGTCCGCCGGTGCGCGCCGAGAGGGGAACCGCTCGGCCGTCATCGCGCCCCACATCGCGGTCGGCGCCGCTGCACCCTGCTGACAAGCCCCTGCCCGCACCGTGATTGAACACTGACGCACGGTCAACTAGCCTGGGTCGGGCGGTTCTCACCATGTGAGAACCGCGGACGGTCCGAGCCACGAGGGGGGAGGCTCGGACCGTCCGTCTTGGGTGCGGGGCACCGCCGGCCCTTCGTGGAGCTGTGTCCGGTCGATCGCCTCAGCCGGCCGCACCCGCTGTGTCCAGGGCGCGTTGCACGTCGGCGATCAGATCGGGGGCGTCCTCCGCCCCGACCGAGAAGCGGATGAAACCCTCTCCCACCGCGTCGCCGCCCCACCGGCCCCGCCGTTCGGCCGTGGAGCGCACGCTGCCGAAGCTGGTGGCGTCATCGACCAGGCGCAGCGCCTCCAGGAAACGTTCGGCGAAAGCACGGTCCGGCAGGTCGAAGGAGACCACGCAGCCAAAACGCTGCATCTGCGCCGAGGCCAGTCGGTACGAGGGATCCGAGGGAAGACCCGGGTAACGCAGCCCCTTCACCTCGTCACGACCGGCCAGCGCCTCGGCCAGGGCCAGGGCGTTCGCGGCCTGCCGCTCGGCGCGCAGGTGCAGGGTCGCGAGGGAGCGGTGGGCCAGCCAGGCCTCCATCGGCCCCGGGATCGCCCCGACGACCTTGCGCCATGTGCGTACGCGTGCGGCGAGGTCCGGGTCGCGGCACACGACATAGCCCAGCAGGAGATCACCGTGCCCGGTCAGGCCCTTGGTGCCGCTGGCGACCGCGAAGTCCGCGCCCAGGTCGAGGGGACGCTGTCCGAGCGGCGTGGCCAGGGTGTTGTCCACCGCCACGAGCGCGCCCACCTCGTGTGCGGCGTCTGCGAGCCGGCGTACGTCGCACACATCGAGACCGGGGTTGGACGGCGTTTCGATCCACAGCAGCTTGGCGCCGTCCAGGTGCGCCAGTTGGGCCTCGCCGGCGGTCGGAGCGGTACGCACCTCGATGCCGTACGCCTCCAGTTGCGCACGGACCAGCGCCAGGGCCTGGTAGCCGTCGTCCGGCAGGACCACCGTGTCGCCGGCGCTCACCTGGGAGAGCAGCACGGCCGAGATCGCCGCCATCCCGGACGCGAAGACGATCGCCTCGGCGCTCTCGTCGGGGGACTCCAGCTCGGCCAGGGCCCGCTCCAGGTGGGTCCAGGTGGGGTTGGTGTCGCGGCCGTAGGTGTAGGGCCCGGTTGCTTCGCCGGGCAGGTGGAAGTGGGCGGCGAACACCGGGCCCGGAAGGGTGGGTTCGTAAGCGACCGGGTCGGGAAGACCGGCGCGGACGGACCGCGTGCCGTCACCTGTCATGCGACACACTCCATTTCGGCGCGGACGGCGGCGAGCAGCCATGCGCTCGCCGCCTCCACCGTCCGCAGGCATTCCGCGAAATCCTCGCGAGCGCCGTAGTAAGGGTCGGGAACGTCCAGATCCTCATGGGCATGGGGATCGTAGGAGCGGAGCAGCCTCACCTTCGAGGCCTCCGGCGTGCTTGGCGCGAGGCGGCGCAGCTCCCGCAGATGGCCCCCGTCGAGCGCGATCACCAGATCGAGCCGGGAGAACCAGGAAGCGTGGAACTGCCGTGCCGTGTGGGACGTTCCATAACCGTGCTCGTCGAGCACCGACACCGCACGCGGGTCGGCCGGTCGGCCTTCGTGCCAGCCTTCGGTTCCCGCGCTCTGCACCTGGATCAGACCTCCGAGTCCGGCGCTGGTCACCCGGGCCCGGAAGACGGATGCGGCAATGGGCGATCGGCAGATGTTGCCGGTGCACACGAAGCAGACGGTATAGGGGGCGGCCAAGGCTCAGTCCTTGTCGTCGGGGAGGACGATGTGCATCGCCCAGGACACGATCGAGATGATCAGGGCGCCGAGCACGGCGGTCCAGAATCCCTCGACATGGAAACTGAGGTCGAGCTTGTCGGCCAGCCAGGAGGTAAGCAGCAGCATCAGTGCGTTGATCACCAGCGTGATCAAGCCGAGCGTGAGGATGAAGAGCGGGAAGGACAGCAACTTCACCACGGGCTTCACGACGAAGTTCACCACACCGAAGACCAGCGCGACCAGAACCAGCGTCAGGGCCTTCTTGCCGGTGTTGTCGCCGGTCAGGGTGATGTTCTTCACCAGCCAGATGGCCACCGCCAGGGCGGCCGCGTTGGCGATGGTCTTGACTACAAAATTCTTCATGGGTCCGATCGTGGCAGACGTGATCGGCACTAGTGCAGGGGCGGACGGCGATGAAAGATTTCCGGCTCGACGAGTTGGAGGCGGAGCGGGCCGCCAACGACGGTGCGTATCTGCAGTTTTTGCGGGAGCGGAACATGTCGGCGGGGCTGTACGCGCTTGACGCGGGCGCGCACGACTCGCAGTCCCCGCACGCACAGGACGAGATCTACTTCGTGGTCAGCGGCCGTGCCGCCATCACCGTGGGTCTGGAGACGACGCAGGTCTCGCGCGGCAGCGTGATCTATGTACCGGCCGGGGTGGCGCACAAGTTCCACCACATCACCGAGGACCTGAGGGTTCTGGTCGTCTTCTCTCCGCCTGAGAGCTGAGGGTCGTCCCTGACTCTCCCTAAGGGTTCGGTCAGGGGACTTCAAGGGCTGCGGCGGCCCCGTACGGCACCCTCTCGCCCCTAGCATCGAGAGTGTCGAAAGCACGGAACGCGTGACCTGACGGAAAGAGGTAAGGACGATGGCCGCACGGGAGATATTCGCGGGGATGCCCTGGTGGGTGAAGTGGGTCGCCGTGCCCGTCATCGCCTTGGTGGTGTTCGGTGGTCTGATCGCCAGCGTGGTGGGCTTCCTGTTCGGTCTGCTCTTCAAGGTGCTGGTCTTCGTGGCCCTGGTCGGCGGTCTGATCTACGTGGTGCGGAGGTTCCTGTCCTCCTCGTCCTCCTCGCGCGGCGGCTGGTAGCGGAGCCCGGGCGGAAGGGGGATTCCGCCCGTGGCCCGCACGGAGGTTGCCGCCCACTACGCGCAGGCCCGCACAGCGGTCCGGCGGGACGTGAGGGCTGGTCGGCGCCACACGAGGGCAGGCCGGCGCTACACGCGGCGAGGCGCGCCATGCCGTACGCGTCAGGGCGGCGCGGGATTAGCCCAGTCGGGGGATTGACCGGGCAAACCGCCTGCTTCCCGGACGTCGGCCATTAGAGTGGCACATCCCTGCCGCCCCCCTGGGAACCACGGGTTCTGACCGCGTCCGACCGTCGGTCCAACCGACCCGTGCTGTCGCCCCCGGGGCACGCGGCGGCCGCGCGGGGGTGGCCCCCGCGGGCGGGCGCGGTGCCCGTCAGCACGCCTGGGGGTGACCTGTGGCCACGGCTTCGAACGCCGCCGTCCCTACGAACGCCGCCGTCCCTACCCTGATCGGCTCGGTCCAGCGGGCCCTGCGGCTGCTGGAAGCAGTCGGTTCCCACGCCGGTGGCGCGCCCGCCAAACAGCTGGCGCGGGAGGCAGGACTGCCGCTCCCCACCGCGTACCACCTCCTGCGGACGCTGACCCATGAGGGTTACCTGCGGCGCGAGAGCGGGGTCTTCGTCCTGGGCGCGGCTGCCGAGCGTTTGGCGAACGGCGGGGCCCTGCAGAATCGTCGCAGCAAGATCACCGATTCACTGGTGCGCTGGCGGGACTCCATCGGAGTGCCCGTCTATTTCGCCGTCTACCGCGAAGGCGAGATCGAGATCGCCGGGGTCGCCGACACCCCGGCCGCGCCCGCCGTCGAGGAGTGGGCCGATTTCCGTGAGACCGGGCACGCCCACGCGATCGGCCAGTGCCTGCTCAGCCAGCTGGACAGCGACGCCCGTGAGGACTACCTGGACCGGCACCCCGTGAAGGCGATCACGCCGTACACGGTGCGGGACCGGCGGGCGCTGTCGGAGCGGCTGGCGACTACACAGCGTATGCGTCCGGTGATCGAACGGCAGGAGTACGCCTTGGGCACGGTCTGCGCGGCGATCCCCCTGACGGCCGGTTCCTGCGCCGCGACCATGGCCATCTCCCTCCCCCTCCACCAGCAAGAACGTCTGCTGCCCGCGATCGAGCAACTGCGCGGCGAAGTGGGTGGTCTGCTCAGTTCCCTGATGTTCTCTATCAGTATCTGAAATCTCACTCCTTGTGATCTGTTGGCGCTTACAGCACGATGGCGTCACGAAGGTCCCGAGGGATCGTTCCTGGCCGGTTTCAGCTAGAGCGGGGTACGTGAAGATGCGTGAGTCGGTTCAGGCAGAAGTGATGATGAGCTTCCTCGTCTCCGAGGAACTTTCCTTCCGGATCCCCGTGGAGCTGGCGTACGAAGCGACGGACCCGTATGCCGTGCGCATGACCTTCCACCTCCCCGGCGACGCGCCCGTCACCTGGGCCTTCGGGCGTGAACTGCTCCTCGACGGCATCAACGGACCGACCGGGGACGGTGATGTGCGGATCGAGCCGAGCGACCCTGACGAGCTCTCCGACGTCCACATCCGGCTCCAAGTGGGCGCCGACCAGGCCCTCTTCCGGGCCGGAGCCGCGCCCCTCGTGGCCTTCCTCGACCGTACTGACAAGCTCGTACCGCTGGGGCAGGAGTGGACGCTCGGAGAGTTCGACGAGCATCTGGAGGACGCGCTCGGACGCATCCTGGCGGAGGAGAACGCCGGCTGAGCAATTCGCCGCCCCCGCCCGTACGTTCCCGCTCCGGCTATTTCCTGCGGCGGTGGCCGCCACCGCCGCGTGCCGCCCGGAGCCGCGGCCCCGTACGGACGACGGGGACCGGCCGGTCGGCGGAGACCACCAGGGCGGCCAGCGCGGTGGTCAACGGCACGGAGGCGACAAGTCCGATCGAGCCGACAAGCGTGCGGACGATCTCCTCGGCCACGAGCTCGCTGTTGGCCACCGTGCCCACACTGCTCTGCGCGATCGAGAACAGCAGCAACAGCGGCAGCGCGGCGCCCGCATAGGCGAGCACCAGCGTGTTGACCACCGACGCGATGTGGTCGCGGCCGATCCGGATGCCCGCCCGGTACAGACCGCGCGGGCCCATCGTCGGGTTCGCCTCGTGCAGCTCCCAGACCGCCGACGTCTGTGTGACCGTCACGTCGTCGAGCACGCCGAGCGAGCCGATGATGACGCCCGCGAGCAGCAGGCCGGACATGTCGATGCGGGGGTAGAGGCCGTGGATGAGGCCGGTGTTGTCGTCGGTGTTGCCGGTGAGTGCGGCCCAGCCGATGAAGAGCGAGCCGAGCAGCCCGATCAGCATGAGTGAGACAAGGGTGCCGAGGACGGCGACGGAGGTGCGCGCGGACAGGCCGTGGCACATGTAGAGCGCGATCAGCATGATGGCGCTCGCCCCGACCACCGCCACAAGCAGCGGATTGGAGCCCTGCAACACCGCCGGAAGGATGAACAGGGTCAGGACGGCGAACGAGACGACGAGGGCGACCAGTGCCATCACTCCGCGCAGCCGGCCGACGATCACGACCGCGAGTGCGAAGATCCCCGCCAGCAGCGCCATCGGGAAGCGGCGGTTCACATCGGTCACCGAATATTGTAGGTCATGGGGGGCGTCGGGGGCGTACGAGACGATCACGCCCTGGCCCGCGTGCAGTTGGCGGGGCGAGTCGGGCTGGACGATCTCGGTGAACGTGCGGCCCTTCTCCTTGCCCGATGTGACCTCGACGGTGGCCTTGCCGCACGGTTTGCTCGGGGTGTTGCGTGCCTGCTGGCTCTCGGCCGTGGACGTGTCACCGTTCGACGGAGCCTGACCGGCGTTGACCGACTTGCAATCCACCTTGTCCACGGTGATGACCTTGGCCTGCTGGGTCTGGCGGTCGAAGCCGACCCCGGTGCGCTGATGCGGCGGGGCGCCGCCGGGCCAGAGCACCACGAGGCCCACAAGTACCGCCGTGGAGAAGGGAATCAGCACCGCGGCGATGACTTTGCGGAGGTGTTTCGACACGGGGGCGGCGGGCCCATGGCTGTGCGAGTGGCCGTGCCCGTGGCCGGGTCCGCCCGTGGGGTGCGGGGGGTGCGGTTCTGGTGAGGTCACCGCCCGATCATCGCAAGAACGGAGGGGGCCCTCTGTTCAGCGCGCCAGTGAGGACGCTAGCGTGGTGACACCTTTGCACACGCGGGAGCTCGGAGCACCGGGCTGAGAGGGCGCTGAAAACCGTACGAACCGTACGGACGAGGCTGCGCCGACCGCCGAACCTGTTACCGGGTAATGCCGGCGTAGGGAGTAGGTCTCATGACCGTTCAGGACGCACGCACGCCTGCCTCCAGCACTGAGGAGAGCGGGAAGTCCATCGGCTGGCACAAGGGGTACATCGAGGGTTCGCGCCCCGACCTCAAGGTGCCGGTCCGGCAGGTGCACCTCACCAACGGCAAGGCCGTGACGCTGTACGACACGTCGGGGCCGTACACCGACCCGGGCGTCGAAACGGACGTCCGCCGCGGCCTCGCCCCGCTCCGGGAGAACTGGATCATCGGGCGCGGCGACACCGAGGAGTACGCCGGGCGCCCGGTGCGCCCCGAGGACGACGGCATCAAGCACACCTCGCCGCGCGGGGGCCTGAAGAACCTCGACGCGGTCTTCCCCGGCCGTCCGCGCCAGCCGCGCCGGGGCCGTGGCGGCCAGGCCGTCAGCCAGCTCGCGTATGCGCGGCGCGGCGAGATCACCCCGGAGATGGAGTACGTCGCGATCCGCGAGAACGTCTCCCCCGAGGTCGTCCGCGAGGAGATCGCGGCGGGCCGCGCGGTGCTGCCCGCCAACATCAACCACCCCGAGATCGAGCCGATGATCATCGGCAAGCGTTTCCTGGTGAAGGTCAACGCCAACATCGGGAACTCCGCGGTCACCTCCTCCATTGAGGAGGAGGTCGACAAGATGACCTGGGCCACCCAGTGGGGCGCGGACACGGTCATGGACCTCTCCACCGGCCGCAACATCCACACGACCCGCGAGTGGGTGCTCCGCAACTCCCCCGTGCCCATCGGCACGGTGCCGCTGTACCAGGCCCTGGAGAAGGTCGACGGGCGTGCCGAGGACCTGACCTGGGAGATCTACAAGGACACGGTCATCGAGCAGGCCGAGCAGGGCGTGGACTACATGACGGTCCACGCCGGTGTCCTGCTGCGCTATGTGCCGCTGACCGCCCGCCGCAAGACCGGCATCGTCTCGCGCGGCGGTTCGATCATGGCGGCCTGGTGCCTGGCGCACCACAGGGAGTCGTTCCTGTACGAGAACTTCGAGGAGCTCTGCGACATCCTCGCGTCGTACGACGTCACGTACTCGCTGGGCGACGGCCTGCGGCCCGGCTCCATCGCGGACGCCAACGACGAGGCGCAGTTCGCGGAACTGCGCACGCTCGGGGAACTCAACACGATCGCCAAGCGTCACAACGTACAGACGATGATCGAGGGCCCGGGACACGTCCCGATGCACAAGATCAAGGAGAACATCGACCTCCAGCAGGAGATCTGCGACGAGGCCCCGTTCTACACCCTGGGGCCGCTGACCACCGATGTGGCGCCCGCCTACGACCACATCACCTCCGGCATCGGTGCGGCGATGATCGCCTGGTGGGGTACCGCGATGCTCTGCTACGTCACGCCCAAGGAGCACCTTGGCCTGCCCAACCGTGACGACGTCAAGACCGGCGTCATCACGTACAAGATCGCCGCGCACGCGGCGGACCTGGCCAAGGGGCACCCGGGCGCGCAGGAGTGGGACGACGCGCTCTCGGACGCCCGGTTCGAGTTCCGCTGGGAGGACCAGTTCAACCTGGCCCTCGACCCGGTCACGGCCCGGGAGTTCCACGACGAGACGCTGCCCGCGGAGCCGGCCAAGACCGCGCACTTCTGCTCGATGTGCGGTCCGAAGTTCTGCTCGATGAAGATCAGTCGAAGCATCACGGAGCAGTTCGGCGGCGATGACCCGCTGACCAGCGACGATGAGGCGCGAGCGGGGATGCTTGCCAAGTCGGAGGAGTTCGCCGCGCAGGGAAATCGGCTGTACCTGCCTATTGCGGACTGATCCTCTGAGGGCTGACCCTCTGAAGGGCTGACCTTCTGAGATGGCCTCGGAGTGATTCGAGGCCGTCTCAGCAGCCATGCCGGGTCCAGTCGGGACGGCTCCCCACATGGGGCCCGGCCCCCGCTCAGCCCTTCCGCTCACCCAGGACGCAGAACTCGTTGCCCTCCGGGTCGAGGAGGGTCACCCAGTGCTGCCCGTCCTGCACGGCGTCGACGCGCTGGGCGCCGAGGGAGAGCAGCCGGGCAACCTCGGCCTCCTGGTCGTCAGGGCGGAAGTCGGGGTGGAGCCGGTTCTTCGACGTCTTGCCGTCGGGGACAGGCACGAAGAGCAGGCCCGGCATCCGGTCCGGCTCAGGCCGGATCTCGATGATCTCCTCGGATTCGTCGACCACAACCCAGCCGAGAGCTTCCGCCCACCAGCGCCCGAGAGCGACGGGGTCGGCGGAGTCGACGATGATCTGTTCCCATTCCAGTGCCATGGGCCTGAGCATAGGCAGACCGGCGGCCCACCCCGGAAAGCCGCCAATCTTCCCAATCCACCAAGTCCTCCGTGGTCGCGTCAGGAACCAACCTGGTGGGACATCACAGTTGGTCCCTTCTCGGGCTGAGCCGGGCCCACCGTCCCGACGGGCTCCGGTCCGGGAGCAGGTGTTGTTCCCGCTCTGGCGGCCACCCCGACAAGTCAGCCGCGACGCCCGCCGTTCAGTCCCGATCGCCCTGCGAAAACGGTGTGGCCCCGAGCGGAAAAAGGCTCGGGGCCACAGCGAAGGGTGAGGGAGGGGAGTCGAGCTCTTCGGCGAAAGCTCGACTCCGGTGAATGGCCGGGCGGGCTACGCCTTCGCCGTGTCCGCCGCGGGGCGCTTTCTGCCCGGGGCGATGGTCTTGAGAATGCGCGCGAGCGGCTTCTCGACGGCCTCGTGCAGAAGGGCTGCCAGGACGAGGGAAACGCAGAACACCGTGATCACGGCGGGCGCGGTCCCGATGTTGTGGTGCTTCCTCAGGATGTGGTCGGCAGCGAAGATGACGAGTTCGTGGACCAGGTAGAAGCAGAAGGAGACCTGTCCCAGATAGACCACGATCCGGCCCCGCATCCACGACGAGGTCCCGCGCACATCGGCCCGTGCGGCAGCCGGGATCAGCAGGAGGTACGGAATGAGGGTGCACGCCCCGAAGTGGAACGCGTCCGGGACGATGCGGGTCAGCCACAGCAGGGCGACCGTGCACAGGGCCCCGCTCACGAGCAGCCCGGGGCCGCGCCAGCTGCCCCGCTTGACCAGGAGGGCAAGCACGATGCCGGCGACGAATTCGGGCAGCCGCGCCGGCGGCAGGATGTAGGAGAGGTAGCTGTCACGCCAACCGGCGTGGTCGGCCATCCACATGGCCGCCGCGGGCATCAGCAGGGCGAGCGCCGTCATGGCCGCGAGCACCCGGTACAGGCCGCGGTCGCTCATGCGCAGCAACCCCGGCAGCAGGAAGGGGAAGGTGAAGTAGAAGAAGAACTCGCAGCTCAGGGACCAGGACACCCCGTTGAAGCCGAACCAGAAATCGGGCTGGTTGGGGATCCACGACTGCGTCAGCGTCAGGTTCGTCAGCGCCACGCGCCCGCTCAGCTGCTGGCCTTCCCGCACCAGGAGGAGCACGGCGGCCAGGAAGGTCACCAGATGGGCGGGGTAGATCCGGGCGAACCGGTTCCAGTAGAACGTCCGCCGGCGCACGGACCTCGTCCCTTGCGACCAGGCCAGGACGAAGCCCGAGAGGATGAAGAAGAACGACACCGCGGACGGGGCCCCGAGGGTGAGCCATCGAAGCGCATTCACCTGCCGGGCATGGCCCCAGAAATCCGCCTCATAGGCGAAATGCATCAGGAAGATGGCCAGGGCCGCCACCCACCGCAGTCCGGTCAGCGACTTCAAATGCGAAGGCATGCCGACGGGAGCCGATGCGGGCTGCGTCCCTGAACGTGACACGGGTATGCCGGTCTGGTCTGACAGTACGGTCACGCAATTTCTCTTCTCGTCACGAGAGCGGACCGTGCTCCGCCCCGAGTCCAATACCTGATGCGGGGATCACCGCTGCGTAGGGCCTGTTCACAGGCTCCCGCGCGGTGCTGCTGACCCGGCGCCGACGATGCCTGTCAGCGGTGCTTCGGCCCAGCTGTTGTCTTGTTGTGGTCGACGATTCTTGACACACCGTCGTCGGCAACCCCCATGCGTCAGCAGAGGAATGCAGTAAAAAGCCGCCCTGTGCGTCGACCCCGCTGCGGGAGAACCGAGAATTGCGTAGTCGTACCGGGCGCGACAGTCGAGAAACTTTTCGTCCCCATTGTCAACGGCCTTGTCGTCGACCGTTCCATCCGTTCCCCCTATCCACCGTGTGGGGTGGATACGTCGCTGCCCCCCTTGGCACCGACCACTGCGGCACGGGAGCTTACCATCGGACCGTCGTATCAGGGACGGGCGGCCGGGTTCACCCGGCCCGGCCGAATGCCGCGAATACCGCGGAACAGCGGGGCCGGGCGCGACGACGAACGACCTGCGAAGCAGTCGACGCCCCGGCCCGGTCAGTCCGGCTGGTGCTCGGGGCCGCCGAAGTCGGGGCTGGTGAAGTCCGGACTGGTGAAGCTGGGATGGCTGGTGGGGGAGCTGCCTTCATCGGGGCTGCCGAAGCCCGGGCGGTCGTAGCCGAGGGAAGGGATGCGGCCCGTCGGGCGCCGGGGTGCCGGAGCGCCGGGGTCGACACTCGGGTCGGCGAGCGCGTCGCGCAGGAACGGGTAGATCCCGCGTTCCAGCAGGGCGTGGCGCCAGGCTTCGCGGGCGCGGGAGAGTTCCTGGGTGCGTTCGTCGGGTGCGTCCGCCTCGCTCGCCTCGTCGACCGCCACCACCTGCGTCGCTCCGTTGCGTACCGCGGTGATCAGAAGTCCGACGGCGGCTGCGAGGATCGCGGCCGCCGTCAGCGCGCCGAAGAACCAGCCGGCCGTCAGCATGGTGTCGGCGAAGGCGGGCACCGGGTTGAGCATCTTCAGGATGTAGCCGACCAGCAGGAAAATCGCGGCGGCGGTCCCCGCGAGCACCGGGGCCAGCACGGTGACGACCGCGCCGACGCCCGCGCCCGAGGGCTCGAACGCGGTGCCGTCGGGCGGCAGGAGGGCGGCGTCGGGCACGGCGCCCGGTGCCCGCAGGTCTTCGCGTGCCGTGACGTAGTTCTCGTACTCCGGGCCCGCCCGCTCCGTGATGAAGGAGCCGGCGGCGAGCACCATGGTGCGCAGCTGCACGGCGTTGAGGCGCTCGCCGATGCCGGACAGCTCGGGCCGTTCATGCGCGGTGCGCAGCGCCTCGTCGAGGATCCGCTCGAACTCCTGGCGGTCCTCGGGAAGCAGGTGCGGAGCGCTGTTCATGTGCATCCCCCGATGCTCCGTAGGGCCGGGAAGCCCGCCTGGTGAACGGGCAGTTGGGCGGAAACGGAGGAGAGCCTGCTACGGATGACCCGATGGTAGAGCCGCTACGGCACAGGGTGACAGGGTGTTTCCGGAAATGGCATACCCGGCGCTTTGCGGAACGCCTGCCCTGTCACCCCTCAGTCATGCAGCGGGAGTTGCTGGACCAGCAGTTTTCCGGCCATGGTCACGCCGCCGTCCATGGCGATGGCGAGACCGTCGGCGTACAGGTGCGGGCCCTCGACCACCGGGCGCGAGTCCTCCTCGCCGTCCTCGGTGCCGACCTCGCCGAGCAGGTACGGGATCGGGCTGTGGCCGTGCACCACGCGCTGTCCGCCGTACGCCGAGAGCAGTTCGCGTGCGGCCTCGGGGCCGGAGCCGTCGCGGAACGCGAACCGCTTGGTGAGCTTGCGGAACAGGTCCCAGCATTCGTCGGCGTCGTTGCGGTTGAGAATGGCGTGGACGGTGTCGTTGACCGCCTCGATGGAGTCGCCGTAATCCAGGTAGGCGGTCGTGTCGGAGTGCATGAGCAGGTGGCCGTCCTCCTGCTCGATCGCGTCGAGTCGCGACATCCACTGCAGGTGGACGTCCTGGAGCCGGTCCATGTCGGCCTTCTGGCCGCCGTTGAGCAGCCAGGCCGCCTGGAAAGTGGCGGTTCCCGCGCCGGAGTTGACCGGGGTGTCGGCGAACCGCTTGGCGCCGATGAGCAGCAGCTCGTGGTTGCCCATGAGGGCCTTGCAGTAGCCGCCGGCGGCCGCGGCCTCGGCGGAGAGCCGCATGACCAGGTCGATGACGCCGATGCCGTCGGGGCCGCGGTCGGTGAAGTCGCCGAGGAACCACAGGCGCGCGGTGCCCGCGGCCCAGTTGCCGGATTCGTCGATGAGCCCCTGGGCGCGCAGGGCGGCCAGGAGTTCGTCGAGGTAGCCGTGGACGTCGCCGACGACGTACAGCGGGCCGGGGCCCTCCGGTGCCTGCGCGGGGGCGGGCTCGACCACGGGCACCTGGACGGTGTCGCCCCGGTTGATGATCGGGAGGTCGCGAGCGGTCGGTGTGTATCCCTCGGGCGGCTCGTCATCCGGATAGGGGATTGCGCCGGGCGCCGGAGAGGGCGGAATGGGCGCGGGTGCTCCCGGGCGCGTGGCCACCGGCTCTTGGCGGAGCTCCAGGACGGCCGGCTCTTGACCGGGATCCGGAACCGCCGGCTCTTGACCGGGATCCGGAACCGCCGGCTCCTGACCGGGATTCAGGACCGTCGGCTCTTGACGGGGGTCCAGGACCACCGCTTCGTGGCGGAGTTCCGCGACCACCGGCGCGTGCCGGAATTCCGGAACCACCGGCTCCTGACGGAGCTCCTGGGTCACCGGCGCGTGGAGAGGTTCCTGGGCCGCCGGCTCGTAACGGAGTCCCGGGGCAGCCGGCTCCGGCTGGGCGGGCGGTTCCTCCGGTGGTGGCACGGGGGCCTGTTGCGCGTACGGCGGCACCCGGAAGTCACGCAACGTCTCCGTCCGCACGGGTCCCTGACCGGCCCCCTGAGTCATCGACCCCTCCACCACCGTCGCGCCGCCGTACACCCTGGGAGCCGCCAGGTCGGGCGGGATCCGTGGTGTCGTGCGCCCATCATAGGAATGCGCCTCATGCTGTGTGACGCACCAGGGGTGGTCAATCCGGGTGCGAGCGGGGTTCGGCGGTGGTTATGTCCCCAATGTGGTGGTCCGGACCTGACCGATCTCTGTGGTTCGGACCTGACCGATCTCCGTGGTCGGACGGCCCGGGGTCCCGCGGCGTCCGGCCGGGGGTCGAAGCCCGGCCGGAGACCCATCAGTTCTGGCCGGGCTGGCCGGGTTGACCCGGCTGGCCGGACTGGCCCTTCGCCGGGGAACGGGGAGGGCTGACCGTGGTGCGCGGCGGCCGGCGCTGGGACGACGTCCGCACGATCAGTTCGGTCGGTATCACCTGCTCGATCGGATGGCCGTTGTCGATCCCTTCGATCGCGTCGATGAGGAGCTGCACGACGGCCGTGCCGATGCGCCGCGGTTTGAGCGAGAGGGTGGTGATGGGCGGCTCTGTGGTGGCGTACACCGTGGATTCGCTGCAGCACACCAGGAGCAGGTCCTCCGGTACGCGCATTCCGTAGCGCCGGGCGGCCGCGAGCAGATCGGTGCCGTTGGGGTCGAAGAGTCCGTAGACGGCGTCGGGCCGGTCGGGTCGGGCGAGCAGCCGGTCGGCTGCGACGGCGCCCGCACAGGGGTCGTGGGCCGGGTAGGACTCGTACACAGGGTCCTGCCCGACGCGGGTGCACCAGGTCAGGTAGGCCTCGGTGGAAAGGCGGGTGTAGGTGTCGGTGGTCGTGCCGGTGAGCAGGCCGATCCGGCGGGCGCCGGCCGCGGCGAGGTGGTCGAGCAGGTCGAGTACGGCGGCCTCGTGGTCGTTGTCCACCCACGCCGTGACGGGCAGGCTGCCCGCCGGGCGGCCGTCGGAGACGACGGGAAGGCCCTGGCGTACGAGTTCGGTGACGACGGGGTCCTGGTCGGAGGGGTCGATGACGACGGTGCCGTCGAGGGCGACGTTCGACCAGACGTCCGCGGGGCTGCGGCGTGAGGTGGCGGGAAGGATGACGAGGGCGTAGCCGCGGGCCAGCGCGGCGGAGGTCGCGGCTCTCGCCATTTCGGCGAAGTAGGCGAATTCGGTGAAGGTGAAAGGTTCATCCCCGTAGGTCGTCACGGTCAGGCCGATGAGGCCGGACTTGCCGGTACGGAGCGTGCGGGCCGCTGCGGATGGGCGGTAGCCCAGCCGGTCTGCGACCTCGCGGACGTGGCGGCGGGTGGCGTCGGGGAGCCGGCCCTTGCCGTTGAGCGCGTCTGAGACGGTCGTGATGGAGACACCGGCGGCGGCGGCCACGTCCCGAATGCCCGCCCGCCCCAGCCGGCGACCGGTCGACCGGCTCACCTGGTGCTTCCCTGCTGCTGTCATGGCGACCCGATAGTAGGGGGATGACGGGCGGTTGGCCCGGGTGCATATGCACGCGTTGACAGGCACGTTTCTGCATGATCGTCGGCAGCCAATGACCTTGGTATGCAAGGGAGTTCGGCGCAATCGCGTTGTGGTGGCGCTTGTCGATCCGTGGACGGCTGCCAACTGTCCGATGTATCGGAGAGGTCTCAACTCACCTTCACGGGTGATGCGCGCTACGGCGCGAGCCACCGGCGCGCGGCAGGGGGAGGAGCGCTCCCCCCATCCCGTACGCCCGCCGGGAACCGATTCCCGTCGGCTATTCGCAGGGGAGCCGAATCCTCATAAGGTGAGGAGTATTGGATGTGTACGGAGCTGTCCGCGGCGGCGTGCACAGCACCTGTACGCCATGGTCGAGGAGGACCCGCGGTGAGCGAGACGAGCCCCAAGCTGCGTGCCGAGCTGGACGGCATCCCCACCTACAAGCCCGGCAAGCCCGCCGCGGCGTCCGAGGGGCCCGTCGCCTACAAGCTGTCCTCGAACGAGAACCCCTACCCGCCGCTTCCGGGCGTGCTGGAGAGCGCGGTCGCGGCCGCCGGGAACTTCAACCGGTACCCGGACATGGCGTGCACCGGGTTGATGAACGAGCTGGCCGAGCGCTTCGGCGTTCCTCATACGCACCTGGCCACCGGCACCGGCTCGGTGGGGGTCGCCCAGTCGCTCATCCAGTCGACCGCGGGCCCCGGCGACGAGGTCATGTACGCCTGGCGCTCCTTCGAGGCCTACCCGATCATCACCCAGATCAGTGGAGCTACCTCGGTCCGTGTGCCGCTGACCCCGGGTGATGTGCACGACCTCGACGCGATGGCCGACGCGATCACCGACCGGACCCGGCTGATCTTCGTCTGCAACCCGAACAACCCGACCGGCACCGTGGTGCGCCGGGCCGCGCTGGAACGGTTCCTCGACCGGGTGCCCTCGGACGTCCTGGTCGTGCTCGACGAGGCCTACCGCGAGTTCATCCGTGACGCCGAGGTGCCGGACGGCATCGAGATCTACCGGGACCGGCCGAACGTGGCCGTCCTGCGCACCTTCTCCAAGGCGTACGGGCTCGCCGGGCTGCGGGTCGGTTTCGCGGTCGCCCACGAGCCGGTCGCGGCGGCGCTGCGCAAGACGGCGGTGCCCTTCGGCGTCAGCCAGCTCGCCCAGGACGCGGCGGTCGCGTCGCTGCGTGCCGAGGACGAACTGATGGGCCGCGTCGGCGCGTTGGTCTGCGAGCGGGACCGGGTGTACGAGGGCCTGGTGCAGCAGGGCTGGACCGTGCCCGAGACGCAGGCGAACTTCGTCTGGCTGCGTCTCGGGGAGCGCACGGCCGACTTCGCGGCGGCGTGTGAGGCGGCCGGCGTCGTGGTGCGGCCGTTCGTGGGCGAGGGCGTGCGGGTCACGATCGGCGAGAACGAGGCCAACGACCTGTTCCTCAAGGTCGCGGAAGGCTTCCGCAAGCAGGCCTGACGCGACTCGAAGACGCGCCCTCGAAACGGGCGGCCCGTTTCGGTCACCGGTGGGCGCTTCGGCCCGTCTCGGCCGTCGACGGGCGCTTCGAGACTTCGAGAAGGGCGTTTCGGGGGGCACCTCAGAGCCGTCTCGGAGCCACTCGAAGCCGTCTCGGGGGTTGTTCCCGAGCTCGTCTCTCAGGGGTCGTCCCCGAGGTCGTCTCAGAGCGCGTCGACCCGGATCGGATCGCCTGAGCGGACGGTGGCGAGCAGCCGGGGGTCGCCGTCGATACGGCCGAGGACATTGCAGGGGCTCGCGAGTCGGCATTCGTCGCCGCGGGAGATGGGAGTGGGGCCGTACGGCAGCGCGAGGGCGTCGCCGTCGGTCCAGAACGCCACCGTGCCCGGCTCCACCACCTGTCGCGCGTCCGATTCCTGGGCCGGCGAGACGGGGGTGTCGAAGTAGACCTCCTCGCCCCAGGTGTGGGCGGTGGAAGTGATCGGAAGAGCCCCTGCGAGCGCCGTGCTCGTGGGGGTTTCTTCGAGTGTCGCGGTGAGGCTGCCCGCGGGCCATGAGATGCGAATGCGCAGCTGGTTCTCCATGGCGCCGAATTCAACAAGATGTTGAAAGGCTTGGGAAGGGGGTGTCCACGCCCGCCTCCCCGCCCGCCTCCCCTTCGGAGGGGGACCCCCCTGGAAGGGTCGACAACCAGTACGACATAATGCTTGTGAATGTGAACGCGTTCACAAGCGTGTCCCGCTTCCTCCCATGATCGGTGGGATTAAAGGGGCAAGCCTGCGGCTGTGACCACGGCGATGTAAGGAGAGTGCCGACGTGGACCTGGCTCTGGCGCCGGAGACCCTGGCGCGATGGCAGTTCGGTATCACCACCGTCTACCACTTCCTCTTCGTCCCCTTGACGATCTCGCTCGCCGCGCTCGTGGCCGGCCTGGAGACCGCCTGGGTGCGAACCGGGAAGGACAAGTACCTCAAGGCGACCAAGTTCTGGGGCAAGCTCTTCCTGATCAACATCGCGATGGGTGTGGTCACGGGCATCGTCCAGGAATTCCAGTTCGGCATGAACTGGTCCGACTACTCGCGGTTCGTCGGGGACGTCTTCGGCGCCCCGCTCGCCTTCGAGGCACTGATCGCCTTCTTCTTCGAGTCCACCTTCGTCGGACTGTGGATCTTCGGCTGGGACAAGCTGCCGAAGAAGATCCACTGCGCCTGCATCTGGATGGTCTCGATCGGCACCATCCTGTCCGCCTACTTCATTCTGGCGGCCAACTCCTGGATGCAGCACCCGGTCGGCTTCAAGCTCAACAAAGCCACCGGACGCGCGGAGCTCACCGACTTCTGGCAGGTGCTGACCCAGGACACCACCCTGGTCGTCGTCTTCCACACGCTGACCGCGGCCTTCCTCACCGGTGGCGCGTTCATGGTCGGCGTCGCCGCCATCCACCTGCGCCGCAAGAAGCACATCCCCGTGATGCGCACCTCGCTGCGGCTGGGCCTGGTCACGCTGGTGATCGGCGGGCTGCTCACGGCCGTCAGCGGCGACTCGCTCGGCAAGGTCATGTTCAAGCAGCAGCCCATGAAGATGGCCGCCGCCGAGGCCCTGTGGGACGGCGAGCAGCCCGCACCGTTCTCGATCTTCGCCGTCGGTGACGTGGCCAAGGGCCACAACGACGTCGAGATCTCGGTGCCCGGAGTGCTGTCCTTCCTCGCCGACAACAACTTCTCGTCGTACGTGCCCGGCATCAACGACGTGAACAAGCTGGAGCAGCAGAAGTACGGGCCCGGCGACTACCGGCCCAACATTCCGGTCACCTTCTGGGGCTTTCGCTGGATGATCGGCTTCGGCATGACGTCCTTCGTCATCGGTCTGGCCGGGCTCTGGCTCACCCGCAAGAAGTTCATGCTGACGCCAGGGCTGCGGACCGGTGAGGACGAGGTGCCGAATCTGGTGCTCTTCAAGAGCACGACGCTCGGCGCCCGCCTGACCAAGTGGTACTGGTTCCTCGCGGTCTGGACGCTCGGCTTCCCGCTGATCGCCAACTCGTGGGGCTGGATCTTCACCGAGATGGGCCGCCAGCCCTGGGCCGTGTACGGCGTACTGCGCACCCGGGACGCGGTCTCCCCCAGCGTCTCGCAGGGCGAGGTCCTGACCTCGATGATTGTCTTCACCCTGCTCTACGCCGTACTCGCGGTGGTCGAGGTCAAGCTGCTCGTCAAGTACGTCAAGGCCGGGCCGCCCGAGCTCACCGAGGCCGACCTCAACCCGCCCACCAAGATCGGCGGGGACGACCGCGACCCCGACCGGCCGATGGCCTTCTCGTACTGAGGCTGAGGAGATCGAGGCATGGAACTCCACGACGTCTGGTTCGTACTCATCGCCGTCCTGTGGATCGGCTACTTCTTCCTGGAGGGATTCGACTTCGGGATAGGCATCCTGACGAAGCTGCTGGCCAGGGACCGCACCGAGAAGCGCGTCCTGATCAACACCATCGGACCCGTCTGGGACGGCAACGAGGTGTGGCTGCTCACGGCGGGCGGCGCGACCTTCGCCGCCTTCCCCGAGTGGTACGCGACGCTCTTCTCCGGCTTCTACCTGCCGCTGCTGGTCATCCTGGTCTGTCTGATCGTCCGGGGTGTGGCCTTCGAGTACCGGGCGAAGCGGCCCGAGGAGAAGTGGCAGCGCAACTGGGAACAGGCCATTTTCTGGACCTCGCTCATCCCGGCATTCCTCTGGGGCGTGGCCTTCGCCAACATCACGCACGGCGTGAAGATCGACGCGCACATGGAATACGTGGGCGGCTTCTGGGATCTGCTCAACCCGTACTCGATCCTCGGCGGGCTGGTCACGCTCTTCCTCTTCACCTTCCACGGCGCGGTGTTCGCCTCGCTCAAGACGCTCGGTGACATCCGCGAGCGGTCCCGGGCGCTGGCGCTCAAGCTGGGCCTGGTGACGGCCGTGCTCGCGCTCGGCTTCCTGATCTGGACCCAGGCCTCGCGCGGCGACGCCAAGAGCCTGGTCGCGATGGCCGTCGCCGTCCTCGCTCTGGCCGGCGCGGTCGCGGCCATCAAGGTCGGGCGTGAGGGCTGGTCGTTCGCGCTGTCGGGCATCACGATCGCCGCCGCGGTGGCGATGCTCTTCCTGACGCTCTTCCCGAACGTCATGCCGTCCTCACTGAACGACGCCTGGAACCTCACGGTCTCCAACGCCTCGTCCAGCCCGTACACCCTGAAGATCATGACGTGGTGTGCGGGGATCGCGACCCCGCTCGTGCTGCTCTACCAGGGCTGGACGTACTGGGTCTTCCGCAAGCGGATCGGCACGAAGAACATCGCCGAAACGCACTGACCGCTCAGGTCCTCCCGGTTCGCCGGAGGCCCGCACGGTCCCGTCGGGGTGTGTTTCACGTGAAACACACCCACCCCGGGCCCACCCCGCTCCGACCCTTCCAGTTGGGGGATGTTTCACCTGAGACCGATCGACCCGCGTCTGCTGCGTTACGCCCGCGCCACCCGCCTCTTCCTCGCCGCGGTGGTGGTCCTCGGGTTGGTGGGTGCGGGATTGATCGTCGCCCAGGCGATGCTCATCGCCGACATCGTCGTCGGGGCGTTCCAGCACGGCCATGACGCGACCGGGCTCACGACGCCGCTGCTGGCCCTCGCGGCCGTCGCGGTCGGGCGGGGCCTGGTCTCCTGGCTGACGGAGCTCGCCGCACACCGGGCGAGCGCCGCGGTCAAGTCGGAACTGCGAAGCCGGCTCCTGGCGCGGGCGGCTGGGCTCGGCCCCGCATGGCTGAGCGGTCAGCGCACGGGGTCCCTGGTCGCTCTCGCCACGCGTGGTGTCGACGCGTTGGACGACTACTTCGCGCGCTACCTCCCGCAGCTTGGCCTCGCCGTCGTGGTGCCGGCCGCGGTGCTGGCGCGGATCGTCACCGAGGACTGGGTGTCCGCGGCGATCATCGTCGTCACCCTGCCGCTCATCCCGCTGTTCATGATGCTCATCGGCTGGGCCACCCAGTCGCAGATGGACCGGCAGTGGCGGCTGCTGTCCCGGCTCTCGGGGCACTTCCTCGACGTCGTCGCCGGACTGCCCACGCTGAAGGTGTTCGGCCGGGCCAAGGCGCAGGCCGAGTCGATCAGGACGATCACCTCCGACTACCGCAGAGCCACCCTGAAGACCCTGCGGATCGCCTTCATCTCGTCCTTCGCCCTCGAACTGCTCGCGACGATCTCGGTGGCGCTGGTCGCGGTGGGCGTCGGCATGCGGCTGGTCCACGGCGACCTCGATCTCTCCACCGGTCTGACGATCCTGATCCTGGCTCCGGAGGCCTATCTGCCGCTGCGCCAGGTCGGGGCGCAGTACCACGCGGCGGCGGAGGGGCTTTCTGCCGCGGAGGAGATCTTCGAGGTCCTGGAGACCCCGCTGCCCCGTGGCGGCAAGGGCACGGTGCCCGCGGGCCCGGTCCGTCTGGAGATCGACGGAGTGACCGTGCGGCACCCCGGGCGCGCACACCCCTCCCTGGCAGACGCATCCCTGGTGGTCGAGCCGGGCGAGACGGTGGCCCTGACCGGGCCCAGCGGCGTCGGAAAGTCGACGCTCCTCAACGCGCTGCTCGGCTTCGTGACGCCGCAGGAAGGCGGCCGGATCCTGGTGTCCGGGACGGACCTCACGACGCTCGACCCGGCCGACTGGCGCCAGCGGATCGCGTGGGTGCCACAGCGGCCGCACCTCTTCGCGGGGACCATCGCCGAAAACGTCCGCCTGGCCCGGCCCGAAGCGGACGACGCTGCCGTGCTCGGCGCCTTGCGCGACGCGGGTGCGCAGGACTTCGTGGCCGCGCTGCCCGAGGGAGTGGCCACCGTCCTGGGTGAGGGCGGCGCGGGGCTCTCGGCCGGGCAACGCCAACGCCTCGCCCTGGCGCGCGCCTTCCTGGCCGACCGGCCGGTGCTCCTCCTGGACGAGCCGACGGCCGCCCTGGACGGCGAGACGGAGGCCGGCATCGTCGACGCGATACGCAGACTCGCGGTGGGCCGTACGGTCCTGCTCGTCGTGCACCGCCCCGCGCTGCTCGCGGTCGCGGACCGGGTGGTGGAGCTGCGTGCCGTCGGGAGCCCGCCGAGTGTGCCGGCGCCGCTTACGGCCGGACGAGGCTCAACTGCACGGGAAATACGGCAGATTGAGGCCGGTGTCACCGCGCCGCGAGCCGCTGCACCAGGTTCCGACGCCGCCCGCGAACCGCTGGCCCGGGTCCGTGCCACGGCGCGCGGGCTGCGCGGCCGGATCGCGCTCGCGCTGCTCCTCGGCGCCCTGGCGCTCGGCTCGGCCGTCGGTCTCATGGCCACGTCCGGCTGGCTCATCTCGCGGGCCTCACAACAGCCGCCAGTGCTCTATTTGATGGTGGCCGTCACCGCCACCCGTGCCTTCGGGATCGGGCGCGCCGTGTTCCGGTACGCCGAGCGTCTCGTCTCCCATGACGCCGTGCTGCGGATGCTCGCCGAACTGCGGGTCGCGGTGTACCGGCGCCTGGAACGGATCGCTCCCGCCGGCCTGCGCGAGACGCGACGCGGGGACCTGCTCTCGCGCCTTGTCGCCGATGTGGACGAACTCCAGGACTACTGGCTGCGCTGGGCCCTCCCCGCCGGAGTCGCCGTCGTCGTGTCGGTGCTGAGTGCCGGATTCACCGCATGGCTGCTGCCCGAGGCGGGTGTCGTGCTTGCCTCGGGGCTCCTCGTCGCCGGGGTCGTGGTCCCGTGTGTCAGCGGGGCCCTGGCGCGACGGGCCGAGCGGCAGCTGGCCCCGGCGCGGGGAATGCTCGCCACTCGTGTGGCCGATCTCCTCACCGGAACGGGTGAGTTGACGGTGGCGGGCGCGCTGGGCCGCCGCGCCCGTGACGTGAAGGACGCCGACTCGGCGCTGACCCGGATCGCCTCGCGGGGTGCGGCCGCCACCGCGCTCGGTGGGGGCCTCACCGCTCTGGTCTGCGGTCTCACCGTGGCGGGGGCCGCGCTGGCCGGCGCACGGGCGGTCGCGGCCGGCCGCCTCGACGGGGTGCTGCTCGCCGTGGTGGTGCTGGTTCCGCTCGCCGCCTTCGAAGCTGTGACCGGGTTGCCGACAGCCGTGCAGGCACGCCAACGAGTGCGGCGCAGCGCGGAGCGCGTCTACGAGGTGATGGACGCGCCCACTCCCGTACCGGAGCCGGAAGCACCCCTGGCCGCGCCCGCGGCGCCGTTTCCGCTGGAGCTGCGAGGCCTGCACGCCAGGTACGAGGGCCAGGAGCGGGACGCGTTGCACGACTTCTCGCTACGCCTCACCCCGGGCATGCGGGTCGCCGTCGTCGGAACCTCCGGATCCGGCAAGACCACGCTCGCCCAGGTGCTGCTGCGCTTCCTGGACACGACGCGGGGCACGTACGCGATCGGCGGACGTGACGCGACCCGGCTGGACGGCGATCACGTACGGCGACTCGTCGGGCTCTGCGCCCAGGACGCGCACCTCTTCGACAGCTCGGTACGAGAGAACCTGCGGCTGGCCCGCACCGACGCCACCGACGACGAACTGCGCGGCGCCCTGGAGCGGGCCAAACTCCTGGACTGGGTCGATGCCCTGCCGGACGGTCTGGACACCCTTGTCGGCGAGCACGGCGCCCGCATGTCCGGTGGCCAGCGCCAACGGCTCGCGCTGGCTCGGGCCCTCCTCGCCGATTTCCCGGTGCTCGTCCTGGACGAGCCCGCGGAGCACCTGGACCTGGCGACCGCCGACGCCCTGACAGCGGATCTGCTCGACATCACCGAAGGGCGTACGAGCGTACTGATCACGCATCGCCTGCGTGGACTGGAAGCCGTCGACGAAGTACTCGTACTCGACGACGGCAGGACCGTGCAGCGCGGTGCGTACGAGGACCTGTCCCTGGTCGAGGGGCCGCTGCGGCGCATGCTGGAGCGCGAGCGCGAGAGCGAGGCCACGCAGTACCCGACTTTCCTCGCCAAATAGGACTAACTACGCTCAAGGCATGTCAGTGCCGCGAGACCCGAAGAGGCCGACGGGCCATCAGGACGTCAAGGACCTGGACCGCGGGGCCCATGACCCGCTCGAAGCGGCGACCCGGGCCACCCGCAGCCTGCAGGGACTGTCCACCGAGCTCACCGCGCGCGTGCCCCAGCTCCTTGAGGCGATGCGTTCGGTGGGCACGGGACTCGAACTCCACTCCACCCTCGACCGGATCTGTGAGACGGCGGCCGAGCTCGCCGACGCCCGGTATGCGGCGATCGGCGTCGTCGACGAGGAGGGCAGGGGGCTCTCCGACTTCGTGACGTACGGCGTCAGCGATGGGGAGGCGCGCGCGATCGGCCACCGGCCCGACGGCCACCGTGGGCTGCTCGGCTGGCTGATACACCATCCGGAACCCCTGCGCCTTGCCGAGATCTCGGCGGATCCGCGCGCGGCCGGGATCCCGCCGAACCACCCGCCGATGCGTACCTTCCTCGGCGTTCCCATCCGCGTGCAGGGCGAGATCTTCGGCAATCTCTATCTGACCGAGAAGCACAGCGGAAGCGAGTTCAGCGACTACGACCTGCACATGGTGCGGGTGCTCGCCACGGAGGCCGGGATCGCCATCGGCAACGCCCGGCTCTACGAGGCGGCGCGTCAGCGCGAGCGGTGGATCGACGGCTCGGTCGCCGTCACCACGGCCCTGCTCTCGGGCGGCGACGCGGACGACGCCCTGGAGGTCGTCGCCGAACAGGCCCGCCATCTCGCCGACTCCGACGCCGGCATCGTGCTGCTGCCCGCCGAGGAGGGAGGCCTGGAGATCGTCGCGGTCTGCGCCGACAACCCGCGCGTCTCGCTCGGCGTCGTGATTCCACCGGAGAGCCCGGTCGTGTCGACCCTGCTCGACGGCGAGGCGGTCTTCGTCGAGGACGCCGCTTCCGACCCGCGCATGATCACCAAGCTGTCGGAGCGTTACGGGCCCAGCATGCTGCTGCCGCTCCAGAGCGGCGGCCGCGTACTCGGTGCTCTCGCCACGCCACGGGTGCTCGGCGGGCGCCCGTTCACCGACGCCGAACGGACGCTGGCCAGTCAGTTCGCCTCGCAGGCCGCGCTGGCCCTGATGATGGCGGAGGCCCAGCGGGACCGGGAGCGGCTGGCGGTGTACGAGGACCGCGACCGCATCGCGCGTGACCTGCACGATCTGGTCATCCAGCGCCTCTTCGCCACCGGGATGATGCTGGAGGGCGCCCAGCGCAAGTCCGTCGTGCCCGAGGTGCAGGGCGGCATCGGCAAGGCCGTCGATGAACTCGACGTCACCATCCAGGAGATCCGCACCGCGATCTTCGCGCTCCAGCAGGGTCCGGCGGAGGCTCCCTCCGGGCTGCGCACCCGCGTTCTGCGGGAGATCAACATGGCCGCAGTGCCGCTCGGCTTCAAGCCCGCCCACCGCTTCCTGGGCGCGGTCGACACCCTGGTCGGCGAGCTGACCGGCAAGAACCTGATCGCCGCACTGCGCGAAGCGCTGTCGAACGCTTTCCGGCATGCCGAGGCGTCCCGGATCGAGGTCGCCGTCGACGCCACGGCTCAGCTGCCGGACGGCAGCGCCGGTGTGCGGCTGACGGTCGCGGACAACGGGGTCGGCATCCCACCGGGCGGGCGCCGCAGCGGACTGCGCAACCTTCAGCGGCGGGCCGAGGCGCTGGGCGGATCGAGTTCGTACGGCCCCGGGCTGGGGGACGGCGGGAGCGGCACGACGGTCCTGTGGGAGGCACCGCTCTGATGGTGTGGCTTCGGGCCAGGGGAGGGTGTTTCACGTGAAACACCCTCCCCTGGGCTGCCGTGCTGATCCGGGCCGGCCGGTCTCTCCCAGGGCCTTGTCTCAGACAGCCTTGAGGATCTGCTCGATCACGACCGCCACGCCGTCCTCGTTGTTGGCCGCGGTACGTCCGGACGCCGTGGCGAGGACGTCGGGGTGGGCGTTGCCCATCGCGTACGACGTGCCCGCCCAGCTCAGCATCTCCATGTCGTTCGGCATGTCGCCGAAAGCCACCACCTCGGTGGGAGAGATGCCGCGTTCGGCGCAGCACAGCGCCAGTGTGGAGGCCTTGGAGACGCCCGCGCCGCTGATCTCCAGCAGCGTGGTGGGGCTGGACCGGGTGATCTCGGCCCGCGCCCCGACCGCGGTACGGGCCAGCGCGAGGAAGTCGTCGGGGGCCAGCTCGGGATGGAAAGCGAGCACCTTGAGCACCGGCTGGCCGGCCGCGTCGGCGTCCTCGGACAGCAGCTTCTCGGCGGACGCGACGCTTGCCGCCGGGTCGAAGTGCATGGGCGGGTAGGCGAGTTCGTGGTGGAAGCCGCCGGTGCGCTCGACCGCGAAGGACGTGCCCGGTACGGCGGCCCGCAGGAGCGTGACGACATCGCGGGCGGCCGGCCCCTCCAGCGGGCGCACCTTCACGAAGCGGGGGCCGTTGCTGTCGCCGTGCAGATCCACGACGGCCGCACCGTTGCCGCAGATGGCCAGGCCGTGGCCGTGGACGTGGGCGCTGACGACATCCATCCAGCGGGCCGGGCGGCCCGTGACGAAGAAGACCTCGATGCCCGCCTGCTCGGCGGCGGCCAGGGCCGCGACCGTACGGTCCGACACGGACTTGTCGTCACGCAGCAGGGTGCCGTCCAGGTCGGTCGCGATGAGCCGCGGCGCGGTGGGAAGGGGGCTGATGGCCGAGGCGGAATCCGTAGCAGAGGTCACCGCCCCATTGTCCTGTATGCGAGCGCACGGGCGTGCGACCGTGCGCACAGATGAGAGCGCGGCCCGGTGCGCCCGGGGCACGAGGGGGCGTACGCGACAGCGGTGGTGCTCCGGGCCGGATGCGTGGGGAGAGGCAGCCCCGACGGCGCGTCCTCGCGGATCCGAGGGGACGCGGGCAGCCCACGAGGACCGGGCGCGTGATTGAGCGATGGGGGGCTCCCCGGTAGGTGACGACTCGCCGACACGCGCCGGTCGCGTCCGCTCGCTCTGCCCGTGGGAGGCGGGGCGGGGATCCGTCGGCCGCATCCATCGCCCCGCCCGGGAAAGGCGACGCGGCCGCATCCGTCACCGCGTCCGGGGAAGGCGGACGGGATGGGAGAGATCCGGGTGGGAACCTGCTCGTGGACGGACAAGGCGCTGGTGTCCAGCGGCTGGTATCCGAAGGGACAGCGCGACGCGGAAGGCAGACTGCGCCACTACGCGGCGCAGTTCCCCGTGGCGGAAGTGGACTCCACCTATTACGGGCTGCCCAGCACCCGCAACAGCCTTCTGTGGGTCGACCGCACCCCTGAGGGTTTCCGGTTCGACGTGAAGGCGTTCTCACTGCTCACCGGGCATCCCACGCGGCCCGAAGCGCTGCCCGCCGACCTGCGCCCGGCTCTCGCACAGCAGCGTGCAGGCGTCGACCCCGGGCTGCTCGACGAGGTGTGGGACCGGTACAGCGCCGCCCTCGAACCCCTGCGTGCCGCCGGGCGCCTGGGGACACTGCTCTTCCAGTTCCCGCACCGCTTCGTGCCGGGGCGGCCGGCGGTGGAGTTCCTGCGCCGGTGCCGTGAGCGTGCGGCGGGGTGGCCGATGGCGGTGGAGTTCCGGCACCCCGGCTGGTGGCGCAAGGAGCACGCCGATGCGACGACCGGCCTGCTGGCGGAGCTGGACACGGCCGCCGTGGCCGTGGACATGGTGCAGACGCTCCCCACCTCCGTGCCACCGGTCGTGCGGGTCACCACGCCGGAGCTCGCCCTGGTGCGCTTCCACGGGCGCAACGACGCGTGGGGCACTGGCAGCAAAGAGGAGCGGTTCCGCCACGGGTACACACCGGAGGAGCTTGCCGAGTGGGTGCCACGCATTCGCACGATGGCCGACCAGGCCCGGGAAGTGCACGTCCTGTTCAACAACTGCTGTGGTGACGCCGCTGTGCGGGCCGCCCAGTCGATGCGGCACCTGCTGGGCTCTCGTAGGGTCGTCCCATGCGACTGAGCACTGTGATTCTGCCGATCGACCGCTGGCACGACGGGGGACGCGACACCTGGCTGCGTGCCGAGGAGCTGGGCTTCCACACGGCGTACACCTATGACCATCTGTCCTGGCGGACCTTCCGCGACGGCCCGTGGTTCGGCGCGGTCCCCACGCTCACCGCCGCCGCTGCGGTCACCACCCGGATGCGGCTCGGCACGCTCGTCACCTCGCCGAACTTCCGTCACCCGGTGACGCTCGCCAAGGACCTGCTCACCCTCGACGACGTGTCCGGCGGCCGGCTCACCCTCGGGGTCGGCGCGGGCGGCAACGGCTTCGACGCCACCGTCCTGGGACAGGAGGCGTGGACGCCGCGCGAACGGGCCGACCGCTTCGGCGAGTTCGTGCCGCTGCTCGACCGGCTGCTCACCGAGGATTCGGTGACGTACGACGGCACCTTCTACTCGGCGGTCGAGGCGCGCAACATCCCCGGCTGTGTTCAGCGGCCCCGGATCCCCTTCGCGGTGGCCGCGACCGGCCCGCGCGGTCTCAAGCTGGCCGCGCGGCACGGACAGGCGTGGGTGACCACGGGTGACCCGAAGCTGTTCGAGACCGGCACGCCCGAGCAGTCCCTGGAGGCGATCGCCGGTCAGATCAAGAAGCTGGGCGCGGCCTGCGAGGAGATCGGCCGGGACGTGGACGAGCTGGACAAGATCCTGCTCACGGGCTTCACCCCGCAGCCGGGGCGGGAGCTCTCATCCCTCGACGCGTTCGTGGACTTCGCGGGCCGGCACTTCGAGCTCGGCATCACCGAGATCGTCCTGCACACGCCGATCCCGGACTCCGACTTCGCCGCCGACCAGCAGGTCTTCGAGCGGATCGCGACCGAGGGGCTCGCGCAGCTGGGGGGTCGCGGCTAGGGGGTGTCTGGTGGATCAGGGTCGGTCAGGGCGCGGCGTCTGGTGCGGTGCATCGCAAGGCGCCGGAACGGCTTGATAGCGGAGCTATCGGAGCGTTTCGGCAACGCCGCGAGGTGCCGTGCCAGACGCCGCGCCCCCGGCCATGGTCCACCAGACACCCCCTAGCCCTTCCCGTTCCGGACACGCGCGCTCATCCACGGGGTGAGCGCGCCCAGCAGGACCAGTTCCTTGTAGGTCTCGTCGCCGGGCAGGGGCACGACCAGCCACCACCCGGGCGGGAAACGACGGCCCTTGACGTGGGCGAGCCCGCCGTAGAGGGAGCGCAGGAATGCGGGCACGTGGTCCCGTGGAACATCGTCGAACTGCACGCCGTCGACGGTGATTTGGGCGTCGTCCTCCGAATGGACCCGTACGGCCACGGACGGGGATCCGCCGAGTTCGACGTATGCCTCGTGCGGCAGCGATCCGTCCGGGTCGAGCACCGTGCCCACCCCGGCGGAGGTGCGCCGTGAGGTGCGGTCGGCGCCGATGTCGTGGGTGACCTCGACCTCCAGCCGGTGTTCGTCGGCGATCGCGCGGATCGCGCCGACCACGGACTCGGTACTGGGCAGATGCGGATGGATCATGATGCCGATCATGTCAAGCGCGGGCTCACGCCGGTAGGCGCAGGTACCGCGGGGGAACGGCACCGGTGAGCCAGACTCCGTTGGCGCTGACATGGAAGACGTGGCCCGCCCGGTGCATGGCCCCGGCATCCACACTCAGCACGATGGGCCGGCCCCGGCGGGCGCCGACTGTGGTGGCGGTCTCCCGGTCGGGCGAGAGGTGGACGTGGTTCCGGTCCATGGGGCGCAGGCCCTCGGCCCGGATCGCCTCCAGGGCGCGGGCCACCGTGCCGTGATAGAGGTACGCGGGTGGTTCGGCGGGCGGCAGCGCCAGGTCGACGGAGACGGTGTGGCCCTGGCTGGCCCGGATCCGGCCGCCCTCCACGGCGAACCGTTGTTTGTCGCTGGTGGCCACCACTTGGTCGAGCTCGGCGCGGGTGAGCGGGAAGCGGTGGGCGGCCGCGGCCCGCAGCAGGACGTCGATGTCCACCCAGCCGTTCGCGTCGATTGTGAGACCGATCCGCTCGGGCTGATGGCGCAGATGCTTCGAAAGGTACTTGGACACCTTCACGGCGCGTCTGCCGTCCGCGAGGACATCGTCCGAGGAGATTTCCACCGGGTCCGGCAGGACGTCGTCCGGGAGGGGGAGCGCGCCGTCGCGCGGCGGCTCCTGCGGGGTGTGTGTCATGGCGCCAGGGTGCCGGTACGGGCGGGGTCCCGGCACCTCCATTTCCTTGCCTGCGCCGTCCGTCAGGGCGCGAGCTGCTCCGCGGCCCACCGGGCCCACTCCTCGTGCATGGCGCTCAGCCGCTTGCCGTACTCCAGGGCGAGGCGGCCGTGTGTCGAGATCCGGTCGTCCCCCCAGTCGATGGCCGCTTCCGCCTCCTTGAGGCCCGTGAGTTGGCGGGCCGAGCGCTCGGCCTCGGTCAGCAGATAGGTTTGCGCCTCGACGCGCGTGAGCTCGCCGAGGAAGAAGACCCGCAGCAGGGAGTCGCTGCGACGGGTGCGGACCGGCTCGACCTCGATGAGCCAACGGTGCAGCTCGGCCCGGCCCGACTCCGTGATCGCGTATTCCTTGCGGCCGCGCGGGCCTTCGGCGGACACCTCCACCAGCGCGGCATCGGCGAGTTTGCCCAGCTCTCCGTAGACCTGGCTCTGCGTCGCCGACCAGACGTGGACGAGCGAGGTCTCGAACAGCTTCATCAGGTCGTAGCCGCTTGCTGGACGGTCGGAGAGCAGACCCAGGACTGCGTGGCGGAGACTCATGCACCCCAGCCTACATTCCACCCTTGACACGTCAACTCAGGAACCTCTAGATTCGACATGTCGAAGTTGGAATGTGGAGCGGGGCGGAAAGCCCGGACAGAGGGGGACTCCCATGAACTACCTGCGCGGTTTCATCCCATGGATCGTTTTCGCCGCCATCGGCAGTGCGCATTGGCAGTGGGGTGCGCTCGCCGCCCTCGCCGTTGCCGCGTATCTCTTCGCCATGGACCGCAAGCGCGGGGTGTCCGCCGACTCCCTGATCCTGGAGCAGTCCACCATCGTCTTCTTCGCGGTGCTGGGCGTCATAGCGTTCGCCGCCACGGACAGCGGCCTTCGTGCATACGGCGGCGCGCTGGCCACCGGCTGGCTCGCGCTCACCGCCTGGGCCACTCTGGCCCTGCGCAAGCCCTTCACCACCGGGATCGCGAAGCGCCAGGCGCCCCGTGAGGTGTGGACCAACCCGGTGTTCATCCGGATCAACATCGTGCTGACCGCCGTCTGGGCCCTCGGCTTCACGCTGACCGCCATCGCGCTCGCCGTCATCGACGCGGAGTCGTTGGGCAGCACCGCTTCGATCGTCGTCCAGGTCGCCGGCTTCGCCGTCCCGGCCGTCTTCACCGCGCAGTACCCCGAGCGCGCCCGCCGCGCCGCCGTCCAGAAGGGCGCCTGACCCATGGCCGCCGCCTCCCCCGCCATCCCGCCGGCCAAGCATCTCGCGGGCAACTTCGCCCCGGTCACCGAAGAGCTGACCAGCTACGAGCCACCCGTCACCGGCGCCATACCGCCCGAGCTGTCCGGCTGGTACGTACGCAACGGGCCCAACCCGCAGGACGCCTCGTCCCCCCACTGGTTCTTCGGGGACGGGATGGTCCACGGCGTCCGCCTCGAAGGGGGTAAGGCTCGCGCCTACCGCAACCGCTGGGTGCGCACCTCGACCCTCACCGACGGGGCGCGGACCCACGACCGCGAGGGCACCACCGACCTGACCGCCGGGGTGGCCAACACCCATGTGGTGCGGCATGCCGGCCGCACCCTGGCCCTGGTGGAGACGTCCTTCCCCTACGAACTGGACTTCCGGCCGGGCCGCGAGCTGGAGACGGTGGGGCCCTACGACTTCGACGGCCGTCTCACCACCGCGATGACGGCTCATCCCAGGACCTGCCCGGCCACCGGGGAGCTGCACTTCTTCGGGTACGGAATGGTCGACCGGCCCTACCTCACCTACCACCGCGCCGACCCCGAGGGCACGTTGGTGGTGAGCCGGCCGGTCGAGGTGCCGGCGGCCACGATGATGCACGACTTCCACCTCACCGCATCGCACGTGGTCTTCATGGACCTCCCCGCCGTCTTCGACCTGGAGACGGCGATGCGCCCCGGCGGCGGAATGCCCTTCCGCTGGGACGCGGCGTACGAGGCGCGCCTGGGCGTGCTGCGCAGGGACGATCCGTACGGCGAGGTGCGATGGCTGAGGATCGACCCCTGTTACGTCTTCCACGCGCTGAACGCGTACGACGAGCCGGGCGACGGTGCCGGGCGCGGGGACCGGATCGTGCTGCACGTCGTGCGGTACGAGCATCTGGGCGCCAAGGGGCCGACCCTGTGGAAGTGGACGCTGGACCTGGCTTCGGGGACGGTATGCGAAGAGCAGGTCGACGACCAGGCGTGTGAGTTCCCCCGGGTCGACGACCGGCTGGCCGGCCTGGAGGCCCGGTTCGGGCACGTCACGGTGGCGCAGACGCCGTCATCGGGACCCATACCGGGGGCGCTGCTCCGCTACGACCTGCGGACGGGGGCTGTCGTGCGGCACGAGTTCGGGGTGGGGCGCACCCCGGCCGAGGCGGCGTTCGCCCCCGCGGACGACCGGCCGGGCGGGCCGGGCTGGCTGCTCAGCTATGTGTACGACGCGGCCAGGGACGCCAGCGATCTGGTCATCCTGGACGTGGAGAACCTTGCGGCTCCCCCCGTCGCGACGGTCCACCTTCCGCAGCGCGTGCCGTTCGGCTTCCACGGCAACTGGCTCGCCGACGGCCGACCACTCACTGTGTGACGCCAATCACCCTATGGAGAGCGGAAGTTGGGTTTGTTCCACAGTGAACCCGCGTTATCCACAGCCGATTTGGCAGTGCTGTGGACAACTGGCGCCCCAGTTCAGGGCATTTGATCAACATAGGTCGCGTTTAGGCTAATTGTCCATATAGTGCACGGACGCTGTCCCGTGTTGGGTCGCCAGGGCGTCCAACGTACGGGCATGGACCTCGCGTTCGGCGGCGGCCGCGATGAACTCGGCGACGTTGTCCTGGCCCACCAGGTCCCTGACGGCCCGGATCGTGTCTCCGGGGAGCGGCACCGGAGCCGGGTCCGAGGAGGGTGGGGCGGTGGCTGAGGTCCCCAGATGCCGCTGGAGGTGGCGTGTGGCGAACAGCCTCATGGCGCGGGCGAGTTCGGCGTCGACGGTCTGCTGTGCCAGTGGGCGCAGTCTGCGCACCAGATCGGCGGCTTCGGCGGCTTCCGAGTCGGACGGGGGGCGGTGGCCCAGGTAGCGGGCGAAGACGTGTTCCGTGGTGAAGTCGAGGAAGCGGGCCGCGATGTGCTCGACCTGGCCGCGCAGTTCGCGCAGATGTCCGGAGATGGCGTCGAGCGGCACCCCGGCGGCGTGCAACTCGGCGGCCACCGCCAGCTCTTGGGGGCTGGGGACGAGGAATTCGGCGTCGTTGTCCGGCACGCGTTCCAGAATGCCGAGCTCCACCGCGTCGGCGACGGCGTCGTCATCGGGGTTGCCGCCGAAGGTCTCGTCGAGATCGGCGCGCGAAATCCGGGCGGCCTCCTCGTCGGTCCAGGGCCCGTTGACCTCGGCGACCAGGCCGAGCACGCCGCCGAGGCCCCGGCCCGCGTCCCAGGCCTCCAGAAGCTCCTTGATGGAGGCCAGGGTGTAGCCGCGGTCGAGCAGGTCGGCGATCTGGTGCAGCCGGGCCAGGTGGGTGTCGCCGTACACGTTGGACCGGCCGCGCCGTTCGGGCCGGGGCAGCAGGCCCCGGTCCTGGTAGGCGCGGATCGTGCGGACCGTGGCGCCGCTGGCATGCGCCAGGTCCTCGATGCGGTACTCGGCCGATGCCGATGCCGGCGCCGATGGGGGCCTCGGCCCCGGTACCGGTCCCGACGTCGATGCCGGGACCGTCGCCTGCGGCGCCGCCTGCCGATGTGCTGATTGCCCGGACAAGCCCACTCCCTCTACCCCAGGGCGGCGCGGCCCACCGCACCCGCCGCCGCTCGGGCCGCCGGCGAGGTCGCCAGGTATTCGACGGCCTTGCGCAGGGAGCCCTCCTGCGAGGGATGGTACGACCGGCGGAAGTATCGGGGTATCGCCGAGCCCAGCTCCTTCCACGCGGGCAGCAGACCGTGCCGTACCGCCCGGTTGTGCGCACGCAGCGAATAGCCCGTGCCGCCGGGGATTTGAGGGTCATGGCGGATCAGATAGGAGGCGCCCCACGCCCACAGCCACAGCAGCACCGGAGCGACGACGGCCATCCCCTCGACGCGCCGGGCGTACCGGGGCAGGCCCGCGCCGCCGCAGTGCTGGTACATGTCGAAGGCCACCGCCCGGTGTTCGACCTCCTCCGCGCCGTGCCAGCGCAGCAGATCGAGCATGACCGGGTCGGCGCCGGCCCGGTCAAGGCCCTCCGCGTGCAGCACCCAGTCGCCGAGCACGGCGGTGAACTGCTCGATCGCCGCGATCAGCGAGAGCCGGAAGCGCAGCCACTCCTGTGTCGGTATCGGCGCCCCGAACGGAGGATCCTCACCGAGAAGTTTCTCGAAGAGGAAGTCCACGTGGCGGGTGTAGGCGGCGGTGTCGAGGCGTCGGCGCGCCAAGTGGGCCAGGACAGCGGAGTGTTGGACGCTGTGGGTCGCCTCCTGCCCCATGAAGCCCTTGACGTCCTTGAGCAGCACGGGGTCGGTGACCAGGGGCAGCGCCTCCTTGAACACCTTCACGAACCAGCGCTCGCCCGCCGGGAGCAGCAGGTGCAGCACATTGATGACATGGGTGGCGGTGGGCTCGTCCGGTATCCAGTGCAGCGGTGTCCCGTCCCAGTCGAAGGAGACCCGGCGCGGGGTTATCCGGTAGTGCTCCTCGCCCGGTGTGCCGTCTCGGCGCTCCGTACTCACAGCGGCGGCTCCAATCGGGCGATCGCGCGCAGGGCTTTCGGCGCGAAGCGGGACATGAGGTGGGCGCCGCGCGCCTCGGGCGTGACCGGCACCACGGCCTGGTTCTTGACCACGGCGCGCAGGATCGCCGACGCGACCTTCTCCGGCGGAAAGTTGCGCAGTCCGTACAGGCGGGAGGACTTCTTCTGGAGGCGCTTCTCCTCCTTGGCGTCGGCCCCCGCGAAGTGCGTGGTCGAGGTGATGTTGGTGTTGACGAAGCCGGGGCAGATGGCGGAGACGCCGATGCCCTGCCCGGCGAGTTCGGCCCGCAGGCACTCGCTGAGCATCAGGACCGCGGCCTTCGACGTGCTGTAGGCGGGCAGCGCGCGGGAGGGCTGGTAGGCGGCGGCCGATGCGGTGTTGACGATGTGGCCGCCCTGGCCGCGCTCGGCCATCTGCCTGCCGAAGACGCGGCAGCCGTGGATGACGCCCCACAGATTGACGTCGAGGACCTTCTTCCAGTCCTCGGCGGTCGTGTCGAAGAAGGAGCCCGAAAGGCCGATCCCGGCGTTGTTGACCAGGACGTCGACGACGCCGTATGCATGGGCGACCTTCTCGGCCAGCTTCTCCATGGCCTGCTCGTCACTGACGTCGACGCTCTCGCCCCATGCCTCGGGCGCGCCGATCAGCCGGGACATCTCGGCGGTCCTGATCGCCCCGTCGCCGTCCCGGTCCACGGCGACGATCCGGGCGCCCGCCTCGGCGAACGCGAAGGCGGTGGCCCGGCCGATGCCGCTGGCGGCCCCGGTCACCAGGACCAGCTGGCCGCCGAACCGGTCGGCGTGCGGGCCGGTCGCGCGGGTGTCCTGCGCCGGCACGCCGTCCTCGTTGGCCCGGACGAACCCCGTGATCCAGAAAGCGAGTTGATCGGGCCGGGTGCGCGGCACCCAGTGCTTGGCGGGCAGGGTGCGCCGCACCAGGCGGGGCGCCCAGTGTTCGAGCTCGGCGGAGAGCTTCGGCGAGAGGAACGCGTCGTCGAGCGGAGTGATCAGCTGCACGGGCACATGGGCGTAGGCGTCGGGCCGTGGGCGGCGCAGCCTGGCCCGGACGTTGTCGCGGTAGAGCCACGCACCGTGCGCCGCGTCCTGCGGCAGGGAGGCCGTGGGATAGCCGTCGGCGGGCACCTTCTCCACCCGCTGGAGGATCTTCGGCCACTGCTTGCCCAGCGGGCCGCGCCAGGCGAGCTCGGGAAGGACCGGCGTGTGCAGCATGTACACGTACCAGGACTTGGCGCCCTGGCCGAGCAGTTGGGCCGCCGCGCGCGGGGTCGGCCGGCTCATCCGTTTCTTGATCCAGTGCCCGAAGTGGTCGAGTGAGGGACCCGACATCGAGGTGAAGGAGGCGATCCGGCCCTCGGTGCGCTTGACCGTGGCGAACTCCCAGCCCTGCACCGACCCCCAGTCGTGACCGACCAGGTGCACCGGCGAGTCCGGGCTGACCGCGTCGGCGACCGCCAGGAAGTCGTCCGTCAGCTTCGCCAGGGTGAACCCGCCGCGCAGCGGCGCCGGCGCCGTGGAACGGCCGTGCCCGCGGACGTCATAGAGGACCACATGGAAGTGCTCGGCCAGCCGCTGGGCGACCTCGGACCACACCTCCTTGCTGTCGGGGTAGCCGTGCACAAGGACCACGGTCGGCTGGGAGGCTTCGCCCAGTTCGGCGACGCACAGCTCGATGCCGCCGGTGCGCACCCAGCGCTCGCGCGCCCCTTCGATGTTCCCGCTCGTCACGCTCACGCCGCCTTCTCCTCGGCCCAGCGCCGCACATGCGGCAGGTCGTCGTCCAGCCAGAACGCGCTCTGCTCGGGATCCCTTGAGTCGGTGACGACCAGGATCTCCTCGAACTTCGCGCCCGTACCCCGGAATCCGAGGTGCGGCTCGACCGCCCAGAGCCCCGGGTGGGGCGGGTGGTCGGAGAACGAGTACGGGGACCACAGCGGGGACCAGCCGTCCCGGTGGCCGTGCAGCGCGTCGCTCGCCAGACCTCTCAGCGCCTGGGTGCCGAACCCGAAAATGTTCGGCGACCAGCGGCGCTCCTTCACCTGGTCGATCTTGTGGGCGATCACGCCGAACGGATAGGCGCGGTGCCGGTTGGCATAGCCCTGTCGGACCATGAGCCGGTCCACGCTCTCGTAGATCTCGCGCAGGGGCCGTTTCTCGCGCACCTCGCGCAGGATCAGCTCGCGGTGCGCCTCCAGGTCGGCGAGCAGCCGGTTGTGCACCGGGTTCAGACCGAGGCAGCCCGCATACCCGATGTCCGCGGTGAAGCCCCTGTGGACCGGGGCCATGTCGAGGATGAAGGGCATCCCCGCCTCCAGGCGCCGGTTGGTGGGGAAGAACTGGAGCGGCACGCGGAAGTTCACGAACGCGGTGCGGTCGCCGAACCAGGCGAACGGCAGATGGAACCAGTCCCGCACGCCACGCTCGCGCAGCCAGTCCCGCTGCATGCGGGCGGCCTCCCGCTCGGTCACCCCGGGCTTGAGCTGGGCGGCGACCGCCTCCGCGCACTCGTACGCGAGGCGCTGTACGTCTCTGAACCCGCGCAGCCGCCTGTCGGGTTCAGCCTTCACTGCCGTCGGCATCCGTCCACCCCTGTCGCCCTACGCGTGCGTAACTTGACACTGATGAATGTGACAATGCCCGGCGGCTGCGTCAAGGGCCCTGCGCCGGCCTGTGGACAACGGCCTGTTTGTGGACAACCCCGTCCCTCGCGGCAGTGACCCCATCAGCCTCACGTACGGGGTCCCCTACGGGCCTGTACCTCTGGAGTCGGACATGGATCCAGTCGTCTGGGCTGACGATTCATGTGGCCTGCGCCACTACCGTCGATGACGTGACTGTGATCGTGACGGAAAGCCTGAGCAAGCGGTTCCCCCGGGTGACCGCGCTTGACCGGCTCTCGTTGGACATCGGCCCCGGTGTGACCGGGCTGGTGGGCGCCAACGGAGCCGGCAAGTCCACGTTGATCAAGATTCTTCTTGGTCTCTCGCCCGCCACGGAGGGCACCGCCGCCGTGCTCGGCCTCGACGTGGCCACCAGTGGCAGCACCATCCGCGAGCGGGTGGGCTACATGCCGGAGCACGACTGCCTGCCGCCCGATGTCTCGGCCACCGAGTTCGTCGTCCACATGGCGCGCATGTCGGGCCTGCCGGCCACCGCGGCGCGCGAGCGCACCGCCGACACACTGCGCCACGTGGGCCTCTACGAGGAGCGGTACCGCCCCATCGGCGGCTATTCGACCGGCATGAAGCAGCGGGTCAAGCTCGCCCAGGCACTCGTCCACGACCCCCAGCTGGTCCTCCTGGACGAGCCGACCAACGGGCTCGACCCGGTCGGCCGCGACGAGATGCTGGGCCTGATCCGCCGCATCCACACCGACTTCGGCATCTCGGTCCTGGTCACCTCGCACCTCCTGGGCGAGCTGGAGCGCACCTGCGACCACGTCGTCGTCATCGACGGCGGCCAGTTGCTGCGCTCCAGCTCCACCAGCGACTTCACTCAGACCACCACCACCCTCGCGGTCGAGGTCACCGACTCCGACACCCACCGCGACGGCACGGAAGCGGTCCGCAAGGAGCTCGCCGCGGCCGGCCTCACCCTGCACGAGGGGATCGAGGACGGCCTTCCGGGCGCAGGCCACATCCTCCTGGTCGAGGCCACCGGCGAGGACATCTACGACACGGTCCGCGACACCGTGGCCCGCCTCGGCCTCGGACTCGTACGGATGGAACAGCGCCGTCACCACATCGCCGAGGTGTTCCAGACCCCGGCGCGCGAGCCGGTCCCCGAACGCGCCGCCGCGTGGGCAGCCACCGCGGCCGGCGCCGAGCAGAAGGGAGGCGGCCACGATGGCAACTGACAGCGCCCCGACCCAGATCCACAACATCGGCTACCGCACCTACGACGGGCCGCGCCTGGGCCGGGCCTACGCCCGCCGCTCGCTCTTCTCGCAGTCACTGCGCGGTGCCTACGGCCTCGGCCGCAGCGCCAAGTCCAAGGTCCTGCCGATGGTGCTGTTCGCGGTGATGTGTGTGCCGGCGGCCATCATGGTCGCGGTCGCCGTCGTCACGAAGGCCAACGACCTGCCGGTGCAGTACACCCGGTACGCGATCTTCCTCCAGGCCGTCATCGGCCTGTTCATCGCGGCCCAGGCCCCTCAGACCGTGTCGCGCGACCTGCGCTTCAAGACGGTGCCGCTGTACTTCTCGCGGCCGATCGAGCGCGCCGACTACGTGCTGGCCAAGTTCGGCGCCATGGCGTCGGCCCTGTTCATCATCACGGGCGCGCCGCTGGTGATCCTCTACATCGGCGCTCTGCTCGCCAAACTCGACTTCGCGGACCAGACCAAGGGGTTCGCCCAGGGGCTGGTATCGGTGCTCTTGCTCTCGCTTCTCTTCGCCGGTCTCGGCCTGGTCATCGCGGCTCTGACGCCGCGCCGCGGTTTCGGCGTCGCGGCTGTCATCGCCGTCCTGATGGTCTCCTACGGAGCGGTCTCCGCGGTTCAGGCCATCGCCTTCAACCAGGGCTCTCCCGGCGCGGTCCAATGGCTCGGCCTGTTCTCCCCCATCACGCTCATCAGCGGTGTGCAGAACGCGTTCCTCGGCGCCGGCTCCGACTTCCCCGGCAGGAGCGGCCCGGGATCCGGTGCCGGGGCGGTCTACCTGCTCGTCGTCCTCGCGCTGATCTCCGGCTCGTACGCCGTGCTGATGCGCCGCTACCGGAAGGTCGGGCTGTGACCACCATCGACATCGACCACACCTCACGCTGGTTCGGCAACGTGGTGGCGGTCAACGACGTCACCATGACGATCGGTCCCGGCGTGACCGGGCTGCTCGGCCCCAACGGGGCCGGAAAGTCCACCCTCATCAACATGATGGGCGGTTTCCTCGCCCCCTCCACGGGAACGGTCACGCTCGACGGCGAGCAGATCTGGCGCAACGAGTCCGTCTACAAGAAGATCGGCATCGTCCCCGAGCGGGAAGCCATGTACGACTTCCTCACGGGGCGCGAATTCGTCGTCGCCAACGCCGAGTTGCACGGCCTGGGCGCCCGCGAGGCCGGCCAGGTCCTGGCCACGGTCGAGATGGAGTACGCACAGGACCGCAAGATCCAGACGTACAGCAAGGGCATGCGCCAGCGCGTCAAGATGGCGTCCGCCCTCGTCCACAACCCGTCGGTGCTGCTGCTCGACGAGCCGTTCAACGGCATGGACCCGCGCCAGCGCATGCAACTCATGGACCTGCTGCGGCGGATGGGAGCCGAGGGCCGCACGGTCCTGTTCTCCTCGCACATCCTCGAAGAGGTCGAGCAGCTGGCCTCGCACATCGAGGTCATCGTCGCCGGACGGCACGCGGCGAGCGGGGACTTCCGCAAGATCCGCCGCCTCATGACGGACCGCCCGCACCGCTATCTCATCCGTTCGAGCGACGACCGCGCGCTGGCGGCGGCACTGATCGCCGACCCCTCGACCGCCGGGATCGAGGTCGACCTCAAGGAAGGCGCGCTGCGTGTCCAGGCCGTCGACTTCGGCCGGTTCACGACGCTGCTCCCGCAGGTCGCCAAGGCGCACGACATCCGTCTGCTGACGGTCTCGCCCTCGGACGAGTCCCTCGAATCCGTCTTCTCCTACCTCGTAGCGGCCTGAGCGCCAGAAAGGAGCGGACGTTCCCATGTACAACCCGACCGTTGCCCGGCTCACCTACCGGGCCCTGCTCGGCCGCCGCCGGGCCGCCATCCTCTTCGTCCTGCCCGCCCTGCTGATCGTGATCTCCGTCGCCGTACGGTCCTTCAGCGGAGCCGACGACCAGGTCACCGCCGACCTCCTCGGCAATTTCGCGCTGGCCACGATGGTGCCGCTGATCGGCGTCATCGCGGGCACGGGCGCGATCGGCCCGGAGATCGACGACGGCTCGATCGTGTATCTGCTCGCCAAGCCGGTGAAGCGCTCGACGATCATCTTCACCAAGCTGATCGTCGCGATCGCGGTGACGATGGCGTTCTCCGCGATCCCCACGCTGATCGCGGGCTTCATCCTCAACGGCAACGGCCAGCAGATCGCCATCGCCTACATGGTGGCGGCGCTGGTCGCCTCGATCGCGTACGCCGCGGTCTTCCTGCTCCTGGGCACCGTCACCCGGCATGCCGTGGTCTTCGGGCTCGTGTACGCGCTGGTCTGGGAGTCGCTGTTCGGCAGCCTGGTGCCGGGCGCGCGCACGCTGAGCGTGCAGCAGTGGTCGCTGGCCCTCGCCCAGCGGATCGGCGAGAACGGCATGATCTCCTCCGATGTGGGCCTGCCGCTCGCGGTGATCCTGCTGGTGGGCGTGACCGCCGTCGCCACCTGGTACGCGGGTCGGAAGCTGCGCACCTTGAAGCTGGCCGGGGAGGAGTGACGGGGCCCTCCCGGACAGGGGCGGCGCCCGGCGACAACGTGTCGCCGGGCGCCGCCTGTTGTCGACCGGGGGCCGGTCACTTCCGGTCGGCCGGTAACCGGTTACTTTCGGTCGGCGGGGGCCGGTCACCTCCGGTTGGCGGGGAGCCGGTCACTGCGGCCGGTTCGGGCCGATCGCCACCGGCCGGTCGGTGCTACCTCCGGCGCCTGCGGCGCGGGTTCGGCGGGTGGGGGAGGCGCCGCTGGATGTCGGCGACGTCCGAGGTGAGATCGGTGAGCCGGACGCTCATCGCCCCGACCACGCGGTTGGTGGCGTCGAGACGACGGTCAACGGATTCGACCCGCCGGTCGACGGCTTCCAGGCGCCGGTCCATCGCCTCCATGCGGTGGTCCATCACCTCCATCCGCCGGTCCAGTGAGTCGAGCCGCACCGACATCCGGCTCAGCACCGGGCCGAGCTCCCGGAGCGCGGGACCGATCTGCGCCATGGAGCCCTCCAGGGCAGTGACCCGAAGGTCAAGACCGTCGTAGCGGGGGTCGCTCGCGACGACGGTTCGCGGGGTCTCCTCGGCGTCCAGGAGATAGGTGCGCACCTGGCGTGCGACTTCGCTGTCGCGAAGGAGCATGGCCAGGTTGAGGACGGCTCGGCGGGTGAAGACTCGGAGGTGCGAGCGTCCCTGTGGATAACTTTCCGGGTTGATGTCGGATGACGTGGTCGTTTTGACCACGTCATCGACGCACAGGTCATCGCCGCTTAGAGTGATCATCCCGTTGATGGTCAACTCGTCACGGTGGCGCCGGACGACGCTGTGCACAGCCTCTTTGTGGACAGCGAAGTACTGGGCGACTCCCTCGGTGGTCACATGCAGACCGCCAGGTAGCACCTGCAACGCCTTGACCTTCTCCAGGACGTCGACGCGCCCCAGATGGTCGGCGCGCAGGCTGCGCGATTCGAGCAGGGCGATTTCGGATGGCATGGTCGGCCTTCCGTTCATGGTCGTTGGTGCATGACATGGACGCCCTGTCCCCGGGCCGCAGGGGTGGAGGTCCGCTCATCTACGCCACTGACTCAATGACCGGTCTGTTCTGCGACCGGCAATCCCCGAATTCACGAAAGGTACGACGCCACTAACCCCAGTTGCCTCCACGCACAGGGAGAACGAGCGGACTTTCGTACAAGTCACGCATCCGGGGAACATGTGTTGGGAACAAACGTTTCGCCGGGGTGATCGAGACGCTGCTCGATCACCCCGACGAAAGTTCTGCGCGCCCTGCGCCCTGCGCCTACCGACCCGCCCGCTAGACCGTCCGGTCCCGGGCCGCGAAGAGGCCCACGGTCAGGGCCGCCGCGCAGACGCCGAGTACGAGGGCGATCGGTACGGTCCAGCCGCCCGTCGCCTGGTGGACCGCGCCCGCGGCGATGGGCCCGGCGGCCGCCAGCAGGTAGCCGACCGTCTGCGCCATGCCGGACAGCCGAGCCGCCGTCCGGGCGTCGCCCGAGCGCAGCACGATCAGCGTGAGGGCCAGGCCCACCGCGCCGCCCTGCCCGATGCCGAGGACCCCCGACCACAGCCAGGCACCGCTCACGGGGGCGATCATCAAGCCCGCGTATCCGGCGGCGACCAGCGAGGTGACCAGCACGATCAGCGGTCGCTGGCTGCGCATCCGGCCCGCGAGGAGCGGCACGGCGAACGCGCCGGCCACCTGGATCAGGTTGTTGAACGCGAAGATCACGCCCGCCGTTGAACGGCTCATCCCATGGTCCGTGAAGATCGTCGGCATCCAGGCGATCAGGACGTACGACCAGAGCGACTGGAGGCCCATGAAGAGGGTGACCTGCCAGGCGAGCGCCGAGCGCCACACGCTCTTGCCGGCGCCGCCGGAAACCGAGCCCGCCGAACCCGCCCCCACCCGTACCTCGTGCCCCGTACGCCCCCGCGCGATCAGCACCTGCGGCAGCCAGGCCACCGCCGCCAGGACCGCCAGGAGCGACCACACCGCCAAGGAGGCCTCCCAGCTGCCTCCGAACGCCTTCTCCAGCGGCACCGACGACGCGGCGACCAGCGTCGCGCCCGCGATCATGGCGCCGGTGTAGACCGACGTCATCGACGCCGCCCGGTCCGGGAAGTCACGCTTGATCAGCCCGGGCATCAGCACGTTGAGCAGGGCTATCGCCGTGCCGACCAGCACTCCGCCGCCGTACAGCGCCACCGCCGACGGAGCCACCCGCACCACGATGCCCACGGCCAGGAGCAGCAGCGCGAACAGCAGCACCGGCTCGCTGCCGAAGCGGCGGGCCAGCCACGGCGCCACCAGGGCGCCGAGGCCCAGGAAGAGCACCGGCACGGAGGTCACCAGGCTGCTCGCGGTCGAGGAGAGGCCGAACGAGTCGCTGATCTCGCCCACCAGCGGCGACACGCTGGCCAGCGCCGCCCGCATGTTGACGGACGCCAGCACGATGCCGACCAGCAGGACGACCGGATGCGCGAGCAGCGCCCGCCGTGCGGCGGCGCCCTGGGGCGAGGGCCGTACATCGGCCTCGGCATCGGGCAGGAGCAGGCGATCAACATCCGGGCGTGACAAGACAAGCACCTTTCTCATGGAAGAACGTGGATGGAACGTCGGCCGTTCCTGGCACCGCGGCTCGGGGCTGGGCTCGGTACTGGGCCGGGTTTGGGCCGGTACTGGGCCGGGATTCAGTCGGAACTGGTGGATCGCGTATGGCGGCGCCGGGCCGCCACCGCCCGCACCGCCTCCAGCGGCTTGCTCAGCAGCTCGCGCACCACGCGCTCCGCTGCCGCCGGGTCGCCGCTCTCGATCGCGTCGACCAACGCCTCGTGCGTGTCGAGGTCGATCGGGGGCATCTCCTCGTCGCGCAGCGAGGTGATCAGGCTCTCGTGCACCTGCACCGAGAAGAACCGGTAGACCTCGATGAACGCCGGGTTGTGCGTGGCCTGGACCACGCCCATGTGGAACGCCATGTCGGCGTCGGCGGCCCGGTCACCGTGTTCGCGCAGGGTCCGCAGCACACCGCGCAGGGCCACGATGTCGGCGCTCTCCCGGCGCTCGGCGGCGAGCCGGGCGGCCTCGGCCTCCAAAGCGACGCGGAGCTCAAGCACGTCAAGGGTGTCGGCGGCGCGGATTCCCCGCAGGACCGCGGAAGGGTCGGCCGTGGAGCGTACGAAGGTGCCGTTGCCCTGGCGGGATTCGAGCAGCCCGGCGTGCACGAGGACGCGTACCGCCTCGCGGACGGTGTTGCGGCCCACCCCCAGCTGCTCGGCGAGCTCGTGCTCGGTCGGGATGCGGTCGTCGACCGCCCAGTCGCCGCCGGTCAGCTGGGCCCGCAGCTGATCGACCACGGTGTCCACCAGGGACTGCCGCCCCGCCGCACGAAGAGCCACGCCGTACTCCATTCACATTCACCCGGTTGCCCAGTCATCCTACAACTGGTCATCCTACAACTGCCCCGGCATGGCGTCTCATCCCTTCCTCAGCGTCACACGTCATCATCGAGGGATGACGTCCCTGCTCCACCGCGACGCCGAGCCCTCGCGGCCTGTCCGCGCCTGGGTGCGCTCCACACCCGGTACGCACATCTGGCTGCTGACCATCGCCGTCACCAGTCTCGTCATCCAGCTTTCCACGCGGGAGTTCGAGCGGTTCCTGTTCCATCGCAACAGCAGCAACATCCACGAGCTGACCAAGCATCCCGTGCAGTCCCTCTTCACCAGTGCGTTCTGGATCGAGAACCCGTCCTCGCTCCTGCTCTACCTGGTGCTTTTCGAGATCGTCCACGGCACGGTCGAGCGCTGGCTCGGTACGTTGCGCTGGCTGTGCACGGTCGTGGTCGGGCATGTGGTGGCGACCCTGATCAGCCAGGAGTACGTCCTGTGGTCGATCCAGAACCAGCATCTGCCCCGGCGTCTCGCCCACGCCATGTCCCATGTGGTGGACATCGGGGTCAGCTACGGGCTCGCCGCGTCGGCGGGCATCCTCGTCTACCGGCTGCCCCGCCCCTGGTGCTGGCTCTACCTCGCGGGGGTGCTCGGGTTCTTCGGCATCCCGCTTGCCACGGGGGGCACGTTCACCGACCTCGGCCATGTGACCGCGCTGTTCATCGGATTCGCCTGCTGGCCGCTGACCCGGGGCGCGGCCGAGCGAAAAGCAGTGGCGGCCAACGACCGTGCCCGGCACAGTGGTTGACGCAGCCAGACACGAAGGACGCCGCCCGCAGCACGGGGGAGGAGCGCGACGCCGACCGCATGGACGGGTCGTCGCGTTCCTGATGGGGGCGGCGTGAGGCAGGCACCGGAGCGGCACGCCGAATCCGAGATGCCCCCGTGCGCGGCTGCACAGGGGCGGCCGCTTCGAGCGCGCGGGTTCGCGCGAGGCCGCCCCTGCTCTGCTCGACGTGCGAGACCATCCCTGATCTGCGCGATATGCGGGCCCGCCCGGCGTACGGGCCTGCCCGGCGTACGGGCCTGCCCGGCGTACGGGCCTGCCCGCCCCCGGCACGAGGGCAGGCACCCCCCGGCGCGAGGGCAGGCGCCCCCGGCGGGGGCAGGACCGCTCGGCGCAGGGGCAGACGCGCCCAGAAGCTAACGCTCCAGCAACTGCTCAAGCACCACGGCGATGCCGTCGTCGTTGTTCGAGGCCGTGATCTCGTGGGCCACGGCCTTCAGCTCGTCATGGGCGTTGGCCATCGCCACCCCGTGCTCGGCCCAGCCGAACATCGGGATGTCGTTCGGCATGTCGCCGAACGCGATGGTGTCCGCCGACTTGCGGCCCAGCCGGCGCGCGGCCAGCGAGAGCCCCGTCGCCTTGCTGAGGCCGAGCGGCAGCAGCTCCACGACGCCCGCGCCCGCCATGACCACGCCCACCAGGCTGCCGACCACCTGCCGCGTGATCTGCGCCAGCGCGTCGTCGTCGTACCCGGGATGCTGGATGTAGACCTTGTTCAGCGGAGCCGCCCACATCTCGGCGACGTCGTCGAAGGGGCGCGCCCTGAGCAACCCCTCCTTGACCTGGTAGCCGGGGCCGACCAGGACCTCGCCGTCGATGCCGTCGCGGCTCGCGGCGAGCGCGAGGGGGCCGATCTCCGCCTCGACCTTGGACAGGGCGAGGCCCGCGAGCTGGCGGTCGAGCGTCACCGACGTCAGGAGCCGCTGCTCACCCGCGTGGTAGACCTGCGCGCCCTGCCCGCACACCGCGAGTCCGTCGTACCCGAGGTCGTCCAGGATGTGACGGGTCCACGGCACGGCACGCCCGGTCACCACGATGTGCGCGGCGCCCCTCGCGGTGGCGGCGGCCAGCGCGTCGCGGGTGCGCTGTGAGACCGACCCGTCGGAGCGCAGCAGCGTCCCGTCCAGGTCGGTCGCGATCAGCTTGTACGGGAACGGGCGCTCAGCGGCGGTGCTCCCGTGGAGATCGGCTTCAGGCTGCATTTACTTCGGTTCCAGGAGGGCGCGCCCACCCAGGTAGGGCCTCAGCACGGCCGGCACGTGCACCGAACCGTCGGCCTGCTGGTGGTTCTCCAGGATCGCCACGATGGTGCGCGGCACCGCGCACAGCGTGCCGTTCAGGGTGGAGAGGGGGGTGACCTTGCTCTTGCCGTCGACGGTGTCGCGCATGCGGACCGACAGGCGGCGGGCCTGGAAGCCGTCGCAGTTGGAGGCCGAGGTCAGCTCGCGGTACTTGCCCTGGGTCGGGATCCACGCCTCGCAGTCGAACTTGCGCGAGGCCGACGCGCCGAGGTCGCCGGTGGCCACGTCGATGACCTGGAAGGGCAGTTCGAGGGCGGTCAGCCACTGCTTCTCCCAGTCCAGGAGGCGCTTGTGCTCGTTCTCCGCGTCGTCCGGGTGGACGTAGGAGAACATCTCGACCTTGTCGAACTGGTGGACCCGGAAGATGCCCCGGGTGTCCTTGCCGTACGTACCGGCCTCGCGGCGGAAGCACGGCGAGAAGCCGGCGTAGCGCATCGGCAGCTTGTCGGCGTCCAGGATCTCGTCCATGTGGTACGCCGCGAGCGGGACCTCGGAGGTGCCGACCAGGTAGTAGTCGTCCTTCTCCAGGTGGTACACGTTCTCGGCGGCCTGGCCGAGGAAACCGGTGCCCTCCATGGCGCGCGGGCGCACCAGCGCCGGCGTCAGCATGGGGATGAAGCCGGCCTCGGTGGCCTGCGCGATCGCGGCGTTGACCAGGGCGAGCTCAAGGAGCGCGCCGACACCGGTCAGGTAGTAGAAGCGCGAGCCCGACACCTTGGCGCCGCGCTCGACGTCGATGGCGCCCAGCGCCTCGCCGAGCTCCAGGTGGTCCTTGGGCTCGAAGCCCTCGGCGCCGAAGTCGCGGATGGTGCCGTGCGTCTCCAGGACGACGAAGTCCTCCTCGCCGCCGACCGGTACGTCCGTGTGGACGATGTTGCCGAGCTGGAGGAGCAGCTGCTTGGCCTGCTCGTCGGCCTCGTTCTGCGCGGCCTCTGCGGCCTTGACGTCGGTCTTGAGCTGCTCGGCCTTCTTCAGGAGCTCGGCGCGCTCGTCCGGCGTGGCCTTGGGGATGAGCTTGCCGAGCGACTTCTGCTCGGAGCGCAGCTCGTCGAAGCGGAGGCCCGAGGACCTGCGCAGCTCGTCGGCGGAGAGCAGGGCGTCGACGAGGGCGACGTCCTCTCCACGGGCGCGCTGGGAGGCGCGAACACGGTCGGGGTCCTCACGGAGCAGGCGAAGGTCAATCACCCCTCCAGGCTACCGGTGCGGACTCCTGCCACCCCACCCGATATCCCGGGTGCGCCGCACCCGCGTGTCGCTTTGTCCGAATTGACCGAATTAGGAATTGTGGCCATGCAATTCGTGAGCGGGTGTCAAGGAAAGCGACGCTATTCCCTGGAAAGGGGCGGTTTCCGGACCACCGTTGACCGACTCCCTTGCCCCGCACCGGACTTGTCCACAGAGATGTGCGCATCCGGAAACTTATCCACAGGCTGTGTGGGAAATCTGTGGACTGCGGAAGGGGTCGTTCCGGGACCCGCATGCAAGGCCCGTGATTCCCCTCCCAAACCCGCTCCACCCACTCATTCGGGTGGGAATTACTCGCTCTAAAGAGTTGATCAAGGGAATTGGGGTGACAGAAGATGCCCTGGCGCCCTGTGGACCGATGTGTCGTCACTAGAGGGATTTGTCGACTGTGTCCGATTGTGTTGTCGACTTACCCACAGGTCGAGAAGCGGGGCTGTGGATAACTTTGTGGACAGCGACAATCAGCAGGTAGGACAGGCAGCCGGGCCAGAACAGGCAGCCGGGCCAGGACAGGCAGCCGAGCCCAGTACGAGCCCAGTACGCGCCCGGTACGAGCCAGTACGGGACGGAAGAGGGCCCGGCCGCGGCCCTATGCGCGGCCGTCCTGGCAACGGGCCAGCCAGTCCGCCGCCTTGACGAACTCCGTGTCCGAGGTCCCCGTCCGCGGCGGCCGTACGTCGTCGAGCGTCACTTCGGCCCGCGGGTACGAGCCGAGGAAGCGGATCTCGGGGCAGATCCGCCGCAGCCCCATCAGCGCCTCCCCCACCCGGCGCTCCGAGATGTGGCCCTCGGCGTCGATGGCGAAGCAGTAGTTGCCGATGCCCTCACCGGTCGGCCGGGACTGGAGCAGCATCAGGTTGACCCCGCGCACCGCGAACTCCTGGAGCAGTTCGAGCAGCGCGCCCGGGTGGTCCTCGCGCTGCCACACGACCACCGAGGTCTTGTCGGCGCCGGTCGGCGCCGCCGGGCGGGCCGGGCGGCCGACCAGCACGAAGCGGGTCTGCGCGTTGACCGCGTCATGGATGTCGGTGATCAGCGGTTCGAGGCCGTACGTCGCCGCGGCGAACTCGCCCGCGAACGCCGCGTCGTAGCGGCCCTCCTGGACGAGGCGCGCGCCGTCGGCGTTGGAGGCGGACGACTCCCAGAGCGCGTCCGGCAGATGGGCCTGGAGCCACTTGCGCACCTGGGGCTGGGCGGCCGGGTGCGCGGTGACCGACTTGATGTCCGCGAGCGTGGTCCCCGGGCGTACGAGCAGCGCGAACTTGATGGAGAGCAGCACCTCGCGGTAGATCATCAACGGCTCGCCCGAGACCAGCTGGTCGAGCGTGGTGGTGATGCCGCCCTCCACCGAGTTCTCGATGGGGACCAGCGCGGCGGCCGCCTCTCCGTTGCGCACCGCGTCCAGGGCGGCCGGCACGGAGACCATCGGGACCAGTTCGCGGGTCGCGGCCTCCGGGAGGGTGCGCAGGGCGGCCTCGGTGAACGTGCCCTCGGGACCCAGATACGTGTATCGCGTGGCGGACATGCGGTTCACACTAATGGCCCGTCGTCACCGGAACCCACCGCTTCGGGCGGCCGTCCCACCAGGCGGGCGTGCTCTCGCGCAAGGCGCCCCCGGCTCGCGCCCCCGGCTCGCGCCTCCGGGCGCGCAACGCGCCCCAGATCCCCGTGGGGAAGGCCCCGGCTCACCCCTCCAGGAGCCGCTGGCCCACGTACTCCCCGGCCCGCGGGCCGCCCGGCACCGCGAACAGGCCGCTCGCCTCGTGCCGTACGAACGCCGACAGCGCGTCGCCCCGGTCCAGCTTGCGCTGCACCGGCACGAATCCCCTGATCGGATCGGCCTGCCAGCAGACGAAGAGCAGCCCCGCGTCCGGGGCGCCGTCCGCGGCGACGCCGTCGTGGTAGGAGAAGGCGCGCCGGAGCATGGCCGCGCCGCCGTTCTGCTCCGGGGCGGCGATACGGGCATGGGCGTTCGCCGGGATAAGCAGCTTGCCGTCCGGGCCGAACGCGTCGAGCCGCATCTCCGTCGTCTCCGTACCCCCCGAAAGAGGGGCGCCGTTCGCCTTCTTGCGGCCGATCACCTGCTCCTGCTCGGTGAGCGGCAGCTTCTCCCAGGTGTCCAGGAGCATCCGGATCCGGCGTACGACCGCGTAGGAGCCACCCGCCATCCACGCCGGCTGTCCGGTGTCCGGCACGAAGATGCGCTGCTCGAAGTCGGTGTCCGAGACCTTGGGGTTGCCGGTGCCGTCGATCTGGCCCATCAGATTGCGGGCGGTCATCGGCTTCCTGGTGGCGCCCGGGGTGCGGTTGAAGCCGTTCATCTGCCAGCGCACCTTCGCCGCGGAGCCGGCGTCCTGCTGGATCGCGCGCAGCGCGTGGAAGGCGACGAGGGCGTCGTCCGCGCCGATCTGCACCCACAGATCGCCGTTCGAGCGCTTGGGGTCGAGCTGGTCGGAGGAGAAGTCGGGCAGCGGGTCCAGCTGGGTGGGGCGCCGGTCGGTCAGCTGCGTACGGTCGAAGAAGCTGTGGCCGAAGCCGAAGGTGACGGTCAGAGAGGAGGGGCCGGCGTCCAGGGCGACCCCCGTGTCACCGCTGCTCGCGGGCTCGCCGGTCATCAGCGCGGCGGCCGTGGCCGACCAGCGCCGCAGGAGGGCGGCCGCCTCCTTGCGGCCGGCGCCGGGGGCGAGGTCGAAGGCGATGAGATGGCCGGTGGACTGAAGCGGAGTGCTGATCCCCGCTTGATGTTTCCCGTGAAACATCACCTCCGTGGAACCGACCGACGTCAACGGGCTGGTGTCGTCCGGAGTCGCGACGGCCGCGTAGGCGCCGGCGCCGCCCGCCGCGCCCAGGGCCAGACCCGCCGCGCCCACCGCGCCCACGGTGCCGAGCAGCCTGCGCCGGGAGATGTCGAGGGCGGGCTCGGCGGGGGCGGCCGGGGTCCGCTTGTCGTGCCCGGCCTGCTCGGAGTGCCCGGCCTGCTCGGCGTTCTTGGTGTCGCTCATGTCAGTTCAACTCAGCCGATCTTGACGTTCTTGTCCACGGTGGTCTCATCGATCTCGGAGGTGCGTACGGTCACCGAGACCTGCCAGTCGCCCGCCATCGGGATCTGCACGCCGCTCGCGCTCCAGTGTCCGGCGCTCACGCGGTCGGGCACGACGGGCAGCGGGCCGACGGACTTCGCGGCCAGCGTGAAGGCGACCTTCACCTCGGGGACGTCCTTCGGCTTGCCCGCCGGGTCCTCCAGATTGACGCGCAGGTCGTTGGCGCCGGTGCGGCCCGGGTCGAGGGTGAGCTGGACGGTGCCCTTGCCGTTCTGGCCGCCGGTGTCGAACGGCAGCCGGATGTCCACGGGCCGGTCCGCGACGGCGACCTGGGACCCGGCCTTCAGGCGGTCCACGGCCTCCTGGGTACGGGCCGGCTCGGTCGAGGTGAGCACGGTCGTCACGCCGAGCAGCACCACGGCGACCCCGGCCTCGGCCAGGACCGTGCGGCGCAGCCCGCTGCGGCCGGGGTCGGCGTCGCGCGCCCGCTTCTCGCGTGCGGTGCTCATCGCGGCCCGCTGGCGCGCGAGTTGGGCCGCCCGCTTGGCGTCCTTGCCGTCGTCGGGGACGGTGACGGGCTCCGGTTCGCCGGCCCGCTGCTCGACGAGCGCGGCGGTCTCGGCCTGCGGCGCCGGGCGCTCCGACAGGCGCGCGGTCCACCGCTTGGACACCGAAGCGGTCCCGACCAGGACGCCCACCAGGGCGACCTTGACGAGCAGCAGCTGCCCGTACGTGGTGTCGACGAGCGCCGACCAGGTGCCGACCTGGCGCCAGGACTGGTAGAGGCCGGTCGCCGCGAGGACGCTCACACTGGTGAACGCCACGCGTGAGAACCGCCTGACCGCCGCGCGCTCGATGTCCGGGACGCGGTGGAGTGCGACGAGCAGCGTGGCGAGTCCGCCGAGCCAGGCCGCCACGGCCAGCAGATGCAGCACGTCGACGGGCATGGCGATGCCGGGCTGGAGGCCGGTGGAGGCGTGTTCGGCCAGGGCCCATGTCGCGGCGAGCCCGGCGGCGACCACGGCGCCGCCGATGGCAAGGCCGAAGGTGAGGTCCTGCTTCTCGTCCTGCTCGCTCTCCTCGTCCCGCCTGGCGTACGCGCCGAACAGCACGGACACGAACAGGGCGGCGGCGCCGAGCAGCAGCAGCCGCGACACGAGCGCCGCGCCCGGTTTGGTCTCCAGGACGGCCCGAAGCCCGCCCAGGTCGAAGGCGTCCGAGAGCTTGCCGGAGCCGGTGTAGGGGGTGCGGAGCAGCAGCATCGCGAGGGTGGCGGCGGTCATCGTGAGCCAGCCGCCGACGACGACGCGCTGCACCGGGCCGACGCTCGCGCCCCGGCGCCAGCAGGCCAGCACGAAGGCCGCGCCGCCGACGAGGAGCACGAAGCCGGCGTACGCCGCGTAGCGCGCGATGCCGTACAGGACGCCGACGAGGCCGCCGCCCGCCTCCTGGCTGGGCAGCACAGCGGCAGTCGCGGACGGGGCGCCGATGGAGAAGGTGAAGGCGCCGGAGACCGGGTGGCTGTCGGCGGAGATGGCCTGCCAGGCCACGGTGTAGGTGCCGTTGGGGATGCCGGTGCGCAGCCGGACGCCGTACTTGACGACGTCGCCGCTGCACAGGTTGACCAGTTCGGCGGTGTCGGAGCGCTTGCCCGTGGGATCAAGGACGCGGATGGAGTTGGCGTCGAGGGCGACGCCCTCGGAGAACGTGAGGGCGACTTGGGCGGGGGCGGTCGCGACCACCGCCCCTTCCTTCGGGTCGCTGCCGGTCAGTGCGGCGTGCGCGGACGCGGGTGCGGCGCCCGCGAACAGCGCGCCGAGCAGCGCCACCGTGACGAGCACCAGCCGCGCCAGGGGCCGGCTCGTGGTGGTTCGAAGGGGCGGGGCGGTGGCCGTCATGTCAGTCCCTCACGTCCCTCTGGGCCTCAGTGGTGCTTCGGGTTGTAGGTGGCTTCCTTCACGGGAAGGTCGACCTTGACCGTGCCTGCCTTCTCGAAGTGCAGCTCGATGGCGACCTTCTCGCCCTGCGTCGGCTTCTTCTTGAGACCCATGAACATGATGTGGCTGCCACCGCGTTCGAGGTCCAGTTCGCCGTTCGCGGGGATGTCGAAGGACTTCACCTCCTGCATCTTCTGGTTCTTCGTCTCGTGGATCGTGATGTCGTCGGAGAGGTCGCTGGTGACCTTGGTGAGCTTGTCGGCGGTCTTGCTGTCGTTCTTGACGACCAGGAAACCGCCGGCCATGTCGCTGGTCGGCGCCGGCATGAACGCGTCGCTCACCTGGAGCTTCGGCGTGGCCTCCGCGCTGTCGGAGCAACCCGCGAGTACGAGGCCCGCGGACAGGGCTATGACGGCGGCGACGGTCGAGCGGGTGGTGCGGCGGTTCACGGGTTCTCCCCCTTGATGATCTTCGGCAGGTCCTTGGTGTAGTCGGCGATGGTGGCGTCCTCGCCGTACAGGACGTAGCCCTGGTCGGTCTTGGGGGAGAAGGCGATGACCTGGGCCCCGTGCATCGAGACGACCTTGCCGTCCTTGTCCTTGGTGGCCGGGTCGATGCCGATGCCGATCGCGCGCGCACCCTTCTGGATGGTGGCGAAGTCGCCGGTCAGGCCGATGAAGGACGGGTCCTGGCCCTTGAGCCACGTGCCGAGCGAGGCGGGGGTGTCACGCTCGGGGTCGGTGGTCACGAAGACGACCTGGAGCTTGTCCTGGTCGGCCTTGGGCAGCGACTTCTTGGCGACGGCGATGTTGCCCATGGTGAGCGGGCAGACGTCCGGGCAGTGGGTGTAGCCGAAGTAGATGAGCGTCGGCTTGCCCTTGGTTTCGGCTCGGAAGTCGAACTTCTTGCCGTTGGTGTCCGTGAGGACGAAGTCGGGCTTGGCGAACGGCCGGTCGAGCAGGGTCGCGGCCTGGGTCTTCGGGGGGACGGAGACATCGGCGACGGGGCTGTCGGAGCCGCCGTCACCGCTGCTGCCGCACGCGGTCAGGGTGAGCGCCGCTGCCACCGCGAGGGCGGCGGCAGTCAGCGCGGTCTTGGTGCGCATGAGGTGATGTTCCGGTCTCTGGCGATCGAAGGGGTGCAGGGGGCGGGTCAGGCGGAGCGGCGTCGGCCGGCGAACACGCCGAAGGCCACACCTGCGGCGCCCACGACGATGCCCACGACCGCCAGGATGCGGGCCGTGGTGTCGGTGTCCGAGGAGGACGACGCCGAGGCCTTCTGGCCGGCCGCGCTCTTGGCGTCGGCGGGCGCCGCGCCGCCGTTGTCCGCGGCGGCGGCCGTCAGCTTGAGCGTGGGCGCCGGGTTCGCGGGCTCGGCGGCGCCCTGCTTCGGCTCCTCGATCCAGCGCACGACCTCGTTGTTGGAGTACGTCTGGAGGGCCTTGAAGACGAGCTGGTCGGTGTCGGTGGGCAGCGAGCCGATGGACAGCGGGAACTTCTGGAACTGGCCGGCTTCGATGGTGCCGCCGCTCCACGTCACCTTGGTGACGGCTTCGTTGATCTGCTTGCCGTGCACGGTCAGTGGCTTGTCGAGCTTGGACTTGGTGACCTCGACGTTCCAGCCCGGTACCGGCTCCGGCATGACGGAGGCCAGCGGGTGGTCGGTCGGGAAGTTGACCTCGACCTTCACCGTCTTGGCGTTGTCGCGTTCGTTGGGCACCTTGAAGTCGACGACGGCGTAACCGCCCTTGGCGGCTGCTCCCTCGGGCTGCACGGTGACGTGGGCGAAGGCCGTTCCCGAGAGCAGCAGGACGGAGCCGGCGGCGACGGAGCCGACGAGGGCGATACGGGTGCGCGTACGGGCAGCGTTCATGGCGAAGACACTCCAATGAGCAGGAAGGGTGGGGACGTCCACCGCGCACGGGTGCGCGGGGATCCGCGACACCACTCCTGCGGTACGTGAGAGGAGTGGGCCGCGTTCAGGCCGTGAGGGCGTACGCCGCGGGCGGCCCGCGCCTGATCACCGAGTGCTGAAGTGCCGCCCCGGACGGGGCAGGCGTCCCGCGGGGGTCCGCGAGGGGGACGCGGGGGCCCTGTCCGGCCGCCGCGAGGAGGCCGGCGCACAGTGCGGCGGCGAAGGACAGGGCGCGGCGCAGACAGCGTACGAAGGTGTCCTGCGCCGCGACCGTGACGGACTCGGCGGCCAGCCGTACCGCGCCGAACAGGGCGGCCTCGCCGCGCCGCAGCAGCCACCCCGTGGCGAGCGCGGCCAGCAGGTGGCAGAGCAGCATGGGCAGGGTGGGCAACAGCGAGGCGGCGAGCGAGGCCGAGTGCGCGGAGGCCGGCCCTGTCCCTGTCATGCCCGGCATCAGGTCGGCCATCTGGGCCATGCCGGGCCCGGCGGCGTGGCCGGAGGCGGTGATCCTTGACGGGTCGATGCCCGCGTTGCTCACGATGCGCTGGGCGTCCGCCGCGCTGAGCGGGGCCGCACCGGCGCCGCAGAGAAGATGCCCGGCGAACCGGATCAGCGGGAGGTCGCCGGTGGATCCGTCGCCGGAGGCGGCCGCCGTGTGCTGGCCGACGCCGAACAGGGTGTGCAGGCCGAGCTGTCCGATCGCGAGTGCGCCCGCGATGGAGGGCAGCGAGCGCTCCCGCCCGGCGAGCGGGGCCACGACCGCGAACAGGCCGAGGAAGCCGGCGAGCAGCGTCCACCAGGGGACGGTCGCACAGGCCGCCATGACGTGCCCCATCGCGGACAGCACGACGCAGACCGCGGCGAACACCGCGGCTCTGAGCAGCCGGAGACCGGCGCCTGCTGGAGCGTGGAGGGAAGACATGGCGGGGCCATCATCGCACTGGGCTTACCCGCTCCCTACGGCAGGTCCAAAAGGTCGCCTTTGGTTCAGGTGACCGGTTCCGGGCGTGGCGGACGAGGGGGTTCCAGGGGGCTTTACACCGGCGTGAGGGGCGCGTACATCCGCCGAACGGGCGCCATCACGTCAAGAGGGCGCTTACGGGCGAGTAGTTGCGGCAATACTGCGCCCGTAGAGAGAAGGACTATGTCGAGCCACAGCGCCGCAGCCAGGAGGCTGGAGCATGAGCATCTGGTGGTCCCTCCACTTGCGGCGTGAGGCCGCGAGCGTGCCGCTCGCCCGTCGTCTTCTGCTCGGCACCATGGAGACCGCCGGGGTCGACCCCGACATCTCCTACGACCTGTCGGTCGCGCTCAGCGAAGCCTGTGCGAACGCGGTCGAACACGGCGGGGACACGGTGTCGGGGGGCGCGTCGGCGGCGTACCGGGTGACGGCCTACCTCGACGGCGAGAAGTGCCGCATCGAGGTCGCCGACTCGGGCCCGGGCTTCCCCGCACGGCGTGCCCGGCGCACCGCGGTGCCGTCCAGAACCGGCTGTCTGCCCGAACACGGCAGGGGCCTCGGCCTGATCGAACAGCTCGCCGACCATGTGCACTTCAGGAACCGGCCGGGCCGGGGCGCGGTGGTCAGCTTCGACAAGATCCTCAAATGGCGCGAGGGCGCGCTGCTCAAGGTGTCCTGAGCGGCGCGCCCCCGTGACGCACGCGACGGCGGGCCGGCGGCCGGCCCCGCCGGGTGGCGGAAGCCGGTGGATCAGGCCTGCTTGACCTGCGCCATCCACGCCTCGACCTCGTCCGCGCGGCGCGGCAGCGCGGCGGACAGGTTCACATGGCCGTCCTCGGTGACCAGGATGTCGTCCTCGATCCGCACGCCGATGCCGCGGTACTCCTCGGGCACGGTCAGGTCGTCCGCCTGGAAGTACAGACCCGGCTCGACCGTGAGGCACATGCCCGGCTCCAGGTCGCCGCCGACGTACGTCTCGGTGCGCGCGGCCGCGCAGTCGTGGACGTCCATGCCGAGCATGTGGCCGGTGCCGTGCAGCGTCCAGCGGCGCTGGAGGCCGAGCTCCAGGACCTTCTCGACGTCCAGGTCGCCGCACAGCCCCCACGCGACCAGCTTCTCCGCGAGCACGCGCTGGGCTGCGTCGTGGAAGTCGCGGTAGGCGGCGCCCGGCTTGACGGCCGCGATACCGGCCTCCTGGGCCTCGTACACCGCGTCGTAGATCTTGCGCTGGAGCGGCGAGAAGGTGCCGTTGATCGGCAGGGTGCGGGTGATGTCGGCGGTGTAGAGCTCGTTGGTCTCCACGCCGGCGTCGAGCAGCAGCAGGTCGCCGGAGCGGACCTCGCCGTTGTTGCGCACCCAGTGCAGGGTGGTGGCGTGCGGGCCCGCGGCGCAGATCGAGCCGTAGCCGATGTCGTTGCCCTCGACGCGGGCGCGCAGGAAGAACGTTCCTTCGATGTAGCGCTCGCTGGTCGCCTCGGCCTTGTCGAGCACCTTCACGACGTCCTCGAAGCCGCGCGCGGTCGAGTCGCACGCCTTTTGCAGCTCCGCGATCTCAAACGCGTCCTTCACCAGGCGCGCCTCGGACAGGTACACCCGCAGCTCTTCGTCGCGCTCGGCGGTGACCTTGTCGGTGAGCGCGGCCTCGATGGACGCGTCATGACCGCGTACGCACCGGACCGGGCCCGTGGCCTCGGTCAGGGCGGCGGCCAGCTCGCGGACGTCCTTGGCGGGCAGCCCGAGCAGCTGCTCGGCCTCGGCCAGCGAGTGGCGCCTGCCGACCCACAGCTCGCCCGTGCCGGACAGCCAGAACTCACCGTTCTCGCGGTTGGAGCGGGGCAGCAGGTAGAGCGTCGCCTCGTGCCCGTCGCCGGCCGGCTCCAGGACGAGCACGCCGTCCTCGGTCTGGTCGCCGGTCAGGTACGCGTACTCGGTCGAGGCGCGGAAGCTGTACTCGGTGTCGTTCGAGCGGGTCTTCAGGTTGCCCGCGGGGATCACCAGACGCTCGCCCGGGAAGCGCCGGGAGAGCGCGGCGCGGCGGTCGGCGGTGTGGCCGGCCTGCGCGATCGGCTCCAGGCCGTGCAGCTCGGTGTCGGCCCAGCCGGACTTCATGTTCTCGGCCAGCTCGTCGGACACGCCCGGGTACAGGCCGTTCTTCCGCTGCTGGATCGGCTGCTCGTCCGCTTCTTCCGGGATCTCCGGGGTCTCCGGGGTGAGCTGGTCGGCCACGGTCTGCCTCCACTAGTACGACGTCGGACTCCCCCGGGGCTGGGAAGAGATCACGGGGAACCATCACCCATCGTACGGGCGTGCGGAAAAGGGTCCAGGGCCGTAGTGCCTGTTACTTCGGGCGGCGCCACTAGGGGGTGTCTGGTGGACCATGGCCGGGGGCGCGGCGTCTGGCACGGCACCTCGCGGCGTTGCCGAAACGCCCCGATAGCTCCGCTATCAAGCCGTTCCGGCGCCTTGCGATGCACCGCACCAGACGCCGCGCCCTGACCGACCCTGATCCACCAGACACCCCCTAGGCGAAGCGGGCGGCCAGCATCACCACGTCCTCGGCGTCGTCCCGCTCGTCGAGACCGTCGGGCAGCACGGTGCGCAGCACGTGGTCGAGCACGGCGTCCGGGTCGTCGCGCACCGTCTTGGGGACGCTCGCCGCGGCCGCGTGCAGCCGGGCGAAGGCCCGGTCCATGGGGTCGCCGGTGCGGCGCAGCAGGCCGTCCGTGTACAGCAGCACCGTTTCTCCTGGGCCGGGAGCGACCTCCACGCTCGGCGCCTCCCAGCAGGCCAGCATGCCCAGCGGCGCCGAGAGGGAGGTCTCGATGAACTCGGTGCGCCGCTCCCCGATGATCAGGGGCGGGGCATGCCCGGCCCCGGCGAGCACGATGGTGCGCCGGGCGGGCTCGCAGTAGGCGAACAGGGCGGTGGCCGAGCGGGCGGGCTCGGTCAGGCGCAGCAGCAGTTCGAGGTCGGAGAGGACCGCGACGGGGTCCTCGCCCTCCATGACGGCGTACGCCCGAAGGCTCGCGCGCAGCCGGCCCATCGCGGCCACGGCGCTCGGGCCCGACCCGGTGACGGAGCCGACCGCGAGGCCGAGCGCGCCCTCGGGCAGCGGCAGCGCGTCGTACCAGTCGCCGCCGCCCCGCGGCCCGGTGCGGTGCCGGGCGGCGAGCTGGACGCGGGCGACGCGGGGCAGCCGGCTGGGCAGCAGCTCCTCGGCGACGGTCGCCATGTGGGTGCGGGCGCGTTCGAGCTCGACGAGGCGGGCCACGTGTTCGGCGGCGTAGCGGATGTAGAGGCCGACCAGGTGCTGTTGGCGCTCGACGGGCTCCGCGCTCTCGTCGTAGAACCAGACGGCGGCGCCGAGCCGGCCCGCGCCTTCGGTGGTGAGGGGCAGCGCGTAGCTGGCGGCGTAGCCGAGGCGGGCGGCGACCTCGCGGTGGCGGGGGTCGAGGCCGTCCGGGTCCGTCATGAGGTCGGGCCCGCCGTCGGCACCGGGCAGCCCGTCCAGGATCCGGCCGTACGCGGTGGCGCTGCGCGGCACGGTCTCGATGTGGCCGAGGTCGGCGTGGGCGAGCCCGAGGCCGGTGGTGACGGCGGGGCCGAGCCCGTCCGCGGGTTCCATGACGACCAGGCCGCGCCGCGCGCCGACCAGGGCGGCGCCCGCCTTGAGGAGTTCGTCGAGGGCGGCGTCGAGCGCGGTGGTGCGGGCCAGCCGTTCGGTGAGTTCGTGCAGCGTGGTGAGGTCGGAGACCCAGCCGGCGAGCCGGTCCTGGAGCATCGCACCGGGTGGGGTCTGGGCGACGGGTGAGGGCAGGGGCGCGTGAGTGTGCGCCGGAGGCGGAACAGCTGGATTGATTCCAGCCACTTTCGGCAGGTGTGGGGCGCTCATGGCTGCCGGCTTTCCGACTGGTCGATTTTGCGCAATAGCATCGCAAACCCCCATGTCATTCTGCGCCGCTATCAATGCATCCACATGTACACGCACAAGTGAGGGGATGTCCAGCATTGTCATAGCGGGACTATTGGTGTCCGTGGGGCGTCCAACTTGGCCAAAAAATGACCCTGGTGGCCCAGCCTTGGGGTCGACTGACAACGTTCAACTGTGCGTCGTTTCAACCGCGTTGGGTACGTAATCGGTGTGGTCCGGGGCAGTTGAGGATGCCGCGGAACCTTGCGGTCGGCCTGGGCGTCTTAAGTGCCGACCGGCCCGCCTCATCCCCGAGCGGCGGGGTTTTTGCCCGCAGGACGGCAAGCGCCATGCACGCGCCACCCTTCGCCATGCTTTAAATGGTTACGGGCAGTGGCCGTCGCCACCCGAGGTGATGGCCCATGATCCATCTCGGCGGGCACCCCCACCGCCTGCTCACGGAGCAAGTACGCGCAGACAAATTGTGCACACACGGTGTGATGTGGACTCGGCGTTCAACGGAAAGGAACGAGCGCCCATGCGCGAGATCCTCGGAAGGCGACGCAGGTTCCGGTTTTGGCGCAGTGAGAGGGCTGCTCAGCTCGGCGCCGCGCTGACCTGTGCGACCCGATGCAAATGGCCCGTGCTCCCCGGTGTGGGACTGGCCGGGGACGGCCGCGGCTGTGCCTGCCCCGACCCTGAATGTGTGGTGCCGGGGGCGCACCCCTTCGACCCCGTGCTGCTCGCGGCGACCACCGACGAGCGCATGATCCGCTGGTGGTGGACGAACCGGCCGACCGCGCCGGTCCTGCTCGCCACCGGCGCCGGCGCACCCTGCGCCATCAGCCTCCCGGCCGACGCCGGGGCCCGGGCGCTCGCCGCCCTGGACGCCATGGGCGTGCGGCTCGGCCCGGTCGTGGCGAGCCCCACCCGGTGGTCGCTCCTGGTGGCGCCGTACTCGATGGAACGCCTGGGCGAGCTCCTGTACTCCAAGGACTGGGTGCCCAGTTCGCTGCGCTTCCACAGCGAGGGCGGATATCTGGTGCTGCCGCCTTCGGGGACCGGCACGGGGCAGGTCCGCTGGGAGCGGCCCCCGCTGGGCTCCACCGGGCCCTGGCTGCCGGACGTGGAGGCGGTGGTGGACGCGCTGGTGGAGGCCAGCACCAGTGCACCGGACGGCGGGAGCCGGCTGGCGTACTGACGGCGGGAGCCGGCCGGAGCCCTGACGGCGGGAGCCGACAGGCGTACGGAGGGCATGGCGACGGGTGCGGGGCGGGTCCGTGGCACATGCGGGCCCGGGCCTGCCCAATGAGCGAGAAGGCGGTTCGGTTCCCGAGCCGCCTTCACTCTTTCGGGTGCGAGCGGGCCCTGGTTGTACGGGAATTGGGCGCGCGCACCGCAGGGCGCCCGGTTTCCCTGGATATCTTCGGCCCACCATCCGGAATTCCAGGGCAAGTGGGTCCCCCATGAATCTCCAGCACCTCCGCGTGGCCGGACTCGCGGCCGTCGTGGTGGGCACCGTGCTGCTGCCACTGGCCGCCTCGGCGGGGCCCGCGGGAGGGCCCGAGAAAGGAGGCGCGGCGGATGACGCAAAAAGCCCCCTCGCTCACGTCCTCGCGCGGGTGAACAGGCCACTGCCGAAGTCCCCGCAGGACACGGCGTCGCGGTGCGGGCCCGAACTGGTCTCTCCCGAAGGAGTCGAGGCGCAGACCTGTGTACTGAGCCAGGGGCGCGAGACCTGGGCGCGTACCTACTACCGCAACGCCACCGGCGAGGAGCTGAGCTCCGTGCTCACACTGATGGGCCCGGACGGCCGGACGCTGGAGACGAACTGCGAGGTCGCGGCCGACGACCAGCCGAATTCCTGCGAAACCCCGCACCAGAGCGGCCCCGCACGGACAGCAGGGACGGGAGCGTATGCGGCGGTGGCGGAGTTCGCGGAGGAGGGGGAGGACTCACCGCTCCTGTTGCGTTCCGGCAGCAACTCCACAGAACCCGCGGCTCGTTGAACGAGCCCGCACATGGAAGGGCCCGATCGCTGGCGACGGGGGATGCACCAGCGACCGGGCTCTTAGAACCGTAACAAGAGATCGGTCGTTCGCAAATTCGATCTCGGTAATTCAGACACCGATTCACCTCTGGGAACGGGGAGTTGTGACAGGGGTCACCTGTCCACGGCCCGTCGGTGCCCCGGTCGTCACTCTCAGCTGAGCGTCACTTGGCGGTTGGTGAGGCCGCCCCTGGCGCGGCGCTCCTCGGCGGTCAGCGGCTCCTCGTTCGTGAGCGCCCCGGCAAGCCGCTCGGCGAACGCGGCGGCCGGCTTCTCGCACTCCTCGGCCGTCATCCCGGACGGCAGGTCCCAGACCGGCACGGTCAGGCCGTGCGCCCGGAAGGAGCCGACGAGCCGGGTCCCCTCGCCGAGCGAGGACGTGCCGGCCGCGTGCAGCCGGGCCAGCGCGTCGAGCAGCTTCTCCTCGGGGTGCGGCATGACCCACCGCAGGTGGTTCTTCTCGGGCGCCTCGCACCAGTACGAGGAGTCGACCGAGGTCAGCCGTACGGTCGGGATCGCGGCGGCGTTGGCCCGCTCCAGGGAGGCCGCGACCTCGGCGGCGGCGTTCTCGGCGTCCGGCACCCAGAACTCGAAGCCCGTGTACACCTCCGGCTCGAACGCGGCGTCCGGGTCGAGCAGGTCCTGGAGGCGGGGTCCGTCCGGCTCGGCGCGCTGCGCGGCGACCGGCGAGCCGGGCTCGGCCACCAGGGCGCGGCGCAGCGTGTCGGCGAGGTCGCGGCTCAGGTCGCCGGAGGGCGTGTCGTTCTGGAGGCCGAGCAGCACCGACCCGTCCTCGCGGCGCAGCGCGGGCCACGCCATGGGCAGCACGGTCGCGAGCGTCACGGACGGCACGCCGTCGGGCAGCTCGTCCTTCAGCGTCAGCGGCACGGTGGCGGCGGGGACCAGCTCGCGCAGCGCGACCCAGTCGCACTCGCCGGCCAGGCCCTCGAAGGGACGCTGGACCAGCTCGGTCACGGCGTGCGACGCGGCGCGTCCGTGGCACGCCTTGTAACGGCGGCCGGAGCCGCAGGGGCAGGGCTCGCGGGCCCCGACGACCGGAATCTCCCCGTCGCTGATCTGCGGCTTGCCGGCCTTCGTCTGCGGACGCTTCTTGGCCATGGTGTGGCTCTCTCCCGACTGCGGTGGTGCGGTGTCGCTGTGTCGGGCGCGAGCCTAGCCGTAGGAACCGCCGGGAGGCGGCGGCGTCGGCCACCCGCCCCGGCGGTGCGGCCATTCACCTTGGGCCAGTGTTGGTCACCGTCCTGCCGGTGCGGCCATCCACCCCGGGCCGGTGTCGGTCACCCGCCCCGGGCCGGTGTCGGTCACCCGCCCCGGGCCGGTGTCGGTCACCCGCCCCGGGCCGGTGTCGGCCATCCGTCCCGCCGGAGCCGGCCACCCGCCCCACCGGAGCCGATCGGGCGCCCCGGCCGGGCGGCCTCCGTTCCGGGCGGGCCGCTCTCAGTCCAGGTCGTCGAAGGCGTCCGCGAACTCAAGGCCCGCCACCGTCGCCGGTCCTGCGACGCGCGTAGCGAAATCGTCGTGACGGTGCGCCGCCGTGATGATCACCCACACCGTGACCTCGCCGGACGCGCTGTCCCGCACACCCCAGTCCTGGGCGAGAGCGCTGATGATGTTCAGCCCCCGGCCGCCGCGCGCGGTCACCGACGGAGTGGCCGGGACGGGCCGTGTCGGGCCGCCTCCGTCCGTGACCTCGACGGTCAGCCGCCCCGCCGTGTCGATGTGCCAGGCCGCCTTGATGTCGCCCTCACCTATGTCGGCCCGCCCCAGCGGTCTGCCGTGCCGGCAGGCGTTGCTGAGCAGTTCGGAAAGGATCAGAACGGCATCGTCGACGACCGGCTCGGACACTCCGTTGCCGAGCAGCTGCTCGCGCATCCGGTGTCGTGCCTTGCCCACGCCCGCAGGGCCATGGGATACGGCCATGCTCGACGACGTGGGCACCTCCTGTGCCACCACCAACGCCACCCCCGAGACCTCCTTCGCCCCACGCCACGGTGTGGATGCCCCAATGGACTGGACCGGAAACCGGCCAACCGGCGCCGGGCGACGCATTCGTCACGGTCGCCCACGGAGCGAACGCGCCGGTGCACACCCTGTAAGGGGCGTTACATCCGGCCCAGTTGGGACAAGACCTGTTTCGGGCGGTTGGTGATGATTGCCTCCACTCCGAGGCTTACGCACAGGTCCACGTCCTCGGGTTCGTTCACCGTCCAGACGTGCACCCGGTGCCCCGCGCGGTGCAACCGCTCGATGTAGGCGGGGTGGTTGCGCACGATCCGCATGCCCGGGCCGGCGATCCGGGCGCCCGCCGGCAGCCGTCCGTCGCGCAGCCGCGGCGACAGGAACTGCATCAGGTAGACGGTCGGGATGTCGGGCGCGGCCGCCGCCACCCGGTGCAGGGAGCGCGCGGAGAAACTCATGATGCGGACCGGGGAGGTTTCATCGGCCGGCGGCGGCTGAGTGAGGCCGAACCTCTTGAGGAGGTGCAGCAGCCGCTCCTCGACCTGGCCGGCCCAGCGGGTGGGGTGCTTGGTCTCGATGGCCAGCTCGACCCGGCGACCGGCGTCCGCGACGAGTTCGAGCAGCTGCTCCAGGGTCAGGACGGAGGTGAACTCGCGGTCCCCCCAGTCCGGGCTCTCCTCGCTGTCCTTCCAGGAGCCGAAGTCGAGCGCGGCGAGTTCGGAGAGCTCCAGGGTGGACACGGCGCCACGGCCGTTGGAGGTGCGGTTGACACGCCGGTCGTGGACGCAGACGAGGTGGCCGTCGGCGGTGAGGCGGACATCGCATTCCAGGGCGTCGGCCCCGTCCTCGATCGCCTTCATGTACGCGGCGAGCGTGTGCTCGGGGGCGTCCTCGGAGGCTCCTCGGTGGGCGACCACCTGGACGCGGGCGGGGTCGGGGGTGTGCGGGCTGTGCTGCCGTGCTTGGGTCACCGCGTCATCGTGCCACCGCCGGGTCACAGGTTGGCGCACGAATACACAGCTCCTGCTTACAGTGGCCTGACGTGCGGTGGGAAAAGCTGAGCGGAGTCATCCGCACGGTGCGGGGTCCGATGTCGGACCCTTGGCGCACCATGGTCGTTGCCGGGCTCCACGCCGGCGCACGGCAGCGACACCGAGCACCACACCCAGCGCCGCACCAGGCGCAACCGCACCGACGCTCAGCCAGCCCGTCAGACCGTCCCCAAGACCGAGTGGAAAACCGAGGAGAGCAAGCTGTGAGCACCGAGAACGAGGGCACCGCGGTCCCGGCCGTCCCGCCTGCCCCGTCGTCTGCACCTGCTGCACCTCCCGAGCCCGCCGCAGCTCCCGCCGCCCCCGCCCCCTCGGGCGCCGCGCCCGCCGATGCGGAGAGCACGCTCGTCCACGAACCCGTGGCGCCGTCGGCCGGGGCGACCCCGTCGTCCGCCCCGGACCCGGCCACCACGCCGATGCCCGCGACTCCGGACGCGCCGGCGCAGCAGGCGCACACGGCGCACGAGTCGGCGCCCCCGCAGCAGGGTGGCGCCGGGTGGCCGCCGCCCCCTCCCACGCTGCCCTCCTACGGAGGCGGAGGCGCCGGCAACCCGGGCGAGCCCTGGGGCGCCCCGCAGCCGCCTGCTCCGCGCAGGCGCGGTGGCGGTCTGATCGCCGCGGTCGTGGCGGCAGCCTTGGTGGCCGGCGGCATCGGCGGGGCCATCGGCTACTTCGCCGCGGACCGCGACAACGGAGGATCGGGCTCCACCACGGTGGCGTCGTCCGACACCCCCAAGGACTTCAAGCGCGACCCGGGCACGGTCGCCGGAGTCGCCGCCGCTTCGCTGCCCAGCGTGGTGACCATCGACGCCCAGGGCAGCGACGGCGAAGGCGGCACAGGCACCGGCTTCATCTACGACAAGGAAGGCCACATCCTCACGAACAACCACGTGGTGGCCTCCGCCGCGAGCGGCGGCAAGCTGTCGGCGACGTTCTCCGACGGCAAGAAGTACGACGCCGAAGTGGTGGGCCGCGCACAGGGCTACGACGTGGCCGTCATCAAGTTGAAGAACGCCCCGGCGAACCTGAAGCCGCTGTCCCTCGGCAACTCGGACAAGGTCGCGGTCGGCGACTCGACGATCGCCATCGGCGCGCCCTTCGGGCTCTCCAACACCGTCACCACCGGCATCATCAGCGCCAAGAACCGCCCGGTGGCCTCCAGCGACGGGCAGAACTCCAAGGCCTCCTACATGAGCGCCCTCCAGACCGACGCCTCCATCAACCCGGGCAACTCGGGCGGCCCGCTGATCAACTCGGCCGGCGCGGTCATCGGCATCAACTCGGCGATCCAGTCGGCGGGCACCGGCGGCATGGGCGGCCAGTCGCAGGCGGGCTCGATCGGCCTCGGTTTCGCCATCCCCATCAACCAGGCCAAGAACGTCGCGGAGCAGCTCATCAAGACCGGGCAGCCGGTCTACCCGGTGATCGGCGCGTCCGTCGGCATCCAGCAGGGCACCGGCATGGCCCCGGGCGGCGGCACCGACGGCGCCCAGATCTCCCCGCAGGGCAGCGGGAGCCAGCAGCCGATCACCCCGGGCGGCCCGGCGGACAAGGCGGGCCTGAAGGCGGGCGACGTCATCACCAAGTTCGGCGACATGCCGATCGACAGCGGGCCGACGCTCATCAGCGAGATCTGGACGCACAAGCCGGGTGACGAGGTCCAGGTGACGTACAAGCGCGACGGCAAGGAGTCCACGGTCACCATCACCCTGGGCGAACGCAAGGGCGACAGCAACTGACCTGCCGTCGCCGAGCCGCCCCCGCTCCCCGCCGCCGACCGCGCGGGGAGCGGGGGCGGCCTCTTTGTCGGCCACCTCTTTTCGGCGGCCTCTTCGGCTCTTCCCCGAGGCCGCCCTCAGGGGAATCGACACGTGGGAGCGGTCCGGCGGCGAGCGCCCCGTCAGTCCGCCCTCGGCCTCCAGACGCCGGCTTCCCGCAGCGCCGCGGTGCGCGCGGCCAGCACGGTCGTGACGGCGAGCGCCGTGGTGAGCAGCAGGAACATCAGGCAGAGCGTTCCCGACAGGTCGGCTCCCTCGGGGCCGCCGCTGACGGGCTGGGCCAGCACGACGTACGCAGCGATCCCGGCGGCGCCGGCCGCGAGCGTCGGCAGGCCGAGCGCCCAGCGCGCGGTCGCGCCGAATACGTGACCGTGGCCGGTGAGCACGGCCACGGGTGCCAGGTCGCGCGAGAAGCGCAAAAACTCCGAGAGCGCCGAGAACGTCATGGCCAGGGCGATGACGAGGGTGCCGGCGGTGCCGAGGAAGGGCAGCCAGCGGGCCTGGTGGCCCAGGGTGTAGGACTGGTTTCCCTCGGCCAGCGACCGGACCACGGCATCGGTGCTCAGGGACAGCCGGGCCACGCGTTTGAGCTCCGGGATGTCCAGGGGATCCGCCCGATCGGTGAAGACGAGGAGCCAGAGGTCCTGCGGTTCCAGGCGCGTGGCCTCACCGGTGCGGACGATGGCGGGCGCGTCGCCGAAGTCGCTGTACGTACTCGTCGTCAACCGCCGGTCGAGCGAACCGAAGCCGACCTCGGCGGTGGCACCGGGCGCGGGGCAGGGCAGGCGGAGCGCGGCGAGGTCGGGGCACGGCGCCTGGATCGTCCTCGCGCTGCTCGGGCCGCCCGACGGAGCGTTCACGTGCCCGAGCGAAATGACGCGGATGCCGGGAGGCAGCGCGGCACGGAACTCCCCGCTGGGGCGGGCGCGTTCGGTGGCATGCACCGTTGCCATGCTGCGGCCCTCCGTCGAGTCGAGTACGCGGGTGTCGCCCGAGCGGTTGTCGAGCATGCTGGTGATCAGCTGGGTCTGGCCGATGACACCGATGGCGACGACCAGCGTGGAGACGAGGCGCACGACCACCCCCGGGCGTGCGGCCAGCGACCGCGCGGCGATCAACTGCCCGGCGCTGCCCCCGCGCCGCGCCGCGTTGGCCAGGCGCGGGGCCGCGCGGGCGATGAGTACGGCGATCACCGACGGCAGGGTGGCGAGTGCGCCCAGCACGGCGATGACGTAGAGGATCGGGGACTGGTTGCTGTGGCGCATCAGGCCCGACAGCACCGACAGGGCGAAGAAGCAGGGGCAGGCGACCAGAGCCACCGTGCGCAGGAGACCGCCGGACGGGTGCGGAGCCCGGCGCGCCCTCGTGCGGCGACGGGTGGCGGGCTGGAGCAGCAGGGAGGTGGCGAGCACCGCGAGCCCCGCGCCGATGACCACGCCCAGGAGCGGCCCGGCCGCCCGCCGCAGGTCCGCGGCCGCCAGGGTGTAGTCGATCCAGGGCAGGGTGATGTCCGTCAGCAGGGCGGGAATGAGGAGCAGCGCCGCGAGCGCGGTGCCGAGCGCGACGGGGAGCGCGCAGGCGCCCAGGTCCATCCAGAAGCGGCGCCGTCTGCCCGCCCCCAGGCAGTCGAGCAGCCGGGCACGCCGGTCATGGCCGTGGGCCCCCAGCCGTGCGGCGGCGACGGCCAGGACGACCGAGGGCAGTCCCAGCAGCAGCGCCATGATCATGGCGAGCCCCTTCTCCTTGCCCTCTCCGATGTCCTTTACGTCACCGAACGCGGGGCCGACGGACGATCCGAACCCGCTGATCCGCTCACGTGGGGCGGTGTTCAGCAGGCCGGCGCTCGGGCGGGTGTAGACGAGGCGTTCGCCGGGCGTGGCAAGTCCGCTCCCGCCGATGCGGCCCACCACCTTCCCGTAGCGGCCCGCGTAGTTCTCCGAGCCCGGCCCTTCTGCCAGCGCCGGGGACAAGTACGCCTGGCCGGGGGCGGGCCAGCGGTCGAGGCCGGGGGGCAGCGGGGCGTCGTCGGTGAGCGGCGCGATCACGATCACGCTGTACTCGCGGCCGTGTTCGCTCTCCCCGTAACTGCTCCAGAGCGCCTTCGCCTGCCGGCCCCCCTCGGCCATGACCGGGGTGCGCGCCCGTGCCCGCGACTCACGCCCGTCGAACGTCGCGCTCGAAGCGACGAAAGCGGCGGCGGACAGGCCGGCGACGAGCGTGGCAAGGATCAACGCGATGAAGCGGGTCCGCCCGCTCTCGGCACGGTGGGCGGCGGAGCGCCCCATGCGGACGAGCTGCCACCACAGGGGCGCCCCCGAAACGCCCTTCACGCGCCACCGCACGCGGCATCGTCGTGCTGGGCCGCACCGCGCTGGGCGGCACCGTGTCCGTCGGCACCCTGTCCGTCGGCACCCTGTCCGTCGGCGCCCTGTCCGGCGGCGTCGGTCAAGCGGCCCTGGGTCAGGTGCAGCACACGGTCGGCGCGCCGGGCGACGGCCGGGTCGTGCGTGACCACGAGCAGCCCGCAGCCGGTGTCCTTGGGGACTCGGAAGAGTACGTCGGCGACCTGGTCCCGGGCCTGTTCGTCCAGGGCGCCCGTGGGCTCGTCCGCCAGGATCAGGGACGGCTTGCCCATCAACGCCCGCGCTACCGCCGCGCGTTGACGCTCGCCACCGGACAGGTCGCTGGTCGCGACGCCGTCCGCGGGTACGCCGAGTCCGGTCAACAGGTCGTGCGCCCGGGCGAAGGCGTCCGCGCGGTTGCCTCCGGAGAGCAGGGCGGGCAGCGCGACGTTCTCGACCGGGGTGAGTTCCGGCAGCAGCTCCCCGAACTGGAAGACCATGCCGAGGTGGCGCCGTCTCCATTGGGCCAGCCTGCGGCCCTTGAGTAAGCCCATGTCCGTACCGGCCACGTCCAAGCACCCCGCGTCGGCCCGGGCCAGACCGAGGATCAACGACAGGAGCGAGCTCTTGCCCGAACCCGAAGGCCCCATCACCGCCACCGACTGCCCGGCCCCCACCATCAGATCGAGACCGAGCATCAACGTCCGCCCGCCAACCGTGTAGTTGAGCCCACGCACATCCAACGCCACCTCAGCCACAGCCACCCCGCCCACCCCTGTTTCGTCTCACGACCGACCAAGCCACCGAGCAGGACGCGCCGACCCCGCCCCGCCGTTGCCCGCGCGACCCGGCGCCCCGCGTTGCCCGCGCGACCCGGCGCCCCGCGTTGCCCGCGCGACCCGGCGAGGGCGCGTACCCGTGCGGCGTGGCCCGGCGCCCGCGTTGCCCGCACGGCCCGGCGAGGGCGCGCACCCGTGCTGCGTGGCCCGGCGGGCGGCGGCTCGCACCGGCCCGTGGCCCACGAAGCACACGGCGGCCGGTAGGCTGTTGGTCGCTCCGCGCCTGGTGAGGCGGAGCGTGGGTGGGTTGCCCGAGCGGCCTAAGGGAACGGTCTTGAAAACCGTCGTGGCAGCGATGTCACCGTGGGTTCAAATCCCACACCCACCGCCAGGTCAGAGAACGCTGATCAGAAGGGGTGTCCCAATCAAGGGGCACCCCTTCGTCATGGGGCCTGTCTCACCCTGAACCGCCTGTGTGCCGCTTTGGATCTTCGTGTGTGGACCAGGCGTGGACCAGGTCCACCGAGTTGCAAGCCGCTGAGCTGAACGTACGCAGTGCTGGGAAGGCCTGCGGCACGTCGGATCTGAGTGGTCAGCCGGCCACTGGGCGCGCGGCTACCGCGCTTCGTGCGGCTTCGATGAGTGCATCATGAACGTGGCCAAGCTGCTCGCGGAGTCGCTCCTCATCAGCTTGCCCAGCGGCCGCTCTCTGGCCGTTCATGGCCACGAACGCATCTAGCCAGCGCCCCAGACATTCGTTGTGGTCTTCTACTTGGAGCCGCAGACTTCGGGCGTGCAGAAGGACTTCCTCAGGTACCAGCAGCCGGACATGGAAGTAGGCATTCCTGACGTCGGAGACCGCCTGTCCAAGGGCTAGTCCCATCTCAACTGAAGCCTGGGTCTCGCCCTCCAAGGCCCGGCTGACGTTCGACGCGGCGATCGCGTACTTGTCGTACGCGGCGAGTAAGGCACGGCATGACTCCAAGCGTTGTCCACGAAGCCAATGCTCGTGATTGATCGATCCTTGATCGTGTACTTGCTTGGCGGTGGCCCGTGCCGTCGTCTCGGCCCCGAGGCGTGCGCCTCTCGCCGCAGCAAGGCCACCGATGGCGGCACCGCTGATCGCGCCCACTAGCCCCACCCCTGCGGCGATAAGTGCTACAAGTCCTTGGTCCATGAACGCAGGATGCAGGCAGGCACCGCTGAGTGTGTACGGCTTCCAGAAAGTCAGAAAGGGGCGCCCCGCATGGGGCGCCCCTTGATTGATTGGTTGGACTACTGGTCGTCGGCCTCCGCGAGGGCCCCGGACCCGGCCTGGGTCGCCTACTTCGACGAGCCGAAGCTGATCGTGGACACCGGCATCGCGCACGGCCGCCTGGGCGAAGCCGCCCTCGCCGAACCCCTCATCGCGCGGACGCCCTCCGCCGAGAACACCAGTCGAACCACCGAGGCCGCGCCTTCCACGCCTTCTGGCTCGCCCGCACCCAGCTTCAGCGCGGCGAACTCGACGAGGCGTGCCACACGGCCATGGATGCCCTGGCCCCGGCGGCGGCCGTCAGCTCGCAACGAGTCGCCGGCCACCTGCGGGAGTTCTACGAGCAGCTGAAGCCCTTCCGTCGGGAACCGGCTGCGGTGGCGTTCGAGGCCCGACTCCGGGAAGTGCTACCCCGCCAGATCAGCGGATCGCCTCGTCCATGAGCACGTAGAGCAGCCCGACCAGGGAGCCGCTGCTGACGATCTCGCGGCGGTCGATCATGCCCCGCACGTCGGCCAGCGGGATCCACTCGATCCGGTCCGACTCGTTCTTCTCGGTCGGCGGACCCTCGTACGTCGCTCCGTCAGCCCGGAAGACGTGGTGCTGGGAGTCGGTGATGCCGTTGGCCGGCTCGGCATAGATCAGCGACTTGATCGGGCCGGGCCGCCAGCCGGTCTCCTCCAGCACCTCACGGGCTGCCGCTTCAGCCGGGCTCTCACCTTCCTCGACCAAGCCCATGGGCAGTTCCCACGCCCAGGCGTTGGTGATGAAGCGGTGCCGCCACATCATCAGCACCTCGCGCCGTTCGTTGACGACGGCAGCCACGGCCAAGTGCCGGAGCTTTACGACGTGGTGCTCCCAGCGGTTTCCGTCCGGCGTCTCGACGTCCGTGAGCCACAGGTTCACCCAGCTGTTCTCGTAGATCGGACGTTCCCCGTGGATCTTCCACTGCATCGCTGTGGCCCCTCTCGATCGGCCTCCAGCATCGCAGAGCTACAGCCACAGACTGCCAGGTTCAATCAAATTCACGTCATAGTGACGAATAGGTGGCCAGCCTGAGGGGGCGCGGATGGTGGTGATTGGCCCTCGCCCAAGACCATGAGCGGGGGCCAATCTGTTGTCAGCCAGTTACGAAGCCAGGGCTAGCTGTTGTTGCCTTCCTGACGACCGCGGCGACGCCACCGTGTGAGTGCACTTCGGCCGGCGAGTACACCGATCGTCGTGACAGTGCTTGCCGCCAGATTGGCGAGGATGTCGATGAGAAAGCCCTGCATGTGCTCTCCATGGGCAGCTTGAAGCTACCCACCAGATGAGCGGGCTTGCAGCGAACGTCACGTACGTAACTGGAAAGTGACCCCGTCCACGCCCAGGGACTGCCCTAGCCATGCGGCAGCAGATTCATGGTAGCGACGAGACGTCCAACTCGGTGAAGCCCGCAGCTCGCATCCCGTCTACGAGGTGCCACCACCTTGTCGCTTCAACCTGGGGCGTGCGCGGGCATGCTGGGCACCTGAAGACGTATGAACTGCGACCCATCATGGACCCAGGCTCGGCGTCCCGCATTGGTGACGCGAAGTATCTGAAGGCATGGGTCATCCCATGGCTGCCATCAGCTTCGCGTCGAGCCATCGTCAGACGGACTCGCGCGTGCTGGCCCCTATCGGTGCATACGATCCCGACTCGGTACTCCTTGGCCATACTGACAGTCTCCTGTAACTCTTAAACCGTATGCGCACGTAACCTTCGGCAGCGATGATCGAGAGTTCCATCGCTGCAGTCGGAGTGTTGATATGCCCAATCAGGAGCAGGTCCTCTCGTACGCTCGCTCACTGGCCCAGACGTTGCAAGAAGGTCTGGTGTGGAAGCCTGGTCGGAACGAGGACGGTCGGGGCTGGTGGCAGATATCGGACCATCAGGAGCTTCCTGCCCTGATGGCGAACGCGTTCGCGGGCATGGAGTTTCTGCGCCAGTACGCCGGTGAGGACAGCTTCTGGACCTCCCGTGCTGCTGAGGTGTACCAAAGCAAGGGAGATAACCAGTCCACTGAGTCGGGAGCTCGCGCCGTCGGTGATGTCCTGCTTACCTGGGTTCGCCAGGTGGAAGCGGGCGTCAGCGAAATCGTGGGTGCTCGCGCTTGGTCGGAGATCGGCCTGATCAGCACGGACATGATGGGCCAGGTACGGCGGCTACTGAGTGACAAGCAGACCCATCCTGCTGCGGCCATCGTGCTGTGCGGTGCAGCATTGGAGAGCGCACTACGGGCGCTGATTGAGGCCCGCGGGCTGGAACTGCCCGAGCGCCCCTCGCTCAGCACGTACTCGCAGCTTCTCCGTCGGGAGGAGCTGATCACCAAGCAGGAAGCGAAGGATCTTGAGCAAGTTGGGGGACTCCGGAATGCGGCGGCTCATGGTCAGTTTGAGGAGCTGAGTCGAGAACGCGCCGGCCTCATGGAACAGCAGACCAACCTCTTGCTCAGCAGGATCTCTGAGCTTCACCTGTAGGACTGCTGGGGGGCGGTGCGATCGCGCCCGCGCCGGTCGCAGTGGACCCGGCGTGGACCGCGTGGCTCCACGGCGGCTGGTGGTGGGGTCGAGTATGCAGGTCAGGCGCGTGCGAAAGGCTTCCCGCAGTACCCTCTTGGAAACCGTCGTGGCAGCGATGTCACCGTGGGTTCAAATCCCACACCCACCGCAGCAGGTCACAGGCTTGCAGGTCAGAAGGGGCGCGGCTCTCCGGAGCGGCGCCCCTTCTGCGTGCCCGTGCCTCACCCTGGTCCGGCGGCGTCCCATCCCGCATTGTCAGTGGGGCGTGGCAGACTCCGGCGGCATGGATGAGCGGGTGTGCTTGAGAGATGTCGCTCCGGCGGATCTGGAGGAGTTCTTCCGGCAGGAGCACGATCCGGAGGCGGCACGGCGGTCGAAGTTCCCACCCCGGGAACGGGAGGCCTTCATGACCCACTGGACGACGAAGGTTCTCGGCGACCCCACCGTTTTCGTGCAGGCCATCACGGTCGATGGCGAGCTTGCGGGCAACCTGGTGGCGTGGTGGGACGAGGGGCGGCGCTTCCTCGGGTACTGGCTGGGCCGGCGGTACTGGGCCCGTGGCATCGGCACACGCGCACTGGCGCAGTTCCTCGAACTGGAAAGGGCGCGGCCCCTGCACGCCGACCCCTTCGCCGGGAACACCGGCTCGGTGCGGCTCTTGGAGAAACACGGCTTCCGTCATGCCGGGACCGTTTGGTACGGCGAGAACGAGCACAGCCTGTTGATCCTCGACGGGGATTCCGGCCCGGACGTGAGCGATCGGGGGGCGCAGCCCGGCAGCTCCTGAGGGAGCCGAGCGGGCGCGCCCGGCGCAGGAGCGAGTGGGCGCGCCCGGCGCAGGAGAGGGCTGCCGCGCCCGGCGCAGGGGAGGCTGCCGTGCCTGGCGTCGGAGAGGGCTGCCGCTTCGGCGTCGGGGAGGGGTGCCTCGGGAGGATTACGACGATGCGGCCCGCCCAGGGCCGATTCCGTCCCGCGCCCCCTTGCTCACCGCGCCCACCCGTTCACCACGCCCCACCCCACCCCACCCGCTCACCGCGCCGTACTCATCCGCGCCGCCGAGGCAATCGTCGCGGAGGCCTCGCGGGCGGTGAGGCCGGTGCGGACGGCGGCCGAGGTGAGCGCCGCCGTGAGCTCTTCGCCGATGCCGTTCTCGTACGCGCGGCAGGCCGCCCAGAACAGCCGGGTGTTGCGCTGCCCCTCGTGGGCGGCCAGGACGAACTGGACCAGCCCGTGCCCGTGGTGGCCACCGGGCCGCTGGGGTTGGTGGGGCCGCGCGGGCGCGATGATCAGGTCGAGCAGGGCGGTGGGGCAGGGGGCCGGGCCGAGGTGGGCGGTGCCGGGTGCGAGGCGGTACACGCCCCTGCCGCTGAGCGATCCGGGCCCGACCAGGTAGCCGCCGGCGCCCCGGATGTCGATGCCGGGTGCGAGGCGGCTCGCCGAGTTCGGCACCACCGCGTCGGGCGGCCCGGTCAGCCAGATGTGACGGCCCCCGCTCGGCGTGATCACCACCACGGTCTCGGGGATGGTGAACAGGTGGCGCAGCGCCAGGTGCTGGAGCGAGGCCGTGGCGTCGGCGCCCGGCGGCTTGGTGTCGAGGTCGATCCCGATGAGGTGGTGCGGGGGCCGGCCGCAGGCGATGCCGTAGCCGGTGGCCCAGGGCGCGGCCGCGAACAGCGCGCGCACTCCGGCCGGGTCGGCGGTGGCGTCGTGCACCCCGTGCCCGGGGAGCCCGCACTCGCCCCGGCAGAGCCCCGGACGGGGATCCTCCCGGTGCGGCGAGGGGAGCGCGGGGAGCTTGGTGCGGGACAGCGGGATGACGGGCAGACCGCGCTCGGCGGCAGACAGGGCGTGGGCGAGGGCCAGGGTGGCGGCCTGCCGGTCGATGGTGGCCATGGCTCCATGTTCGTACGAATGTTCGAGAAAGGGAATCCCTTTCGCGTGTGACCCGGCGCGCGCTCCGGCCCGGGAACGGGGGCGAGCGCCGGGCGCGGCGAACCCCCGTCGCCCCGCCCCGGCGCCGCCCCCGGCCCCGTCCTCGACCCCATCCGCGCCGTGCGACGACCCGGTGGCGTACCGGCGTCCCCTGGGTGAAGTACCGGTGACAGCAAAGGTTGGCCGAATCGGAGCGGAAACGGTTCTTCCCTTGGGAGGGCGCGCTTCAGGGGGCTGAGGTCGGCGTCGACCAGGGGCTGATCAGTGGCTTGGGGGTACATGGGGGGTTTATCGACATGTCCTCACGCTTGCGGGCGAAAGGTGCCCCATTGCCGGGTTCGCCGGGGATTCGGTGGGCAACTCTGATCTCGCGACGTCGTCACACAACGTCCAGGGCTGTCGGCCAACTGCCTTGGAACAGGCCGTACTTGCTGCATGGAGGAACGGCCCGAAACGAGCCGAACCACCTGAAGCACTTGAAGCACCCGTACTACTCATACTTCCGGTTCCTGGAGGAATTGACATGGCAAGCATCCGTACCGCCCGCGTTCTCGCCGCCGTTGCCGCGCTGCCCCTCGCCGCCGCCCTCCTCTCGGGCGTGGCCACTGCCGACAACGGCGCCCTCTCGGGTCACGGATCGAACGCGGCGGTGGCCACCATCAGCGGCAGCGGGGTCGGGCACGACAACCGGGGGAACTCGTCCACCTCGCAGCAGCAGGCCGTCGGCTCCGGTGCCTCCAACCAGAACAACACCGCCCAAGTGAACGGCTCGGCGTTCACAGCGATCAATCAGGGCAACGAAAATGTCGCCGTGCACTTCACCCGCCTGTGGTGAGCCCGGCTCCCTGAGGGGGTCCGCCCTGGGGGGTGAGAACGACAGGGGGGTGAGAACGACAGGGGGGTGAGGACGGCCAGGGGGTGAGGACGGTCGGGGGGAGGACGGCCAGGGGGTGAGGACTGCCGGGGGGAAGGCGGTCGGGGGGTGAGAACGGTCGGGGGGTGAGGGCGGCCCGGGTGGCAGTGCTGCGGCACGGTCACCCGGGCCGTTCGCGTGCGGCCGGGGCCTCTTGCCTGCCTGGGGCATTGACAGCGACGCCATAACTGACGGACAGTCAGAAACTGATTCGCGGGCCTGTCAGTACGCCTCAGGTAGTACGTCTCAGTACGTCTCAGTACGTCTCAGTACGTCTCAGTACGTCTCAGTACGCCTCCAGGCGTCGGGACAGGCGCGCGAACCGGCCTGTGAGCGCCGTAGCCGCCGGTACCGGCCACATTCGCCTGCCACATTCATACGCACGGGAGGCCGCCGTCGTGCACCTCGCCCCGACCGAGCGCCAGCAACACCTGCGCGCCGAACTCCGCACGTACTTCGCCCGGTTGATGCCGGGCGGCCCGCCGTCCGGGGCGGATCCGGAGGGGCAGCGGGCGCTCCTGCGACGGATCGGCGCCGACGGGCTGCTCGGCCTGGGCTGGCCCGTGGAGTACGGGGGGCAGGGGCGCGGTCCCGACGAGCAGTTCGTGTTCTTCGACGAGGCCTACCGGGCCGGTGCGCCCGTCTCGATGGTCACCCTGAACACGGTCGGCCCGACCCTCATGAAGTACGGGACCGCCGAGCAGAAGGCCTACTTCCTGCCCAGGATCCTCTGCGGCGACCTGGTCTTCGCGATCGGCTACAGCGAGCCCGAGGCCGGCACCGACCTCGCCGCCCTGCGCACCCGAGCCGTACGGGACACGCACCCGGCAGAGCGGGACGAGTGGTCCTGGGTGATCGACGGGCAGAAGATCTTCACCTCCAACGCCCAGAACGCCGACTGGATCTGGCTCGCCTGCCGTACGGACCCCAACGCGCCCAAGCACCGGGGCATTTCGATCATCCTGGTGCCCACCGACGCGCCAGGCTTCTCGTGGACCCCGATCGAGACGGTCGGCGGTCTGACCACCACGGCGACGTACTACGACGGCGTCCGGGTGCCGCTGGGGAACCTGGTCGGCGAGGAGAACGCGGGATGGGGGCTCATCACCAACCAGCTCAACCACGAGCGCGTCGCCCTCGCCGCGATCGGCATGCAGGCCGAGGACTTCTACGAGGCCGCGCTGACCGCGGCCTGTACACCCGATCCGGTGACTTCCGAGCGCCGGGTTGACCACGAATGGGTGAAGGCGAAGCTGGCCACCGTGCACGCGAAGCTGGCGGTGAATCGCCTGCTCAGCTGGCGTTTGGTGGGCGATGTGGGGGACGGAAATCTGGCTCCGGGGGACGCCAGCGGCGTGAAGTTCATGGGAACGGAGTCCGCCGTCGAAACGTATCGAATGTGTCGGGAAATCGTGGGGGACGCGGGCCTGATACGGGGTGATTCGCCCGGCGCCTTCGGGGACGGGGAGCTGGAGCGGATGAACAGGGCGGCACAGATCAACACGTTCGGGGGCGGGGTGAGCGAAGTGCAGCGGGAGATCGTCGCGACGATGCGGCTCGGGATGAAGCGGGGGAAGCGGTGACGGGGGAGGCGAGGGCGGGGCGTGGCCCGACGAGGGAGGGCGGGACGGGGGAAGCGAGGGCGGGGGAGGGGGATTTCCTGGGGCGTCTGAAGAAGTTCGAAGGGCAGTCCGCAGTGCGTGCCGGGGTCGGCAAGGACCTGGTCAACGAGCCGATGATCAGGCACTGGTGCGAGGCGATGGGCGACACCAACCCCGCTTACGTGGGGCCGGAGGCCATAGCGCCGCCGACGATGCTCCAGGCGTGGACGATGGGCGGTCTCTCCGGGCACGGCGACGGCACGGGCCGCGCCTTGGCCTACGACGAGCTGTTCGATCTGCTCGACAGTGCCGGATACGCGGCGGTGGTGGCGACGGACTGCGAGCAGGAGTACGTCCATGACCTGCGGCCGGGCGATCGGATCACGTATGACGCGGTGATAGAGACGGTGTCGGAGCGCAAGACCACCAAGCTGGGAACCGGGCACTTCATCACCACACGCATGGACGTCCGGGCCGGCGGACGGCTCGCGGGCACGCACCGCTTCCGCATCCTCAAATATGCTCCAACACAACGGAGTTCACCGACGCGGACGCCGGCTCCGGGGGTGGCGCCGGCGGCACAGACACAGGCACTGCCATCGGCACCAGCGCAGGAGACGGCACCGGCACCGGCATCGGCACCGGAGCAGCGGGCGGCATCGACGGAGCCGGCATCGACGGAGCCGCCATCGGCGGAGACGGCCCGGGTTCGGGCTGCGCGTCCCCGGCCCGTCGTCAACCGGGACAACGCCGGATTCTGGGCGGGAGTCGCCGAGCACCGGCTGCTGATACAGCGCTGCGGCGCCTGTGCCGAGCTGAGGTTTCCGTGGCTGCCGGGGTGCCACGCTTGCGGTTCGGCGCGATGGGACACGGTGGAGGCGAGCGGCGCTGGGACGGTGTTCTCGTGCGTGGTGATGCACCACCCGCCCTTCCCTGCCTTCGACCCGCCCTACGCGGTGGGCCTGATCGAGCTTGCGGAGGGGGTGCGGATGATCAGCAATGTGGTCGGAGTGGCGCCGCACGAGGTGCGGATCGGGATGCCGGTACGCCTCGAATTCCAGCGGGTGGACCACGAGTTGGTGCTTCCCCTGTTCCGGGCGGAGGTGGCCTGATGGACTTCACGCCCACCGATGAGCAGTCCGCGCTCCGTGAGCTGGCGGCGCAGATCTTCGGGGACCTCTCGACGCACGATCGGCTCACGGCGGCGGGCACGGGCACGGATGCCGAGCTGTGGAAGGCACTGTGCGGGGCCGGGCTGCTCGCGGCGGTCGAGGAGGTCGGCCTGCTGGGTCTGGTGCTCGCCCTTGAGGAGCAGGGCAGAACCACGGCACAGGTTCCGTTCGCGGCAGGGTGTGTGTACGGCGTCCTCGCGCTCGCCGCGCACGGCACGGCCGAGCAGCGCGAGCGTCTGCTCCCCGCCGTGCGCGCCGGCGTGGCCGTGGTGACCGGGGCATTTCCAGCCCCGGCCGCACGCGGCGGCGTACGGGCGGCGTCCGGAGGGGCGCTGACCGGGGTGGTGCCGCTCGTGCCCTGGCTGCGGGATGCCACCCATGTACTGGTTCCCGACGAAGGACGTCGCCTGTGGCTGGTGCGGGTTGCCGACGCGGTGACCGAGCCGGTGGAGACGACCGCACCCTGGTCGGCCGGGCGCCTCACGCTCGACTGCGTCCAGGCCGAGCGGGTGGGCGGTGCGGGGGCGTACGAAGACGTGCTGGCCACCGCCCGCACCGCCTTCGCCGGGCTTCAGGCCGGCGTGTGCGCGGGTTCGCTGGCCAGGGCGGTCCAGCACACCACGACCCGGGAGCAGTTCGGGCGTCCGCTCTCCACCAACCAGGCGGTGCTGCTGCGGGCCGCCGACGCGTACATGGACACCGAGGCGATACGGGTTACGTCGTACGAGGCGGCCTGGCGCCGGGACGAGGGGCTGAGCTACGGCACGCACGCACTGACGGCGGCCTGGTGGGCGTCCGAGGCGGGCACCCGCGTCGTGCACGCGGGCCAGCACCTGCACGGCGGCCTCGGCGCGGACCTCCAGCACCCCGTGCACCGCCACTTCCTGTGGGGTCGCCAGCTGGACGCGTACCTGGGGTGCGGCGCCGAACTCCTGTCGGAGCTGGGTGGGTTGATCGTGCACGAGGCGAGGGACCGGCCCGCGGCGGGTCCGGTGGAGACGGCGGGTCCGGTGGAGACGGCGGGTCCGGTGGAGACGGCGGGTCCGGTGGAGACGGCGGGGCCGATGGAGACGGCGGGTCCGGTGGAGACGGCGGGGCCGATGGAGGCGGCGGAGGGGGTGGGGGCGTGAAGGCAGGAGACGCGCTGCCACCGTTGGAGATCGCGATCACCCGGACACTGATCGTGGCCGGCGCGGTGGCGTCCCGCGACTACCAGGACGTGCATCACGACGCGGTGCTTGCTCGGGAGAAGGGGTCCCCTGACATTTTCATGAACATCCTGACCACCAACGGCCTGGTCGGCCGGTACATCACGGATTGCTTCGGTCCTGCGGCCCGGCTGCGCGCGGTGAAGATACGGCTCGGCGCTCCCAACTACCCGGGCGACACGATGACGTTGACGGGCACGGTCACGGATGTGGTCGGGGAGATCGCGGAGGTGCGGGTCACGGGGGTCAACGGCCTCGGTCACCATGTCACCGGCACCGTGAGAGTGTCCGTACCCACGTCGGCGGGTGAAATGGCGCCGCGCGACGGCCAGTTGGAGTCGAGCGCTCCATCCGGCGGTGGCCCAGCCGGTGGCCTCGGCGGTGGCCCCGCCGGTGGCCCCGGCGGGGGTTCGGCCGGTGGCCTCGGCGGGGGTTCGGCGGGGCGGGGGGCGGAGTCGTGAGCGTGCGCGGGGCCGACTCGCTCGGCGGGAGGGCGGCCGTCGTCGGGATCGGGGCGACCGAGTTCTCCAAGGACTCCGGGCGCAGCGAGCTGAAGCTGGCGGTGGAGGCGGTCCACGCGGCGCTCGACGACGCCGGGCTCTCGCCATCGGACGTCGACGGCCTGGTCACCTTCACCATGGACACGAGTCCCGAGATCTCCGTCGCGCAGGCGACCGGCATGGGTGAGCTGTCCTTCTTCTCGCGCGTGCACTACGGGGGCGGCGCGGCCTGCGCCACTGTGCAGCAGGCGGCGCTGGCCGTCGCGACCGGCGTGGCCGAAGTGGTGGTCTGCTACCGGGCGTTCAACGAGCGTTCGGGCCGGCGCTTCGGCTCCGGGGTGCAGCAACGCGAGCCATCGGCGGAGGGAGCTGCGCTCGGCTGGGCGCTCCCGTTCGGGCTCCTGACGCCCGCGTCCTGGGTCGCCATGGCGGCGCAGCGCTATCTGCACACCTACCGGCTGACACCCGAGGCGTTCGGCCACGTGGCCGTCACCGACCGCCGCCATGCCGCGAACAATCCTGCGGCGTACTTCCACGGAAAGCCGATCACCCTGGCCGACCACGCGGCGTCGCGGTGGATCGTCGAACCGCTGCGGCTCCTGGACTGCTGCCAGGAGACCGACGGCGGTCAGGCCCTCGTCGTGACCACCACGGAGCGGGCCAGGGGCCTGCGGCAGCGGCCCGCCGTGATCACGGCGGCGGCGCAGGGGGCCGGCCGCCGGCAGGAGGCGATGACCAGTTTCTACCGGGACGGGATGACCGGACTGCCGGAGATGGGGGTGGTCGCACGCCAATTGTGGCGGACCTCCGGGCTCACCCCGGCGGAGATCGACGTGGCGATCCTGTACGACCACTTCACGCCCTTCGTGCTGATGCAGCTGGAGGAGTTCGGCTTCTGCGCGCCGGGTGAGGCGGCCAATTTCGTGGCGGCCGACGGAGTGCCGCTCAACACGCACGGGGGGCAGCTGGGGGAGGCGTACCTGCACGGCATGAACGGCATAGCGGAAGCGGTCCGCCAGCTCCGGGGCACTTCGGTCAACCAGATACCCGGCGCGGCCCGCGTCCTGGTCACGGCGGGCACAGGCGTCCCCACCTCGGGCCTGGTCCTGGGGACGGACGGCTGAGAGGACGTCAGAGGGGCGGCGCGGCCCGGCGTGCGTCCGGGCCGAGGTCGGCGCGGGTGCCCGTGCGGGCGCCTGCTCGGGTGTCCGTGCCGAGGTCTACGCGGGGCTCCGTGCGGGCGGTCGTGCATGCGTCCGTGTCGAGGTCTACGCGCGGCTCCGTGCAGGCGTCCGTGCCGACATATACGGGGCGTCGCTGCGGACATCCGTGCGCGGAGAACACTGAGGCGGACGGCTGATCCTCCGCACGGACGGCCGAGGCGGCGGGCTCAGCGGTGGCCGGGCGGGGCGGGCGACCGTTCACTCGGGCCATGCGCCGCCTCAAGCTGACCCTCGCCCGTTCCGCCACCACGCTGATCGCCGCCCTGGCCACGCTGCTCACCCCGGCGACGACCGCATCAGCAACCGCATCAGCAACTGCACCAGCAGCCGCAACGCTCACCACATCAGTCCGCCCGACTGCATCGGGTTCCACATCCGCCTCCGTACCCACCGCCGCATCCACCTCCAGCTCCAGCTCCAGCTCCACCTCTACCTCTACCTCCGTCTCCACCTCCACCTCCGCGTTCCCGACCCCTCCGGGCCCGGCTGACGCCTTCCCCGATGAGGAGGAGGAGGACATCGAGCGGGGGGCGGAGGCGGCCATGACGCATTTCACGGGCGGCGCCTTCGACACCTGCAACACACCGTCGCTGGCCGTGATGAAGGCCTGGCGGAGTTCGCCGTACGGCGCGGTCGGCGTCTATTACGGCGGTCGCGGCCGCCACTGCCAGGTCCAGCACAACCTGAGCAGGAGCTGGGTGACCCAGGTGCACCAGATGGGGTGGCAGGTGCTGCCCGTGTTCGTGGGCTCGCAGGCCCCGTGCGTGTACGCCGCGAACAAGAAGGGAGTGCGGATCGGCAACCGGCCCACCGAGCAGGGCAGGTCCGAGGCCGACGAGGCCGTGGGGGCGGCGCAGGCCCTCGGCATGCTGTCCGGCAGCCCGCTCTTCCTCGACATGGAGGCGTACGACGTGGGCAACGCGGCGTGCGCCCGCACGACGCTGGACTTCGTGCGGGCCTGGAACCGGGAGGTGCGTGAGCGCGGTTACCTGCCCGGGTTCTACAGCAGCGCGGATTCCGGCGTGCGGCAGATGGAGCAGGCACGGCAGGCGGGGGTGGGCGACCTTCCGGCGGTGATCTGGTTCGCCCGCTGGCACACGGGCCCTGCGGTGTACGAGGAGCAGTCGCTGCGCGAGGACGCCTGGCGCCACCAGCGCATCCACCAGTACGCGGGTGACACGGCCGAGACGCACGGCGGGCAACGGCTGGTCGTGGACCGCAACCAGGTCGACGCCCCGGTCGCGCGCATCGACTGAAACGCCGGGTGCGCACCAGGGGCGAGGCAAGCCGCACAACGGGTCCGGATGGTGCTGAACCCTGACCCCCGGGGGGTGCGTCCTCCACCTTCAGGAGGTGTGGCCAGCCCTACTCCTACAACCTGAGGCGGACACGGCTTCGGGACCTGGGGCCGATCCCGGGAGGCCTCCGCGCTCATAGCGTGGAGTCATGACAACGCCCGTCTGCACCACCGCCTCCCGAGCGGCGACGCCCTACCACGCGTACTCGTCGTTCTCGTCGTACGTCCGCGCCAGGGGCCCCGTGCTGCTGCGCACCGCGCGCTCGCTGACCGCGAACGCCAGCGATGCGGAGGATCTGTTGCAGACGGCGCTGACCAAGACGTATGTCGCCTGGGACCGGATCGAGGACCACCGGGCGCTCGACGGTTATGTGCGCCGGGCACTGCTCAACACCCGTACGTCGCAGTGGCGCAAGCGCAAGGTCGACGAGTTCGCCTGCGAGGAGCTGCCGGAGCCGGAGAGCGTGCCGGGCCCGGACCCGGCAGACCAGCAGGTGCTGCACGACGCGATGTGGCGGGCGGTCATGAAGCTGCCGGACCGGCAGCGGGCCATGGTCGTCCTGCGGTACTACGAGGACCTGAGCGAGGCGCAGACCGCCGACATCCTCGGGGTCTCCGTGGGCACGGTCAAGAGCGCGGTATCCCGCGCCCTCGGCAAGCTCCGTGAGGACCCGGAGCTTGAGCCCATACGGTGAGGCCGTATGGCGAGGTTGTACGGCGACGTCGTACGCCGAGGCCATACGCCGAGCTCAGCACGCCGAGCTCGTACGTCGAACTCATACGCCGAGCTGAGACGGTGAGCCCATAGCGCGACGGGCGGTGCCGCACGGCGATGGGCGGTGACGCACGGCGACGCGCCGTGACGGCTGGCACCCGGCAGCGCGCACCCAGGGGCCGTATCCGCAGGTAACTTCACGGATCCTCAGCCGAAACTACTCCCGGGTAGTGACATACCGAGCGGTATGTGAGCAGAATTCGGCACACCCTATCGCCGCAGAGCGCGCCGTAGCGCTCACCGGGAGGACGCCGTGCTGAGCACCATGCAGGACGTACCGCTGCTGATCTCGCGGATCCTGACCCACGGATCGACCATTCACGGCAAGTCCCAGGTCACGACCTGGACCGGCGAGGCCGAGCCGCACCGCCGCAGCTTCGCCGAGATCGGCGCCCGTGCCGCTCAGCTGGCACACGCCCTGCGCGAGCTGGGGGTCGAGGACGGCCAGGCGACGGGCACCTTGATGTGGAACAACGCGGAGCATGTCGAGGCGTACTTCGCGATCCCGTCCATGGGCGCCGTGCTGCACACCCTCAACCTGCGGCTCCCGGCCGAGCAGTTGATCTGGATCGTCAACCATGCCGCCGACCGCGTGGTGATCGTCAACGGCTCGCTGCTGCCGCTGCTGGCCCCGCTGCTCCCCCATCTGCCGACCCTCGAACACCTCGTCGTCACCGGTCCCGGCGACCGTTCGGTGCTCGAAGGCGTCGACGGCATCGACGGCGCGGGCCCGCAGGTGCACGAGTACGAGGAACTGCTGGCCGGGCGGCCCACGGCGTACGACTGGCCGCAGCTGGACGAGCGCAGCGCCGCCGCCATGTGCTACACCTCCGGCACCACCGGTGACCCCAAGGGTGTCGTCTACTCCCACCGTTCGATCTACCTGCACTCCATGCAGGTGAACATGTCGGAGTCGATGGGGCTCACCGACGCGGACACGACGCTGGTCGTGGTGCCGCAGTTCCATGTGAACGCCTGGGGCCTGCCGCACGCCACGTTCATGTCCGGAGTGAGCATGCTCATGCCGGACCGGTTCCTTCAGCCGGCTCCGCTCGCCGACATGATCGAGCGCGAGAGGCCCACGTACGCGGCCGCCGTCCCCACCATCTGGCAAGGTCTGCTCGCCGAGGTCACCGCCCGCCCGCGCGACCTCACTTCGATGCGGAACGTCACGATCGGCGGTTCGGCCTGCCCGCCGTCCCTGATGGAGGCGTACGACAAGATCGGTGTCCGGCTCTGCCACGCCTGGGGCATGACGGAGACGTCGCCGCTCGGCACCATGTCCAATCCGCCCGCCGGGCTGAGCGCCGAGGAGGAGTGGCCCTACCGGGTCACGCAGGGCCGTTTCCCCGCCGGGGTCGAGGCGCGGCTGGTCGGGCCGGGCGGCGACTTCCTGCCCTGGGACGGCGAGTCGGCGGGCGAGCTGGAAGTGCGCGGCCCCTGGATCGCGGGCGCCTACTTCGGCGGTGCGGGCGGCGAGGACTTCCGGCCGGGCGACAAGTTCAGCCCGGACGGCTGGCTGCGGACCGGGGACGTCGGCGTCATCAGCGCGGACGGCTATCTCACGCTGACCGACCGGGCCAAGGACGTCATCAAGTCCGGCGGCGAATGGATCTCCAGCCAGGAACTGGAGAACGCGCTGATGGCACACCCCGACGTCGCGGAGGCGGCGGTCGTCGCCGTGCCGGACGCCAAATGGGGCGAACGCCCGCTCGCCACGGTCGTGTTGAAGCCCGGGGCCACCGCCGACTACGCCACCCTGAAGGAATTCCTCGCCGGGAAGATCGCCAAGTGGCAGCTCCCGGAACGCTGGGCGCTGATCGAGGCGGTGCCGAAGACGAGCGTCGGCAAGTTCGACAAGAAGGTCATTCGCAGGAAGTACGCGGACGGCGAGCTGGACGTGACGGAGCTGCGCTGAGCATTCCGCGACGCCGGGCCCGAGCCGATCGCCATCTTCCGGCGGGCGGCGCGGGCCGGGGTCAGTTGGTGCCGATCTTTGCCAGCAGGTCCACGATGCGGCCCTGGACCTCGGCGCTGGTGGAGCGTTCCGCCAGGAAGAGGACCGTCTCGCCGGACGAGAGCTTCGGGAGCTCGGCCTGGTTGATGCCGACCGACGTGTAGACGACCAGCGGGGTGTGGTTCAACTGGCCGTTGGCGCGCAGCCAGTCGACGATTCCCGCACGTCGGCGGCGTACCTGCATGAGGTCCATCACGACGAGGTTGGGCCGTGTCTGCGCGGCCAGGGTGACCGCCTCGGAGTCGGTCGCGGCGCGGGCGACCTGCATGCCGCGCCGCTCCAGGGTCGCGGTGAGGGCGAGCGCGATCTCCTCGTGCTCCTCGATCAGGAGGACCCGGGACGGATGCTGCTCGCTGTCGCGCGGCGCGAGGGCCTTGAGCAGCACGGCCGGGTCGGCCCCGTACGCAGCTTCCCGCGTCGCCTGCCCGAGCCCCGCCGTGACCAGGACGGGAACCTCGGCCGCGACCGCCGCCTGACGCAGCGACTGGAGCGCGGTCCGGGTGATCGGACCGGTCAGGGGGTCGACGAACAACGCCGCCGGGAACGCGGCGATCTGCGCGTCGACCTCCTCACGCGAGTGCACGACCACGGGTCGGTAGCCGCGCTCGCTCAGCGCCTGCTGGGTGGAGACGTCGGGCGCGGGCCACACCAGCAGCCGACGCGGGTTGTCCAGCGGCTCCGGAGGCAGCTCGTCGTCGACGGGCTGCGGCTGCGGGCGGTTGGCCACCTCGACCGCGCCGCCGGGTCCATCCAGCGGCTCGGGTCCCTCGGCGCCCTCGTCCGGCGCCCCGATGGCGTACGCGCGGCCCTGCCCCTCCGAGGGGGGCGAGGGGAGTACGGGGTGCGGTCGGGCCGGCGATTCGGTGGGCCGCTCCACGCCCTCGGGGGGCGTGCCGAGCTTGCGCCGCCGCCCGGAGCCGAGCGAACCTCCGGAGGTCTGCCCCGGCTGCCCCAACTGACCCGCCTGGCCTGCCTGACCCGTCTGGGCTGACTGCGGCTGCTGGGCTGTGGGGGGCTGCTGGGCCTGTGCCTGTGCTTGTGCCGGTGTCTGCGGCTGTGTCTGCGGGTGTGTCTGGGCTTGGGCGTGGGCGAAGGGTGCGCCCTGCCCGAGTGTCCGCACGCTGAAGGCCCGGCCCTGGGTGTCTCCGGTGAAGACCGGGATGCCTCCGGGCGGGGTCTCGGCGGGGAGCGGCTGTCGAGTGGGCCCGGCAGGGGCGGCCGGTGCGGCGCGCAGCGGCCTGGGCGCGGCCTGGGCGCCCTGCGGCTGCGCCGGCTGTTGCGGATGGGCCTGGCCCGGGGCCTCCCCCTGCGGGGGTACGGCGCCGGGGGTGCCCGGTCCCGAAACCGCGCGGGCCGCCCACTCGGGCCGCTCCGCAGGGTGCGGCTGGGGCGGGGTGTGATCGGCCAGAGGGTCGCCGGGGGCGCTCGGGCCGGGGTTGGTGCGGGGCTCGTTGTCTCGGCCCGGGGAGTTCCCGCTCGGGCCGACGGCGATGGGGCCGGGTCCGGCGGGGGGAGCACCCATGGGCGCTGGCCCCGTGGACGCGGCACCGCCCGTGGGGTGGGCACCCAGGGGGCCGGGGCCCGCCGGGTTGGGACCGGACGTGGTGCCGACGGGCCCAACTCCCTTGGAATTGGCGCCCGTTGACTCACTGCCCACGGAGTCGACCGTGGAGTTGACCACGGGGTTGGCAGCTACAGGGGCGCCGCTCATGGGGGCGCTGCCCACAGAGCCGGGGCCCGCAGAGCCGGGGCCCACAGGGCCGGGGTTCACGGGTGCCGCACCCATGGGCCCGGGTCCGCCGGGGCGGGCCGGACCCATGTGCTGCCCAGCCCCCACAGGACGTACGGAACCGTGGTGGTCCGGCGCGGAGGCATCGGCCGCGTGGGGAGCCGGGGGCACGGGCGCGGGGTGCGGCGCCCGGTCGGCGTCGGCGGGCGGCAGCGCGAACGCCGTCCGTGCCGAACCACCCTCCGAACCGCTCGCCGAGCCGCCTGCGAAACCACTCCCGGCAGCACTCCCGGCAGCATTCCGGGAACCGCTCGCCGTAGCACCGGTGGCGCCACCCGGAGCACCGGTCGGCGCGGAACCCAGGGCACGCCTGGCCCGCCGCCCGGTCGGCTCGACCGCACTCTCGCCGGAGACGCCGGAGACGCCGGAGACGCCGGAGACGCCGGAGACGCCGGAGGCGCCAGAGGCACCGGCGACCGATGCAGGCACGGAAGACGGAGATACGGATGCGGATGCGGATGACGTGCCCGGTGCGTCGGCGCCGCCAGGGGCGGGCAGGGCGCGGCGGGCGCGGCGTCCGGGGGTCTCGGTGGGTACGCCCTGCGGCGGCACCGTCTCGCCCAGCGCGGCCCTGCCCATACCGGAGGACTCGCGGGCGCTCTCCGCGCCGGTGACGACGGAACCCTCGGCAGCCTGTCCCCGCTCCCCCGCCTGTCCCAGAGCCCGTTCAACCGGCTGCCCCTGGACCTGTCCGGCCGCCTGCTCGGCAGGGCTGGGCCGACCACGACGCCGCCCGGACCCGGACGCAGAGCCCGACGCCGAACCGGAACCGGAACCCGACCCAGAAACGCCCTCGCCCTCGACTCCGCCTCCGACTCCGCCTCCGACGCCGCTCCCGGCACCGGTCCCGCTCCCGCCCTGCTGGGCCGGAATCTGAGCCGGAATCCGGGCCGGAACCCGGGCTCGTTCGCCGTCGGGGCCGGCGTCGGCGTCCCCGCCGCCACCCGAACCGGAGCCAGGACCGGACTCGGCACGTGCCCTGCGGCGTCCGGTCGGGGACTTCTCCTCGGTGACCGGGCTCTCCAAGAACGCGTCCATGGACGCCCGTCGACCGCGCCTGCGGCCGCCGCCGTCCTGCTGCGCGGGCAGCAACGACTCGTCGGGCCGGGAAGCCACGGGCGCCTCGACCGTCCCTGCGCCCGCCCCGAGCGGCACTTCGAGCACATACGCCGAACCGCTCATCCCCGGCACGTCCACGGTCTGCAGAACGCCGCCGTGCGCCCGTACGATGCCGCGCACGATGGGCCCGTGGACCGGGTCGCCGCCCGCGTAGGGGCCGCGTACCTCGATGCGTACGACCTCGCCGCGCACCGCGGCCGCGACGACCACGGTGGAGTCCATGTAGCCGCCGGCGGCGACCGGCGCCTTGCCGGTGGCGTCGACCCCGGCCACGTCCGCGATGAGGTGGGCGAGGGCGGTGGCCAGGCGCGGCGCGTCGACCTCCGCCTCGATGGGCGGGGTGTGCACGGCGAACTGGGCGCGCCCGGGCCCGATCAGCTCGACGGCGCCGTCGACACCGGCGCCGACGACCGAATCGACCAGCACCTTGGTCTTCTTGAGCTCTTCGCTGCCCGCGTCAAGCCGCTGGTAGCCGAGGACGTTGTCGACGAGCGTGGTGATGCGGGAGTACCCGGCGGCGAGGTGGTGCAGGACCTGGTTGGCCTCGGGCCACAGCTGGCCCGCGTCGTCGGCGGCGAGCGCGGAGAGTTCTTGGCGCAGCTCGTCGATCGGCCCGCGCAGCGAACCCGCGAGCACCGAGAGGAGTTGCTGGTGCCGGGCGGCGAGCGCGTCGTACCGCTTGGTCTCGCGTTCCAGGACCTCGGCGTGCTTGGCGGCCTGCTCCTCGAAGGGGCGGCGGTCGGTGAACGTCATCACGGCACCGACGAGCAGATCGCCGTCGCGCACCGGAGCGGTGGTCAGGTCGACGGGCACCTTGGCGCCGGACTTGGTCCAGATGACCTGCCCGCGCACGCGGTGCTTGCGCCCGGACTTGAGGGTGTCGGCGAGCGGGCTGCCCTCGTAGGGGAACGGTTCGCCGTCCTCGCGGGAGTGCAGCACCAGGGGGTGGAGTTCCTGCCCGCCGAGGTCGCTGGCCCGGTAGCCGAGGATCTGCGCGGCCGCGGGATTGACCAGGACGACCCGGCCGTCGGTGTCGGTACCGACCACGCCTTCGGCCGCCGCGCGCAGGATCATCTCGGTCTGCCGCTGCGAACGGGCCAGCTCCGCCTCGGTGTCGACGGTGCCGGAAAGGTCCCGTACGACCAGCATGAGCAGTTCGTCACCGGAGTAGGAGCCGGGTCCGCCGCCGCTTCCGTAGGAGGCGTACGCGTCCCGCCCGTCCTCCAGGTTGGCGCTGGTCACCTCGACCGGGAACTCGGTGCCGTCGGTACGGCGCGCGACCATGCGGGTCGGCTTGGTGCGGCCTTGGTCGTCCTCGCTCTCGGGCCGGCGCATGGAGCCGGGGATGAGCCGCGAGTCGAACCCGGGCAGCAGATCGAGAACGCCCCGCCCCACGAGCCCCGTACCCGGCGCCTCCAGCATTTCCAGCGCGACGGTGTTGGCGTTGACGACCGTGCCGTTGCAGTTGACGAGCAGAAGCCCGTCCGGAAGGGCGTCAAGTATGGCTGCGAGGCGAGCAGCGCCTCGGGATGGCCTGCTGCTCACGACGACGCTTCCTCCCTGAACCACTGCACCTTGCGGCCTGTCACTGGAAGGGAGTCTAAAGGCTGGGGATGTGCGAGCGACGGCGGATGAGGGGGAGCTCTCACCAAGGTTGTGTGACTACGGCGTACGCGCACCCCTGCGACGGGGCGTCCTACCTGGCGCTCGGCAGCACCGGCGCCAACTTGTCCCACCGCGAGATCTCGCACCCATTCGCACGGTTGTACGTCGCGTCGACGGGCCGTCCGGCCCAGGTTCCGGTGATGTGGGCGGTGGCGGGACCGCCGTAGATGAACGTGCACATCTGCCCCTCGGGCACCGGCGCGAAGGTGTCCCTGCCCCAGGTCGTGACCGAGTCCAGCTTGTCGCAGGCCTGCTGGGCCCGCGGATGGGTGCCGCCCGCAGGGTGGCATTCGAGGGTGTACGTCCCTTCCGCGCCCGGGTTGTCCGTGATGGTGACGGTGAGCCGGTCCTCGGTGTGCCCGCCGCCGAGCAGCGGCAGCGGAACGGGCAGGGGGCCGGCGGACGCGGCGGGGGCGGCGGCGAGTGCGGCCAGGGAGGCGGCGGCGGTGACGACGAGGCGGCGCAGCATGAGTCTCGTACTCCAGGCGGTAGGGCGGACTTTCGGCGGACTTCGGTCTCCGGGGGTCTAACGCGCGTCAACGCCACGCGTTGCGCCACAACGCGCCGGGCGTTGCGCCATACGGCGCGTGCCGGGGCGCCGGGGGCGCCGCTTGCCCGACGCCGGGCCCGCGCGTGTCCGGGGTCCGGGCCGACGCGTGTCCGGGGTCCGGGCCGACGCGTGTCCGGGGTCCGGGCCCACGCGTCTCCGGGCGCCGGGGCCACACGTCTCCGGGCGCCGGGCCCGCACGTGTCCGTGGGGCCGGTGCCTCGTCACGTGACCCGGTGCGTCGTCATGGGGACCGGGGTCGCGCCACGGGGACCGGGGTCACGCCACGGGGATCGGGGTTGCGCCACGCGGTCCGGGGTGGCGCCATGGGGTCCGGGGTGGCGCCATGGGGCCGGGGGCCGCGGCGGGCGAACGCCTTTGCCCTGGCGCCCGTCTGCCTAGTACCGTGGGCACCGATTGGTGACGGCCCGCAAGGCTGTGTCATCATCTGCACGCACCACTCGCGCACGCGACGGTGTGCTGGAGGCGTCGCCTAGTCCGGTCTATGGCGCCGCACTGCTAATGCGGTTTGGGTCTTAAAGCCCATCGAGGGTTCAAATCCCTCCGCCTCCGCCAGCAACACCCGAAGCCCCGGCCCCACGGCCGGGGCTTCGCTCGTTCGGGGACCGTTCGAGCCCCGTTCCCACCCCGGTCCCGCACCCGCCCGTGATCACCGCCAACGCTCACGCAGAGGCATTTCCGCAGGTCAGGGGCGGTGGAGGGAATGGATTTCGCGTCACGGCGCAGGTCATGTAATGTTGTTCTCGCAACGCCGACGGGGCAGAAAAAACCCCGGAAGCACAAGCACTCGTAGCTTAACGGATAGAGCATCTGACTACGGATCAGAAGGTTGCAGGTTCGAATCCTGCCGAGTGCACACAGGTCAAAGGCCCCCTGGACATCGTCCAGGGGGCCTTTGACATGAGCGGCTGACATCAACGTCCCCGTAGACGGCTCAGGAGGCGGCGTCCGGCTCGGGGTCGCGGCCTCGACATCGGCGGCCCGGCCCGGTCCGGCCCGTCGGCGTCTCCCTCTTCCGGTGGCGCCCGGGGTGTCAGTGGGGGCGGGTAGTTTCGAGGGGTGGCTGGGTTGTGGCGGTGTTCCGGGGTTCGCTGGGGGCCGGGCGGGGTTCGGCTCGGGTGGGGGGAGGGGCGGGAGAGTGCGCTCGGGTTCGGGCGGAGGATCGCGTTCCGGGTCGTGGGGGCGCGGCGGTGTGTGGGGGCGCGGGGGAACCCCTGTCCGGTGGCGGCGCCGGTGCCGGGGCGCAGTACGCAGGCGCGGTGCGGGGAGTGTGCGCGGCTCGACCGGGCGCACTCCGTCGCCGCCGATACGTACGTGGACGATCCGCGCACCTACCGGGTCTACCTCGCTTGGTTCGGGGGCGGGATGGTCAAGGTCGGGATCACCGCTGAGGAACGCGGCTCGGCCCGGTTGCTCGAACAGGGCGCGGTCGCCTTCGCGTGGCTGGGGCGGGGGCCGTTGATGGCGGCCCGGCGCTGCGAGGAGTTGCTGCGGGCCGCGCTGGGGGTGCCGGACCGGATCGCGTACGCGGAGAAGCGCGCGGTACGCGCCCGGCTTCCCGGGGTGGCCGAGCGCGCGGCCGAGGTCGCCGAGCTCCATGCGCGGGCGGTTGCCCTGCCCGGCTGGCCCGAGTCGTTGGAACGGCTCGACTGCGAAGTCGTCGATCACGCCGAGGTGTTCGGGCTCGCCGGGCTCGCCCCAGCCTCCGGCGTCGTCGTGGAACTCGTCGACGGCGGCGTCGTCGACGGTCGGCTGGTCGCGGCCGCCGGGCCCGATCTGCATCTGGACGTGGCCGACGCCGGGATCGTCGTGCTCGACACCCGGCTCATGACGGGGTGGGGGCTCACATCGGTCGACGGGGACGGCGACGTCGATGGCGATGGCGATGGCTATGGCTATGGCTATGGCTACGGCGACGGTGACGGCGACGGTGACGGGGAGGGTGTCGGCGACGGGGAGGGCGGTGGCTCGGAGCGTGCCGCCCAGCCGGCCCTCACTGTTCCTGTGCGCCAGGTGCCCCGGCCCGGCGGGGTTCAGGACCAGCTGTTCTGAATCCCGCAGCCCGCAGCCCGCGTCCCGCCATCCCGCCATCCCGCCATCCCGCGATACCGCGGGCCGGGGCACCAGGGCCCCTCCTAACCCCCTCCGCGTCCCCGGGCCCGCCGCACACACCCCCCGTATCCCTTTCGCCAAATCGTGTGGACAGCACCGGCGCCCGAGCACGAGGGTGGGGGCATGAGCGATCACGTACAGGGGCCGATCTCGGGGCTCGAACCGCCTTACTACGCCGTCGTGTTCACCTCCCTGCGCACCGCGGGCGACCACGGTTATGGGGAGACCGCCGACGCCATGGACAAGCTGGTGCAGGACATTCCGGGGTACCTCGGGCACGAGTCCGCGCGCAATCCCGGTGGGCTCGGGATCACGGTCGGGTACTTCCGGGACGTGGCGGCCATCAGCGAGTGGCGCGGCCGCGCCGACCACCAGCAGGCCCAACGGCGCGGGCGTGAGCAGTGGTACGAGAGCTACAGCGTCCATGTCGCCAAGGTCGAGCGCAGTTACGGTTTTGAGCGCGGCTGACGGCCGGTTCCCCCCGGAGCGGGCCGAGGACGTCGGCCCTGCCGGCCCCGCTCCCGCTGCCGACCCCGCCGGCCCCGCTGCCGCCCCCGACGCCGCCCGCGTCCGCGCGTTCTGGGGGCGGCTCGGGCTGCCCGGGCTCGTCGACGTGCATACGCACTTCATGCCGGAGCGGGTGCTCACGAAGGTGTGGGAGTACTTCGACGCCGCCGGGGAGCTGGTGGGCGGGGGCGCATGGCCCATCACCTACCGCGAGGAGGAGGCGGAGCGGGTGCGGCTGCTGCGGGAGGAGTTCGGGGTGCTCGCGTTCACCTCGATGCTCTACCCGCACAAGGCCGGCATGGCCCAGTGGCTCAACCAGTGGGCCGTCGGCTTCGCCGCGAGGACACCGGACTGTCTGCACACCGCCACGTTCTTCCCCGAGCCCGGTGTCGAGAGCTATGTGCGGGACGCCCTCGACGCCGGGGCCCGGGTCTTCAAGTCCCATGTCCAGGTGGGGAGTTACGATCCCGCCGATCCCCAGCTCGACGCGGTCTGGGGGCTGCTCGCCGAGGCCGGGGTGCCCGTCGTCATTCACTGCGGGTCCGGGCCGGCGCCCGGCACGCACACCGGGCCCGGGCCGGTCGGCCGGGTGCTGGCCCGCCACCCGCGCCTCAAGTTGATCATCGCGCACCTGGGGATGCCGGAGTACGCCGACTTTCTCGACCTCGCCGATGCGTACGGCTCCGTCATGCTCGACACGACGATGGTCTTCACCGACTTCGCTGAACGGCGCGCGCCGTTCCCCGCACGCGAGCGCGGCCGGCTGCTCGACCTGGGCGAGCGGATCCTGCTCGGCACGGACTTCCCCAACATTCCGTACGCCTATGTCCACCAGCTCGACGCGCTGGAACGGCTGGGGCTCGGCGACGACTGGCTGCGGGCGGTCTGCCACGACAATGGCGCCCGGCTCTTCGGGCCGGCCGGCTGAACATCGGCCGCGCCTCGCCCCGGCGGACTTTCTCAGGAAAATCACAGGATCGGGCAAGGATGTTCTCAGGGCCCGCTCACAGGGTGGGCGCATGACCGTTACCTCCTCGCCCCAGGGGCGGACCGAAATGCTCAGGCCGGACGGGAGCCCCGTCCGCGTGCTCGTCGTGGACGACGAGGCGCCGCTCAGCGAGCTCCTTTCCATGGCCCTGCGCTACGAAGGCTGGGAAGTGCGCAGCGCCGGCGACGGGGCCGGGGCGGTGCGTGACGCCCGCGAGTTCCGGCCCGACGCCGTGATCCTCGACATCATGCTGCCCGACATGGACGGGCTCGCCGTCCTCGGCCGGCTGCGTCGCGAACTCCCTGACGTACCGGTGCTCTTCCTCACGGCGAAGGACTCCGTCGAGGACCGCATCGCCGGCCTCACGGCGGGCGGCGACGACTACGTCACCAAGCCGTTCAGCCTGGAGGAGGTCGTGGCCCGGCTGCGCGGCCTCATCCGCCGCTCGGGCACGGCGGCCCTGCGCAGCGAGTCCGTGCTGGCCGTCGGCGACCTCACCCTGGACGAGGACAGCCACGACGTGGCGCGGGGCGGGGTCAACATCCACCTCACCGCGACCGAGTTCGAACTGCTCCGCTTCCTCATGCGCAACCCGCGCCGGGTGCTCAGCAAGGCGCAGATCCTCGACCGGGTCTGGTCCTACGACTTCGGCGGCCAGGCCAACGTCGTCGAGCTCTACATCTCCTACCTGCGCCGCAAGATCGACGCCGGGCGCTCCCCGATGATCCACACCCGGCGCGGCGCGGGCTATCTGATCAAGCCCGGCGAGTAGGGCCGAGGTGGGCAGGCTCCGGCGGCCCTGGTCGCTCCGCACCCGGCTCGTGGTGTCGGCGGTCGCGCTGCTCGCGGTGGTCGGCGCCGTCATCGGTACGGTGACCGTCCTCGCCATGGGCGCCAACCTCCAGGGCCAGTTGGACGCCCAGCTGCGCGGCGCCCTCGTGCCCGGGCGGATGGGCGGCGGCCACGAGTCACCCGGCCTCGGCCCCCCGAACGGCACCGGCACCGGCACCGGCACCGGCACCGGCACCGGCACCGGCTCCGGGCGCATCGACTTCGTCGTCTCCCGGCCCGGCCAGCCGCTGCACGCCGTGGCGGCCGGCATGGACGCCGAGGGCCGGATCACCGGCGCGCAGGCCGTCCGCCCGGAGCGCCAGGGCGAGGCCCGCAGCGCCACACTGTCCGCCGCGCAGACGCGGGCGCTGTCCGGCGTGCCCAAGGACGGCCGGGTGCACTCCGTTGCCGTGCCCGGGCTCGGCGACTACCGCGCGGTGTGGGACCCGGACGGCGGCTTCGTCCTCGGCTTTCCCACCGCTTCCGTCGACTCCACCGTCAGCACCCTGATCATCGTCGTGATCTGTGTGACCGCCGCCGGGCTCGTGGCCGCCGGGATCGCGGGTGCGGCCATCGTCGGTGTGGCCCTGCGTCCGCTGCGCCGGGTCGCCGCGACCGCGACCCGGGTCTCCGAACTCCCCCTGCACAGCGGGGAGGTGACCCTGTACGAACGTGTGACGGGCGCCGAGGCGGACGCCCGGACCGAGGTCGGCCAGGTGGGCGCCGCCCTCAACCGCATGCTCGACCACGTGCACGAGGCGCTGAGCGCGCGGCAGGAGAGCGAGACGCGGGTGCGGCAGTTCGTCGCCGACGCCAGCCACGAACTCAGGACCCCGCTCGCCTCCATCCGGGGTTACGCCGAACTGACCCGGCGCGGACGCGAGGACATCGGGCCCGACACCCGGCATTCCCTGGGGCGCATCGAGTCGGAGGCGTCCCGCATGACGGGTCTCGTCGAGGATCTGCTGCTGCTCGCACGCCTCGATGCCGGACGCCCGCTCTCGTATGAGAGCACCGATCTCTCCTCGCTGGTCGTGGACGTGGTCGGCGACGCTCACGCCGCAGGTCAGGGCCACACCTGGCGGCTCGAACTGCCCGCGGAACCCGTGGCCGTACGGGGCGACCGGGAGCGGCTTCAGCAGGTACTCGTCAACCTGCTCGCCAACGCCCGTACGCACACCCCGCCCGGCACGACCGTCACGGCCCGGGTCGAGCCGCGCGGGTCCTGGGTCGCCGTCGAGATCGAGGACACCGGCCCCGGAGTCCCGCCGGAGCTGCTTCCGTACGTCTTCGAACGGTTCGCGCGCGGTGATGCGTCCCGCTCCCGCAACGCGGGGTCCACCGGCCTCGGGCTCGCCATCGTGCAGGCCGTCGTCGCCGCGCACGGCGGCCGGGTGGGCGTACGCAGCGTCCCCGGGCGGACGGTGTTCGACGTACGCCTGCCGGGAGCGGGAGCGGGCAAAACCCCGGGTGCGGGCGTCGGCAGCGGGGTCGCGGTCGCGGACCGCCTCCCCGCCCGGGACGGACGGGCGACAGCCGGCCCCAGCTCATAAGGCTCCCCCGCCTCCCCCGCCCAGAGCCCCCTCTCGCGGAACCCCCTCTCGCAGAGCCCCCTCTCGCAGGGCCCCATCTCACAGGCCGGGCACAGGCTGACCACACAGGCGTGACAGCGGCCCTCGCGAGGGTCGTCGTATGCGAACCGAACCTTCTGCCACGAGCGCCACCCGTGCCGTGCGCGCCGGGGACACGGCGCACACCGCGTGCGTTACGGACCCCGCAGGCGTTTCATGCGCTACGGACCCCGCAGGGTCCACGCGCGCCACGGACCCCGCGGGCACCGCGACCGTGCCGTACGCCGTCGGCGCGGCGCATCCGACGACTCTGCCGGCCCGTCGGCACCTGCCCGTTCAGCCGGCCGGCACCCCCGTGCTCGATGTGACGATCCCCGTCTACAACGAGGAGCGGGATCTGGAACGGTGTGTGCGGCGGCTGCACGAGCACCTGGCGCGCACCTTCCCGTACGGCTTCCGGATCACGGTCGCCGACAACGCCAGCACCGACTCAACCCCCCTGATATCGGCGAGACTTGAGCACGAGATTGCCGAGGTCCGGGCGTTCCGGCTTGAGGAGAAGGGGCGTGGGCGGGCCCTGCGCGCGGTGTGGTCGGCGTCCGACGCGCCGGTGCTCGCGTACATGGACGTGGACCTGTCCACCGACCTGAACGCCCTGCTGCCCCTGGTCGCGCCGCTCATCTCCGGGCATTCGGACCTCGCCATCGGCTCCCGGCTGGCCCGCTCGTCGCGGGTGGTGCGGGGCGCCAAGCGGGAGTTCATCTCGCGTACGTACAACCTGATCCTGCGCGGCTCGCTCGCGGCGCGGTTCTCCGACGCCCAATGCGGGTTCAAGGCGATCCGGCGCGATGTGGCCCGGCGGCTGCTGCCGATGGTCGAGGACACCGGGTGGTTCTTCGACACCGAGATGCTGGTGCTCGCCGAGCGGGCGGGGCTGCGGATCCACGAGGTGCCGGTGGACTGGGTCGACGACCCGGCCAGCACCGTGCACATCGTCAGCACGGCGAAGGACGACCTCAAAGGTGTGTGGCGCATCGGGCGGGCGCTCGCGGTGGGGGCGCTGCCGCTCGACCGGCTCTCGCGGCCGTTCGGCGACGATCCCCGGGACCGGCAGCTTCCGGGGGTGCCGGGAGGGCTTGCCCGCCAGCTCGTCGGGTTCTGTGTGGTCGGCGGGCTCTCCACGCTCCTCTATCTCATCCTGTACGCGCTCGCGCGCACCGTAGCCGGTCCCCAACTTGCCAACGCCGCTGCCCTGTTGGTGTCGACGGTGGCCAACACCGCGGCCAACCGACGGCTCACGTTCGGGGTGCGCGGCCGTGACCGTGCCGTACGCCACCAGGCGCAGGGCCTCGCGGTGTTCGCCATCGGGCTCGCCCTGACCAGCGGCTCGCTCGCGGCGCTCGACGCGGCGCACGCGGACGCCGCGCACTCCACCGAGGTGGCCGTCCTGGTCGCGGCGAACCTCGCGGCGACCGTCCTGCGCTTCCTGCTGTTCCGCGCCTGGGTCTTCCCCGACCGGGCGCCGCATCCTGCCCACACGCCGACCCCCGTCACCCCGCCGGCCCCCGATCCGTACGACCCCGATCCGTATGACCCCGACCCGCACGACCCCGACCCGAAGGGCGACGCACGATGACCACGACCTCCCACCAGCCGGATCAGGCGGGCCCGCGTCAGGGGGCCGTGGCCGCCGGGTACCGGAACGTCCGGGTCCGGCTGTGGCGCGGCCGCCCCGACGACCCGGCGTGGGCGCGGCCCGCGCTCCTCGCGCTGCTCGCCGTCACCTGTGCCGCGTACCTGTGGAACCTCAGCGCCTCCGGGTACGCCAACTCCTTCTACTCGGCGGCCGTCCAGGCGGGCAGCCAGAGCTGGAAGGCGTTCTTCTTCGGCTCGCTCGACGCCGCCAACGCGATCACCGTGGACAAGCCCCCGGCCGCGCTGTGGCCGATGGCCCTGTCCGTACGCCTCTTCGGCCTCGGCTCCTGGCAGATCCTGCTGCCCGAGGTGCTGATGGGCGTGGGCACGGTCGCCGTCCTGTACGCCGCCGTGCGGCGCCGCTTCAGCCCGGCCGCGGGGCTGATCGCGGGTCTTGTGTTCGCCCTGACCCCGGTCGCGGCGCTGATGTTCCGCTTCAACAACCCGGACGCGCTGCTCGCACTCCTCATGACGGTCACCGTCCACTGCGTGCTGCGCGCCCTGGAGGACGCCCGGACCAAGTGGCTGGTGTGGGCCGGTGTCGCGATCGGCTTCGCGTTCTTGACGAAGACCCTCCAGGCCTTCCTGATCCTGCCGCCGCTCGCCCTGCTCTACGCGATCTGCGCGCCCACGTCCGTACGCCGACGCCTCGGCCAACTGGCCCTCGCCACCGGGGTGTTGCTGGTGTCGGGCGGCTGGTGGGTGGCCGCCGTCGAGCTGTGGCCCGCATCGTCGCGTCCGTACATCGGCGGCTCCCAGCACAACTCGTTCCTTGAGCTCACCTTCGGCTACAACGGGCTCGGCCGCCTCAGCGGTGACGAGACGGGCAGCGTCGGCGGCGGGGGCGCCCGGCCCGGCGGCATGGGACTGCCCGCGGGTCTGGAGCTCCCCGCGGGCGCGCGCCAGGGCGGCGGAGGCGGAGGAGGGGGCGGTGGCGGCTGGGGCGAGACCGGCATCGACCGGATGTTCAACTCGGAGATCGGCGGCCAGATCTCCTGGCTCCTGCCCGCCACCCTGCTGCTTCTGGTCGCGGGCCTCGTCGTCACCTGGAGGGCCAGGCGGACCGACACCGCGCGCGCCGCGTTCCTCGCGTGGGGCGGAGCGCTGGTGACGACCGCCGCGATCTTCAGCTTCATGGCGGGGATCTTCCACCAGTACTACACGGTGGCCCTCGCTCCCTACATCGCGGCGCTCGTCGGCATGGGCGTGACCGTGCTGTGGGAGGAGCGCTCGCGCATCCGGGCGGCGCTCGGGCTCGGGGCGACGGTCGCGGTCACGGCTCTCTGGTCGTACGCACTGCTCGGACGCACCCCGGAGCATCTGCCCTGGCTGCGCTGGGCGGTGCTGGTCGGCGGGCTCGCGGCTGCGGTGGGCCTTGCGTTCGTGGGCCGGCTGAACCGAGGGGTGGCGCTCGGCGTCGCGGGGGCCGGTCTTGTGGCCTGCCTCGCGGGCCCCGCCGCGTACACGGTGAGCACCCTGGACACCGGGCACACCGGCTCGATCGTCACTGCGGGTCCTGCGGGGGCCGGCATGGGCGGCGGGCCCGGGGGAGGTGGCCGGGGCGGCGGGATGCGGTTCGGTGGCGGTCCGGGCGGTTCCGGCGGCAGCGGCGGCCCCGGGGGCCCCGGTGGCAGCGGGCAGACCGGAGGCCGCATGGGCGTCGGCTCCGGCCGCGCGCCGGGCCAGGGGTCGGGCCAGGGCCAGGGGCAGGGGCAGGGGCAGGGCATGCCCGGCGCCGGCGAGCGTGCCGGTGCGGGTGGCGCTGCGGGGGGCGTTGCGGGGGGTCGCATGGGCGCCGGTGGCGGCATGGGCGGACTGCTCGACGGAGCCAAGGTCGGCACCGAGGCCCAGGCACTTCTGGAGAAGAACGCGGCGCACTACACCTGGGCCGCGGCCGCCATCGGTTCGCAGAACGCCGCGAGCTACCAACTCGCCACCCAGAAGCCGGTGATGGCGATCGGCGGCTTCAACGGAAGCGACCCGTCCCCGACCCTGGCCCAGTTCAAGAAGTACGTGGCCGAGGGGAAAATCCACTACTTCATCGCCAGTGGCGGCGGCATGATGGGCGGCGGCGGGGGCCAGGCCAGTGGCGGCTCCATCAGCAGCTGGGTCGCGTCGTCGTTCACGAAGGTGACCGTCGGCACCGCCACCTTCTACGACCTCACCTCACCGGCGAGCTGACCGCCCGCGCCTGCGCAGCAGCAGATCGGTGGCGACGGGGCGGTGGTCCGAGGCGCGTGTCTCGGCCGCCGCCCCGTCGTGCACCGCCCCAACGCGCCCCTGCGGACCGCGACCGTTCGGCGTGGCGAGCCCCGCCGTGTCATCTCCGCATCGCGATCACCGAAATTGACTTTACGGCGTAGAAGACTCCCTCTACGGTGTACAGCGTCCATCATGTGCGCCGTATAAGGAGTCGGAGAGCCGCCATGACGGCAACGACAGCCGAGAACGCCGAAAACCCTGAGAGCGCTGAGAACGCCGAAAACCCTGAGAAGGCTGAGAACCCTGAGAGCGCTGAGAACGCTGCGGCCTCGACGCTCTCCACCGGGCACCCGCAACGATGGCTGATCCTCGGCGTCATCTGCGTGGCCCAGCTCACCGTCCTGCTCGACAACACCGTCCTCAACGTCGCCATCCCCTCGCTCACCACGTCGCTCGGCGCGTCCACCGCCGACATCCAGTGGATGATCAACGCGTACTCACTGGTCCAGTCGGGCCTGCTGCTCACCGCGGGCAGCGCGTCCGACCGCTACGGACGCAAGAAGATGCTCGCAGCGGGGCTCGCTCTCTTCGGGATCGGCTCGCTGGCCGCCGGCCTCGCGCAGAACGCGGGGCAGCTCATCGCGGCCCGCGCGGGCATGGGCATCGGCGGGGCGCTGCTCATGACGACCACGCTCGCCGTCGTCGTGCAGATCTTCGACAACGAGTCCCGGGTCAAGGCCATCGGCATCTGGGCCACCGTCAACTCGCTCGGCTTCGCCGCGGGACCGCTCATCGGCGGGCTCATGCTCGACCACTTCTGGTGGGGCGCGATCTTCCTGGTCAACATTCCCGTGGCGGTACTGGGCCTGGTCGCCGTGCTCGCCCTCGTACCGGAGTCCAAAAACCCCCAGGGCGACCGGCCTGACCTGCTCGGGGCGCTGCTGTCCACGGTCGGCATGACCGGCGTCGTCTACGCGATCATCTCCGGGCCCGGCCATGGGTGGCTGTCCGGCCAGGTGCTCGTTTCGGCGGCCGTCGGCCTTGCCTTCCTCGCGGCGTTCGTCCGCTGGGAGCTGTCCATCGAGCATCCGATGCTGGACATGCACTTCTTCCGGAACCAGAAGTTCATCGGCGCGGTCGCCGGGTCGATCCTGGTCGCCTTCGGCATGGGCGGCTCGCTCTTCCTGCTGACGCAGCATCTGCAATTCGTGCTCGGTTACGGCCCGTTGGAGGCCGGGTTGCGGACCGCGCCGCTCGCGCTCAGCGTCGTCGTGCTCAACATGTCGGGCGTCGGCGCGAAACTGGTCACCACGGTCGGCACCCCGCGCGCCATAGCGATCGGCATGACCGCCAACGCAGCCGGGCTCGCCTCGATCGCGCTGCTCGGCGGCCACAGCTACGGCGGCACGCTGCTCGGCCTGGTCGTGATGGGCGCGGGCATCGCGCTGTCCATGCCGGCCATGGCCAACGCCATCATGAGCGCGATCCCGCCGGAGAAGGCGGGCGTGGGCGCGGGCGTGAACGGCACGCTCGGCGAGTTCGGCAACGGGCTCGGCGTGGCCGTGCTCGGCGCGGTGCTCGGCTCGCGGTTCGCGGCGCTGGTGCCGGTGGCGGCGGCCTCGCTGCCCGCGGCCCTCGCCGCCGCCCATGGCGACGCCGAGCGGGCTCGGATCGCCGACGCGTTCGCCTCGGGCCTTGAGACCAGCCAGTTGGTCGGCGCGGTCGCGGTGCTCGCGGGCGGGCTGCTCGCGGCGGTCCTGCTGCACCGCGCGGAACGAAACGGCTCCGCTCCCGCCGCGTCCGACACCTGCGCATAGCATCGTCCAGGGATGCGTACCCGGATTCCGGATACGACCCGAGGGGGTCGGAACAACCAAGGCCCGAGGAGGACGGCGATGGTGTCGGCGGCGGACCGCGCGCAGGATGCGGCGCGTACCAGCGTGTGGCTCGGGAGCAAGGCGGGCAACCGGGTGCGCCGGGCCGAGGCGCCCGAGGGCGGCCCGGCGCTCGACCGGGACCGGATCATTCTGGAAGCGGTACGGCTCCTCGACGCCGAGGGGTCGGCCAAGTTCTCCATGCGGCGCCTCGCGGGGGAGCTCGGGGTCACCGCGATGTCCCTGTACTGGTACGTCGACACCAAGGACGACCTCCTCGAACTCGCCCTGGACGCGGTGTTCGCGGAGATCGAACTCCCCGGCATGGACGACGAGTCGGCCGACTGGCGCGACCAGCTCCGCGCCATTGTCGTCGGCTACCGGGCGATCTTCGTCCGCCACTCCTGGGCGTCCGCGCTGATCGGCCGCTACCTCAACATCGGGCCGCACTCCATGGCCTTCTCGCGCACCGCCCAGCGCATCCTGGCCCGCACGGGGCTGCCGCCGCACGGGCAGATGGGCGGGCTCGCTGCGGTCTTCCAGTTCGTGTACGGGTTCGGCACGATCGAGGGGACGTTCGTGCAGCGCTGCGCGGATGCGGGGCTCACCCAGGACGAGTATTTCGCCTCGGCGATGGGGGCGTTGGCCTCTCAGCCGGAGTACCGGGAGCAGTTTGCCGATGCGGCGTCGCTCATGGCTGCGCGGGGTGGGGAGACGGTGGGGGACATGCGGCAGCGGGACTTTGATTTTGCGGTGTCCTTGCTGGTTGCGGGTATTGAGGCCTTGAGCGTGCGTGGCTCCGCTTGAGGGTGTTTTCCCACCCACCCGCCCGTGCAGCGGGGTTGAACCGGCTGACCCCTGGGGCTGCGCCCCAGACCCCATGCGGGGGCTCCGCCCCCTGCACCCCCGGTTCGCGCCTAAAGGGCGCTCGTCCTCAATCGCCGGACAGGCTGAAGATGCCCGAGCAGGCCGGCACGTCCCCTGCACCAGCGCCGCCAGGGGCGCGAGGAACTGCGCGAACACCGTCCACGACCCGCGGGCGACCATGGGTACAGGGGCGCGAGGAACTGCGCGAGCACCGTCCACGACCCGCGGGCGACCATGGGTACAGGGGCGCGGGGAACTGCGCGAGCACCGTCCACGACCCGCGGGCGACCATGGGTACAGCGGCGCGAGGAACTGCGCGAGAAGCGACCACGGTCCGCACCCGAAGGCCGGTCTCTTAAGGGGCGCGGGGAACTGCGCGACCAGCCACGCACGACCCGCGGACGAAAGGTCTCAGGGGGCGCGAGGAACGGCGCGAGAGGCGACCACGGCCCGCACCCGAAGGCCGGTCTCTTAAGGGGCGCGGGGAACTGCGCGACCAGCCACGCACGACCCGCGGACGAAAGGTCTCAGGGGGCGCGAGGAACGGCGCGAGAGGCGACCACGGCCCGCACCCGAAGGCCGGTCTCTTAAGGGGCGCGGGGAACGGCGCGAGAGGCGACCACGGCCCGCACCCGGAGACCGGCCTCTTAAGGGGCGCGGGGAACTGCGCAAGGAGCGACCACGGCCCGCACCCGGAGGCCGGTCTCCCCACGGGCGGGGCCGTGGTCGCAGGGGGTGGGGGGTCAGGCCGTGGGGAGGGTGTCGCCCTGGACGGTCTGGATGTCCAGCTCGACCCGCAGCGTCGTGCCGATCGCCGAGATCCCCGCCTGCACCACCTGGTTGTAGTGCATCGCGAAGTCCTCACGGCGAAGCTCCGCCGTCGCCCGGTACGCGGCCCGCACCCCGCCCCACGGGTCAGGACCCGTACCGAGGTACGACAGGTCGAGGTCCACCTCGCGGACCACGCCGTGCAGGGCGAGTTCGCCCCGTACCGTCCAGCGGTCGGGCCCGGCCGGGGCCAGGTCCGTGCTGCGGTAGGTGATCTGCGGGAAGCGCTCGACGTCGAGGAAGTCGGGGGACTTCAGGTGACCGTCGCGCATGGCGTTCCCCGTGTCGATGGACGCCGCCCCGATGACCGCCTCCACCCGCGACTTCTCCAGGTCCTCCGCGATCTCGATGCGCCCGCCGAACTCCCCGAACCGCCCGTGCACACTGGAGATCCCCAGGTGCTGGGCGACCGCGCCGACCGACGAATGCGCCGGGTCGATCGTCCAGGGGCCCGGCGGAGGCAGCTCGACGCCGCCCTGCCGGGCCAGTACCACCGTGCCGACCGCGGCCCGCCCGCTCGCCGTCACCAGCGCCGTGGACGCGGCCGGCGCGTACCCCACGGCCGTCACGATCACCGTGTACGGGCCGGGCGCGAGCGCCACGTCCGCCGACACCGAGCCGTCCTCCGCCGCCGAGGCGCGCAGCACCTGCGTGCCCGTCATGTCGGTCATCGTCACCACGGCGTGCGAGATCGCCCAGCCGTCGCGCGTGCGTACCTGTGCGCGCAGTCCCATCCCGTTTTCTCTCCTCTGACAAGTGCAAAAAGGCCAAAAGTGAAAGGCCGGGCCCCGGGGGCGGGGCGGCCGGCCGTCCCCTGCCCGCCGCCCCTTCCCCGGGGCCCCTTTCCACGCCGGGTGCGACCGCCTCCGCTCGAAACGGACCGCACCCGGGGGTCAACTACTCGCCCGGGTGGGCGAGTTCGATGTCGTGACCGTCGACTCCGCGGCCGGCCACGGTCAGCGAGCCGGCCACCGGCGGGTAGCCGGTCGCGATCAGCGTGTACTCGCCGGAGTTCAGGTCGGCGAAGGCGTATGCGCCGTCGTCGCCCGTCGTCGCGCCGGCGACCACGTTGCCCGCCGCGTCCAGCAGGGTGACCCGGGCGTCGCTCAGCGGACGCCGGTCGGCGCCGCCGCGTACCGTGCCCTGGACCAGCGCGCCGGACTGGAGCGCCGCCTCGATGCGGGTCACGCCGTGTCCGGAGATCTCCACCGGCAGGGCCAGGGGGCGGAAGCCGTCGGCGTTGACCGCCACGGTGACCGCTCCCGGAACGAGCTCGCCGAAGGTGAACTCGCCCGCCGCGCCCGACTTCCCGGTGGCCAGCAGGTCACCGCGCACATCGGTCACGATCACCATCGCGCCCTCGACGGGCGCCCCGGTCTCGGCCGCCTTCACCGCGCCGGCCAGGCCGCTGGTGCCGGACAGGAGGATGTCGTACGCGAGCGCGTCGGTGCCCACCACGATGGTCGAGGCCTGCGGCTGGAAGCCGTCGGCGGCCGCGATCAGGACGTAGCTGCCGGCGCCGGGCGCGGCGAGCAGGTACCCGCCGTCGGGCCCGGCGACCGCGCGGCCCAGCTGGCTGCCGCCCAGCGAGATCAGCGTGACGGCGGCGGAGGCGACGGGCGCCCCCTCGGCGCCGCGGACCGCGCCGCGGACCGCGCCGCGCACCGGGATGCCGTCGAGGACGGGAGTGGCCACGGTATCGGCCGCCGGGGCCTCAACTGCCGCCGCCTGGGCGGGAACCTGGGTGGGGACCTGGGCGGGAGCCGGCGCGGCGGCCGGCGCCTCGTCGGACTCGGCGGCGCCTACCGCACGGGTACGCAGCGGGATCTCCTTGATGAAGAGGGTGATCAGGAAGGCGAGCAGCGCGCACGGCGCCGCGTACAGGAACACATCGCCGACACCGTGTCCGTACGCGCTCTCGATGACGGTACGGATCGGCGCGGGCAGCGTGGCCAGGTCCGGGATGGCCCCGGAGCCGCCGCTGCCGCTCTTGGCCGCCGCGGCGCCCTGCGGGCCGAGCGCGGTGAGGCCGTCGGTGACGTAGTGGGTGACCCGGTTGGCCATGACCGCGCCGAGCGCCGAGACGCCGACCGCACCACCGAGGGAGCGGAAGAAGACGACGACGGAGGAGGCCGAGCCGAGGTCGGCGGGGGAGACCTGGTTCTGCGTGCACAGGACCAGGTTCTGCATCATCATGCCGATGCCGAGGCCCATCAGCGCCATGTAGATGGCGAGGTGCCAGTACGGGGTGTCGTAGCGCATCGTGCCGAGCAGACCGAGGCCCGCCGTCACCAGCACACCACCGCTGACCAGCCAGGCCTTCCACTTGCCCGTCTTGGTGATGACCTGCCCGGAGACGGTGGACGCGATGAACAGTCCGCCGATCATCGGGATCGTCATGACGCCGGACATCGTGGGCGTCCTGCCCCGCGCCAGCTGGAAGTACTGGGAGAAGAAGACCGTGCCGGCGAACATCGCGACACCCACGAAGAGCGAGGCGAGCGAGGCGAGGGTGATGGTGCGGTTGCGGAACAGGCGCAGCGGGATGATCGGCTCGCTCGCCCTCGACTCGGCGAGCACGAAGAGCCCGCCCAGTGCGATCGAGCCGCCGACCATCGCGTAGGTCTGCCACGAGATCCAGTCGTACTTGTTGCCCGCGAAGGTCACCCAGACCAGGAGCAGCGAGACCGCCGCGCTGATCAGGAAGGCGCCGGTCCAGTCGACCTTGACGTCCCGCTTCACGACGGGGAGCTTCAGGGTCTTCTGGAGCACGATGAGCGCGATGATCGCGAACGGTACGCCGACGTAGAAGCACCAGCGCCAGCCGAGCCAGTCGGTGTCGGTGATCATGCCGCCGAGCAGCGGGCCGCCGACCGTCGCGACCGCGAACGTGGCGCCCAGGTAGCCGCTGTACCGGCCCCGCTCACGCGGGGAGATCATGGCGGCCATGATGATCTGGGCGAGCGCGGAGAGACCGCCGACGCCGACGCCCTGGACGATCCGGCAGGCGATGAGCATGCCCGAGCTCTGGGACAGACCGGCCACGATCGAGCCGGACACGTAGATGACCAGGGCTATCTGGACCAGCAGCTTCTTGCTGAAGAGGTCCGAGAGCTTGCCCCACAGCGGGGTGGTCGCGGTCATCGCGAGCAGCGAGGCCGTCACGACCCAGGTGTACGCGGACTGGCCGCCGCCCAGGTCGTTGATGATGTGCGGCAGGGCGTTGGAGACGATCGTCGAGGACAGGATGGCGACGAACATGCCGAGCAGCAGCCCGGACAGCGCCTCCATGATCTGCCGGTGAGTCATCGGCGCGCCACTGTCGGAAGGCGCGTGCCCTCCGTGCTTGGCGTGGCCGGCCCGCACACCGGCTGGTGTGGTCGAAGCCATGAAATTCCTTGTCTGGTAAGCGTGGTGGGCAGGTGTACGGGTGTGATCGCTATACGGGTGTACGGGGTTCGGGGGCCCGGACGTGGGGCGCCCGGCAGTCTCCGAAGGAGTCGCGTAGGCGGGCCAGCATCGTGTTGAGCTGGCCGACCTCGTCGTCGCTCCAGTCCTTCAGCGTGTGCGCGAACATCTCCGTGGTGCGCAGGCCGAGATCGTCGATCATGGTCTGGCCCGCAGGGGTGAGGCGCAGGATCCGCGAGCGCCTGTCGGCGGGGTCGGCGGACCGCTCGATCCAGCCCCGCTGGGCGACATGCGCGACATGACGGCTCGTCACCGACATGTCCACCGCGAGGAGTTCGGCGAGCTTGCTGATCCGCATCTCGCCGTGCCGCTCCAGGAGGGTCAGCACGGCGGCCGAGCCGCCCGGGCACTCGGGCGGCAGGATCCGCGCGAGCCCTCGCTTGACGGCGCCGATGGCGCTGAGCTGCCGGGCCAGCTCCTCGTAGAGGCTCTGCGCGGCCATGGACACCTCCCGAACATCTTGTTGCTTAGGGCAACCATAAGATTGTTGGTTGCCGAAGGCAAACTAAATGTCGGGCACGGCGGCAAAGGAAACGCAAAGTCTTCGCATATGAAAACCCAAGGTGCAGGTCGGGGGCTTGCGGAGTGCTGCGCGGGCCCTCCCGGTTCCTTTCCGCGAGGCGGTCGGAGCCGCCCTTGCGCGGGTGGCCGCGCGGGTGGTTGCGCGTGCGGCTGCGACTCGCGTGGGTGGCCGCGCGGGTGGCTGCGCGTGCGGCTGCGCGGGGGCGGGGGTTGGGCGGGACCTCCAACTTCGCTAGGGTCCTGCCCCATGGCACACAACCCCCACGCACCCCAGGGTCCCGAGGGCAACCACGACCCGGCGGGCTCCACCCAGATGTTCCGCGCCTTCGTCGACGAGGGTGCGCCCCAGGGCGGCCGGCCGGCCGCCGCCCCGGCGCCCGCAGCCTCGGCCGGGCCGCGCGTCGGCCTGATCGTCGGCGTGGTCGCCGTGATCGTGATCCTCGCGGCGGTGGCCTGGCTGGCGCTGGGCTGACGTCACACGACCTAAACGTCACACGACCTGCCGTCACACGACCTGACGTCACACGACCCGTGACTGCGCGGGCGCCCGCCTGACTGCGCGGGCGCCCACCCGCGCGTTTCCCCGCACCCCTGACATCCCCGGCCCGCAGGACGTGCGGGGGTGCTTGCGCTGTTCCCCGCACCCCCGATCCGCCCGGTCCACGGGACATGCGGGGGTGCTTGCGCTGCTCCTCCGCGCTCCAACTCGCCTGGCGGGGCGCGCCGTTCTGCGCCTCGGCATGACGTAAGGGCTCCGGTCGGGAGCCGTCACGCGACGCTGCGTAACGCGTGCGCCGTCATTCGTTGCCGAGCAGGCCGACGGTGCCCGCCAGGCCCTCGTCGCCGTGGCCCTGGGCCACCCTGTGGCGCATCAGCTCCATATAGGGGGTGAGAAGCCGAGGATCGACGGACTGGTCCTGCGCCGTGGCCAGGAGGGTGTCGTTGGCCGCCGTCATCATGGCGAGGTTGGAAGTGACACCCTCGGTGTAGTGGCCGCTTTCCAGCTGAGCGGCCATGCCGTCGGCGGCTCCGGCCATGGCGCCGAGCCACTGCGCGAGCAGCGTGGCGAAACGAGCCCGGTCGAGGTCCTTCTCGGGGCCCACCAAGGCAAAAGCGTGCGTGATACCGGCGAACATGCCGGTCATCGCGCTGAGCAGGGCGATGTCGTGCAGCGCCGCGTGGCCGGGGTCCTCGCCGACGAACTTCGCGTCGGCGGGAGCGGCCAGCGCGTCGCGGTGGCGTTCGAACAGCGTGGGGTCGCCGCTGTAGAAGATGTAGCCGCCGCTCTCCGGCCGGCCGATCATCGGGGGGACGGCCATGATCCCGCCGTCCAGGAAACGGGCCCCGCGCTCCTCGGCCCAGCGGGCGCGCTGCTGGGCCTGGGCGGGGGTGCTTGTGGTCAAGTTGACCAGGTCCTTGCCGAGGAGGTCGGTGCCGTCCAACACCTCGCCTACGGAGGCGTCGTCCACCAGGCAAAGGACGATGGGACCGGTAGCCGAAGCTACCGCCTCGGCCGGGGTGTCGACCACCCGGGCACCCTCTCCAGCCAGCGGTTCGGCCCTTTTCGGGGAGCGGTTCCAGACGGTCAGAGGGTGCCCCGCAGTCAGCCAGGCGCGGGCAAGCGCGGTGCCCATGTCGCCGAGGCCAAGGAGCGTGAGGGGAGCCTTGGACGTCGTGCGGGGGGTCTTGGACGTGCTGTGGGTGGAAGTGCTGTGGGTGTCCATGCCGATCAGGCTCGTGCACGCCCGAACCCATGATCAAGTACCCACTCTTTTGTGGGTGGTTACCTTAAAGTGGGGGGATGACCAGGCGGGACGCTTACGTGTGCGGCATCGACGCGGCGATCGACGTGGTCGGTGGCAAGTGGAAGGTGCTCATCCTGTGGGCGCTGGCGGGAGGGCCCAGCCGGTTCGGTGAGCTGAGGCGTGGCATCCCCGGCGTCACCGAGAAGGTGCTCACCTCGCATCTGCGGGAGTTGGAGGGCGATCGCATCGTCGTCCGGGAAGAGGCGTTCGAGGGGGCGGTACGCCGTGTCACCTACGCCCTGACCCCGCTCGGTGTCTCCTTGAATGAGGCATTGAGCCCCCTGGGCGCCTGGGGCAGGGAGCACCTCCTCGGTGAGCAGGGCGCGCACCACGAAGCGTCGCTGTGACCGCGCGCGGGAGCCCGGGCGCTGGGCTACTGCCAGTTCGCCGTGGCCGACCGCGTCTCCACCCGCATTCCCAGCGGCACCCGCCAAGCCTCCACGCACACCTCGTACGTACGCGAGACAACCGCCCCGGCGGCGATCGGGAGCGGCAACGGCCGGCTGGACTTGATGGTTGCCCAGTCCACCCCGAGCAACCCGATGACGTGCGTCGCGAACACCACGCTGCCCGACCTCACCGCCGTACCCCCCGTGTTGCGGAACTGCACGGTGACGTTCTCGCACCACCGGTGATCCCCCGCCGCACGGCTCGGCGCTCCAACGCTGAGCACGGCGGGTCCCGCAGGCGGCGCGGGAGGTGTGGGTGGCGCGGGCGGAGTGGGCCTGGTGGGTGCGGAGGGTGTGCCGGACGAGTCTCCGGGCGGCGCCGAAGGTGGCGTGGGCGCGTTTGGTGAGGGGCCGACCGACGATGAACGGCCGTTCCCTGGCGCTGACTTGGCGCCCCCGGAGGACCCCGGTCCGGCGAGGTCCCCTGGGCCGGAAGGCGGCGCGGACGTACCCGTCGTACCCGTCGTACCGGACGATGCCGACGCGGCCGAGCCGCCCGACCCACCTGGGTCACCGGAGCCGCCGGGCCCGCCCGGGCTAGCCGAGCCGTCCAATGGGACGAGTTCCACGCTGCCGTTCGGCGGCACCGCGTGACCCGGTGCGGAAGGGCCGGTGCCCGCGGCGCCCACCGCGACGTAACCGGTCCGGCCCCCGCCGTCGGCGCACGCGGCCAGAGTGCCGCCGAGGCCGAGCACCACCGTCGCCGAGACTCCGATCAGCGCAGCACGTCGTCGTCGCATCGCGTCAGTGTGTCTGACGGTACGTCAATTAACCAGGGTGCGGCCCTCGTTGAGGGCGCGCGGTCCCGGCGCGTGGTGCTGTGAGCCCGCTCTCAGTCGGAGATCAGGCCCTCGCGGAGCTGGGCGAGCGTGCGGGTCAGCAGGCGCGAGACGTGCATCTGCGAGATGCCGACCTCCTCGCCGATCTGCGACTGCGTCATGTTCGCGAAGAAGCGGAGCATGATGATCTGCCGTTCCCTGGGCGGGAGTTTGGCGAGCAGCGGCTTGAGGGATTCGCGGTACTCGACGCCTTCGAGCGCCGTGTCCTCGTAGCCGAGCCGGTCCGCGAGCGAGCCCTCGCCGCCGTCGTCCTCGGTGGCGGGCGAGTCGAGCGAGGACGCGGTGTAGGCGTTGCCGACGGCGAGCCCGTCGACCACGTCCTCCTCGGACACGCCGAGTACGGCAGCCAGTTCGGGCACGGTCGGCGAGCGGTCCAGCTTCTGGGCGAGCTCGTCGCTGGCCTTGGTGAGGGCGAGCCGCAGCTCCTGGAGACGGCGCGGCACCCGCACCGACCAGGAGGTGTCACGGAAGAACCGCTTGATCTCGCCGACCACCGTGGGCATCGCGAACGTGGGGAATTCCACGCCCCGTTCGCAGTCGAAGCGGTCGATCGCCTTGATCAGCCCGATGGTGCCGACCTGGACGATGTCCTCCATCGGCTCGTTGCGGCTGCGGAACCTGGCAGCCGCGTACCGCACGAGCGGCAGGTTGAGCTCGATGAGCGTGTCGCGTACGTAGGTCCGCTCCGGACTGTCGGTGTTCAGCGTGGCCAGGCGCAGGAACAGGGAGCGGGACAGTGTGCGGGTGTCGATGGGTGCGGTGTTTGCGGCGTGTCGGTGCACGATGGGTGCTGGTGCGCTCTTGGTGAGCGTGAGCACCTTCGAGCTGCCCTCTTCTGCGGACATGCCAACCCCCTGGAAGTTGCGGCGGTCGCGGACGGTCGCGTTGGGCCACGACCATCGGAGGAAGCAGCCTCCACCTGAATACCGGACGCGAGGCTGCGGCAAACGCGGTTTCAGCAGAATGTCACATGTCGGCAACACGCTGTAGTGACATGTCGACAAGGCGGTCCGGAGTACGTGCAGGAAGCAGGGGGTGTGGAACTTTCCGGGCGAAAATTTTGCCTGGAGGGTGTCAGGGGGCCCGATCACTCGATCCGGTCATGCCTCGATTCGATTTGCGGATCGAAGTCGGGCGAAGCTCCTGGCCAGAAGCCTTGACACATGCATTTGCGAGACTCCCAGTTCCTGACTGATCTGGGACTGCGTGAGGTTGCTGTAGTAGCGGAGCATGAGGATCCGCTGTTCGCGTTCGGGCAGCTGCACGAGGAGGTGGCGGACGAGGTCGCGGTGTTCGACCCCGGCGAGCGCGGGGTCCTCGTAGCCGAGCCGGTCCAGCAGGCCGGGCAGCCCGTCGCCCTCCTGGGCGGCCTCCAGGGAGGTCGCGTGGTACGAGCGGCCCGCCTCGATGCAGGCCAGCACCTCGTCCTCGCCGATCCTCAGGCGCTCGGCGATCTCGCCCGTGGTGGGCGAGCGCCCGTGCAGGGTCGTCAGGTCCTCGGTGGCGCCGTTCACCTGCACCCAGAGTTCGTGCAGTCGGCGCGGGACGTGCACGGTGCGTACGTTGTCGCGGAAGTACCGCTTGATCTCGCCCACGACGGTGGGCATCGCGAAGGTGGGGAACTGCACGCCACGGTCCGGGTCGAAGCGGTCGATCGCGTTGATCAGCCCGATGGTGCCGACCTGGACGACGTCCTCCATCGGCTCGTTGCGGGAGCGGAACCGGGCGGCCGCGTACCGCACGAGCGGCAGGTTCGCCTCGATCAGCGCCCCGCGCACGCGGTCGTGCTCGGGCGTGCCCGGTTCGAGGGTCTTGAGCTGGCCGAACAGCACCTGGGTGAGCGCGCGGGTGTCCGCGCCCCGGGTGGAGGCGGTTCTGACGATGCTCCTGGGGCCTTCCGAGTCCTGGGCGGGCACGTCGGGGGCGTCCTGGGGCTCGTTCTGGGGCGGCACTTGAGGCGTAGTACTGGCCGGCACGGTCACGCCACCCCTTAGTCCTTGGTCTTGGTCCTCGGTCAACTCATCCGTCAAAAGCGGTCATAGCATCACAAGACATGTCCACTGTGTGCAAGCACCGTATAACCACGTGTTGTGGGCAAGTTGGGGCAGATGGCCCCGCACGGAGGGTGACGGTCTTGGTCTCGCAGTGCCGCGCCGGGTGCTGACGTGCGAGGTGGCTTCGGCGGAAACCCGGGTGCGGGCGGGGCGGGGCGGTCCTAGGCTGCGCTCGCGGGTCCGAGGGGCCGCGGGTCCGAGGGGCCGCGGGTCCGAGGGTCCGGGCGTCCGAGGGGCGTCCGTGCTCGCGGGTCCGAAAGGCCCAGGGGTCCGCGCGTTCGCCCGGGCGAGTTGCGGGTAGGGGCGGGCGCCGTGCGGGCGTCGTGCGGGCGTCGGCGGACCGGAGAGGGGCGGGGTATGACCAGTCGGCTGTCCGCGATCTGCTTCAACGCGACCCGGCCGCCGGAGCTGGCGCGGTTCTGGTCCGCGACGCTGGGCCGGGAGTTGGCCGAGGGCCGGGACGGCGAGGCCATGATCCTGCCGCCCGACGCCGCCGGGTTCCGCATCCGGTCCCGGCCGGGCCAGGAGCCGAAGACCGGTCGGAACCGGGCACATTTCGACCTGACCAGCACCTCCCCGGAAGACCAGCGTCAAACGGTGGCCAGGGCGTTGGAGCTCGGCGCGCACCCCGTCGACGTGGGTCAACTCCCGGAAGACGGCCACGTGGTGCTGGCCGACCCGGACGGCAACGAGTTCTGCGTCATCGAGCCGGGCAACGCGTTCCTCGCGGACACCGGTTTCATCGGAGCGCTGGCCTGCGACGGCACGCGGGAAGTCGGCCTCTTCTGGAGCCGGGCACTGCGTTGGCCTCGGGGCGACACACGCCGATGCGGCCGGGGACGGCCGGGCTCTGCTGCTGGACCCGGACGGGAACGAGTTCTCCGTACGGAGGCCGCTCCGGTAGCGATGGTGGCCGCCCTCACCGCTCGGCCATGGCGGTACTCGAACGGGCCCGGCGGCCCCGCGCAGGCCGGCCTGCACCCCGGACGTCCCGGCACCCGGGCATGCGAAAGGCCCCGTACCTCAGGTGCGGGGCCACAGCGCATGCGGCATACGGACCACGGACCGCAGACCGCGGACTACGGAATCAGAACGGGTAGTCGGCGATCACCCAGGTGGCGAACTCGCGCCACTGGCCGGCCGCCGCCTGGTGCGCCGGGTGCTCCAGGTAGCGCTTCAGGGCGTCCGCGTCCGCCACGGCGGAGTTGATGGCGAAGTCGTACGCGATCGGCCGCTCGGTGATGTTCCAGGCGCACTCCCAGAACTCGATCTCGGGAACGAGCCCGTCGAGCTCCTGGAAGGCCTTCACGCCGGCGACGACCCGCTCGTCATCGCGCTCCACGCCCTCATTGAGCTTGAAAAGGACCAGGTGGCGGATCATGGGGTCTCCTACGAGTACGGCTGCGAACTACGAGTACGACTGCGAGCTGTGACTGAGGCCCAGTGGCCTATGCGTACGGCTACAGCTATGGCTATGTATGGCTACGGCTGACTGCGAGTACAGCCGACTGCGGCCGACTGCGGGCGGCGGCGCCGGGGCCGAAGGGGGCGGGCGGCCCGGCGGGCTCAGCGGATCAGGTTCGTCATGAACTCTCCGACGCCCTTGGCCGCGCTCGAAATGCCCTCGAACCCGGTCTGGACCATCCCGGCGGCCTGCACCGGCGACGTGATGATCGTGTAGAGCACGAAGACCACGGCTATGTAGAGCAGGACCTTCTTGATGTCCACCGTGTTTAGCCCCTCCCCGGCGCCGCCCCTGTGCGGTCGGGTGAGTCTAACCGCCGCCCCGCCCGCACTCACTAGGCCTTCAAGGACCAAGGGCCCGCTGATCGAGGTCCTTCGCCCGCCGGTACGGGTGTGACGGGAGAGCAGGATGGTTCTTGCGTCCACCCCATCTGGCAGGAATGCGGCGGGCGCGGAACGGGACCTCACTGCGGGGTCCGCGCCGCAGGCTTCCCCCTGAACGCGGCGCGGGCTTGCAGGTCCTGTTCTCATCGGGGGGAACGGCTTGTCCCCCCGATGCCGTTCCCCCCGTCCCCACGTGGAAGCCCCGGTCACTTCCCCGACCGGGGCTTCTTCGTGTCCACACTCCGGGGCGCGGCGTGTACCCACCCCCGTCCGTCCGCCGGGCACGGCCTCGCATTGCCTCAGGCGGCCACCCGGTCGCGATGGGCGAGGACCACCAGCCCGCCGATGACGGCCAGCGTCATCAGAGCGGCGGCGAAGAGGGTGGCCCCTCGGGTGAGGCCCACCGCGTCGCTGAGGTATCCCGCCGACACGGGCAGCACGCCGGCCAGTACGTACCCTCCGACATTGAGCGCCGCGTTGGCCTCGGCCAGGCGCTGGGGCGGGACGGCGGAGTTGAGCAGCGACAGGCCGCCCAGCTGGCCCAGGCCCTGGCCCGCGCCCGCGAGAAGCGCGGAGGCGATGAGCAGCGGGGCGGACGAGGTGTGCACCGCCGTGGCGAGGGCGGCCATGCTGAGCGCGGTGTTCACGGCTCCGGCGGTCAAAACCGTGCGGCGGGGCAGTGCCTGGACCGCGAACTGCACCCCGGTCGCCGTGAGGAACATCGCGAAGGCCATGCCTCCGGCCACCGTACGGCTGGTGGTGCCGAGCAGGGCCGCGAGCAGCGAGGGCCCGAGGGACAGGACGAAGGACGTCGCCGTGATGCCGGGGGCGAACACGGCGATCCCCAGGGCGAGTTGAACGCCGTTGCCGCGCGGGACCGCGGGTACGCGCACCCAGCTGCCCCGCGTGGGACCGGCGGGACGGCGTACGGGCATGCGTACGACCGTGACGAGGGCGGTGAGCAGGAGCGCCGCCTCGACGACGAAGACCGTGACGGTGGGCGCGGGCAGCGCCTCGGACAGGACGCCCGCCAGGAACGGGCCGAGGCCTGCGCCGAAGACCATCGCGCACGAGGCGAGCAGGGCGGCACGGCGTTTGCGTGCCGGTCCGGCCACGTCGGTGACGGCGGCCATGCCGGCCGAGACGGCGGCGCCGACCGCGATGCCCGTGAACAGGCGGGCCGCCATCAGGGCGGCCACCGACGACGCGGTCGCGAAGATCGCGCAGGCGGCGAGGGCGAGGGTGAGCGCGGGCAGCAGCACGGGTTTGCGGCCCAGCCGGTCGGAGAGCACGCCCGAGACCAGCAGCGAGCCGATCAGGCCGACGATGTAGCAGGCGAAGATCAGGGTGAGGGTGCCCTTGGAGAAGCCGATGTCGCGCTGCCACAGGGCGTACAGCGGGGTGGCCGCGTTGGACAGGACGAACACCGCCGTCACCGGCCACGCGGCCAGCCAGATCCACCGGCCGGGCGCCTCGCGCGCCGGGGCCCGCCGCGCGACGGCCGACCCCCGGGCCGCCTCGCTCGGGCGGCTCTCGGCGGGACGGCCCCCGGTGCGGCAGGCCTCCATGCGCCGGCTCTCCGTGCGGCGGGCCTCGGCGGGGCAGCTCTCCATGGGGCGGCCTTCCGTGCGGCACACCTCCATGCGCCGACTACGCCGACTACGCCGACTACGCCGACTCTCCGCGGTGCGGGCCTCGGCGGCCGCGGTCGCGGCCCCGGTTCGGCAGACCTCGGCGGCCTGTGTCGCGGCCTTGGTTCGACTCCCAGGCATGACTGTCCCCTCCGAAAGCTCCAGTACGAGTTGAGTCGAACTTAGCAGCTAGTACGATTCAACTCGTACAAGGAATGCGGTTGAAGGTGTCGGCAACGGCGCCCTCATCGACGACGAGGAGTGGGTCCATGCCTTCGACAGAGCGGCGAGCGGTCGCGACCAAGTCCCCCGCAGAGCCGGACGGGCTGCCTCGGCCGCTTCCCGAGCCGTCCGTCGACGACCTGCGACTGGAAACCGTGCTCGGAGCGCTCAGTGACCCCCTGCGTCTGGGCATCGTGCGCAAACTGCTCCTGGAGTCACAGGACTTCGACCACTCGTGCGGCTGGTTCGGACTCGACCGCCCCAAGTCCTCCCTCACTCACCACTTCAAGGCGCTGCGCGAGGCGGGCGTGACCAGGCAGCGCCAGTACGGCCTGGAACGCCGCAGCCATGTACGCGTCGACGACCTCAACCAGCGCTTTCCCGGCCTGCTCGACCTGGTCGCCGCCTGGACGCCCGCCGCCTAGCCGGGGGCCGGGGCGGGGTCGGGGGCGATCCCTGCCGGATCGCTCGCGCCGAACCCTCCCCGGGCAACGTCCTGATGTCTGCTGCCCCTGCTGTCTGCGACAGCGACGCTCAACGCTGTCTGCGACAACGACGCTCAACAAACGCTGTCGGCGACAACGACGCTCAACAAACGCTGTCGGCGACAACGACGCTCGACAAAATACCGACAGGTCTGTCGGGTAAGGCAAAGAAAACGTCAAACGAGGCGGGTGCAGGGGCGGGTTGATCATGCCCGGCCCGCCTGAACGACGCCCATGCCACTCTGGGATGACCGGCGTGAATCGCCATCAGCCCAGGTCATGGGGCCGAGAGGCCACCTCTGGAACGCGCTCTGCCTGCTCGTGTCCGGGCTTCGGATCACCGTTGACAAACAGACAAGTCTGTTTGGTATCTTCGCGGCGCACCTGAACTTCGATACGAGCATTTGGTAGTTCGCGACGGCAGCGACACAGCGACGGCGCGACGACAGCGACGGCAGCGACACGGCGACAGCAGCGACGGCAGCGACGCAGCGCTCCAGGGGAACAGATGAACCAACACACAGCACCAGCACCGGAATCCGATGGCGCTGCGCGCCGTCACCCCGTGGGCGAGGACGCCCGCCCGGCCGTGCCAGGCCCGGAGATCCGGGCGGAGTATCCGGCCCTGCGCATCCTGGTCGTGGAGGCGGAGGAAACCTCCGCGAACGCGCTGGTCCAGGACCTGATCCGGCGGGGGTACCGCGCCGACGGCGTGACCACGGGGAGCCAGGCGCTCCAGGCTCACCGGCGGGCGGATCTGATGCTGCTCGACCTCGACCTGCCCGACCTCGACGGCCTGGAGGTCTGCCGGGGCATCCGCGCGGTGAGTGACATCCCGATCATCGCGGTCACGGCACGCGGCAGCGAACTCGACCGGGTGCTCGGATTGCAGGCCGGCTCGGACGACTACATCGTCAAGCCCTACGGATTCCACGAACTGCTGGCCCGTATCGGCGCCGTGATGCGCCGCGTCCGGCCCTCGCCGACCGCCAGGACCGTCGACCACGGCCCCCTGCGCATCGACGCGGACACCCGCAGGGTCACGATCCACGGGCGGCCCGTGGATCTCACGCGCAAGGAGTTCGACCTGCTGTACATGCTCGCGGTCCAGCCGCGCGCGGTCATCTCGCGGCGGCAGTTGATGGCGCAGGTGTGGGACGACTCCGGGTCGCACAAGGGCCGCACCATCGACACGCACGTCAGCAGCGTGCGCGGCAAACTCGGTTCGAACCACTGGATCGTGACGGTCCGCGGCGTCGGGTTCCGTCTGGGCACCCCGTAGGGCCGTGAGCGCAGAGCGGCACCGTCCGGGCCCGTATTATGCAGACTGGTCGGTATCGTAAGTCGCGAGTGGCGAGGATCCAGGCATGGCGAAACAGGAACGCGGCACGCGATCGCGCCGGGCGATTCTGGAGGCCGCCGCCGAGGTCTTCGACCTCCGGGGGTTCGACGCGGCGAGCACCAACGAGATCCTGGCGCGCAGTGGGCTGACCCGGGGTGCGCTCTATCACCACTTCCCCTCCAAGGAGTCGATCGCGGTCGCCCTGCTCGACGCGCACACCGGCGCCCTCGTCGCCCCCGAGCGGCCCATCAAGATGCAGTCGGTCATCGACCTGACCTTCGCGTATGCCCGCCGGCTCCAGCGTGACCCGGTACTGCGCGCCACCGTGCGTCTCGCCGTGGAGAGGACGTCCTTCCCGCGCCCGGTCAACACGCCGTACGACGAGTCGAGCGCGGCCATCCGCGGCCTCCTGGAGCAGGCCGGCAAGCAGGGCGAGATCCTGCCGGGCCTTGACCTGGGCGAGGCCACCGCCGTCATCGTCGGGGCGTTCGCCGGCATGCAGGTGATGTCGCAGGTCTACACCGACCGGGAGGACCTGCCCGAGCGGGTCGGCGCGATGTGGCGGCTCCTGCTGCCGGGCATGGTCGCGCCCGGCATGATCGGCAACCTCGTCGTCACCCCGCCGCCCGCACCCGCCGACGACGTCCCGTAAAGCCCCGGACTTGCGGACTTGCGGATGCGGTCCTCCGTCGGCTCGTAATGGCGCGCGATTCCCCCGTTGAGCCCGTCCCCGCGACGGTTGCCGCGACGGTTGCGTGCTGTGGTCGAGGGTCTGGTGATGGCGAGATTCTGTACGCGCGTCAGCAGGCACCTCATTCAGGTGTGCTGTAGTGGCGCCACCCACCCTGCAAGAACTGCCCAGGTGCGAGGAGAAGCCCCAGATGGCCGAGAGCGCGTACACCCGTCTGATCCAACTGCTGGAGGACCAGGGAGCCTCGTACCGGCTGATCGAGCATGAGCCGGAGGGCGCGACGGACGCGGTGAGCGCGCTGCGCGGACACGAGTTGGGCCAGGCCGCCAAGTGCCTGGTCGTCATGGTCAAGATCGGCAAGAAGGTGAAGCGCTACGCCCTCGTGGTGGTCGCCGGTGACAAGCGGGTCGACCTGCAAGCGGTCAAGAAGCTGTACGACGGCACCTATGTGGGCTTCGCCGACCAGGAGATCGCCGAGGAGCTGTCGGGTTCCGTCACGGGGACGATCCTGCCGTTCTCCTTCGACGAGCGTCTGGAGCTGATCGTGGATCACGGACTCCTCGAAGAACCGGAGTTCTTCTTCAACGCGGGCCGTCTCGACCGTTCGGTCGCCCTGTCCGGCAAGGACTACCGGCGGATCACCCAGGCGCGCGCGGAGAGTGTCGCCACCGCGTGAAGTGAAACCGAGACGGAAGCCGGGCCGTCGGGAAGCTGTCCTGCCGCCAGGGCCCCCAGCTGCGGAGGCCGCCGTCGTGCGCGTTGCGCGCGGGGTGGCGGCGCTTCCCACGTCTACCGGCACCGCACGGCCGTGCGGCGAACATGGCGCACGCAAAACACCCTCCTGAACCACGTTTCCGCAGTTCAGGAGGGTGTGAGAGCGGTAGCGGAGGGATTTGAACCCTCGGTGAGTTTCCCCACACTCGCTTTCGAGGCGAGCTCCTTCGGCCGCTCGGACACGCTACCGAGAGAGAGCTTAGCCCAAGGTGGGCCGTGGTTTGAAATCGGTTCGGCGAGAGCTCGGTCACCGCTGCCGGAAGAACGCCGTCAGCTGCGCCGAACACTCCTCTTCCAGCACGCCGGGGACGACTTCGGGGCGGTGGTTGAGCCGTTGGTCGCGTACCAGGTCCCACAGGGAGCCGGCCGCGCCCGCCTTCTCGTCGCGGGCGCCGTACACGACGCGGTCGAGCCGGGACTGCACGATGGCGCCCGCGCACATGACGCACGGCTCCAGGGTGACGACGAGCGTGCAGCCGGTCAGCCGCCACTCGCCCGTCACCCCGGCCGCGCGCCGGATCGCGAGGACTTCGGCGTGCGCGGTCGGATCACCCGTCGCCTCGCGTTCGTTGTGCCCGGACGCGAGGAACGAACCGTCCGCGGCGAGCACGACCGCGCCGACCGGCACATCGCCGGCCGACTCGGCCCGTGCTGCCCCGGCCAGGGCGGAGCGCATGGGCTCCACCCATCGTTCGCGTACGGGGTCGTGCGGGTGGGGCACTAGCGGACGGCCTCCAGGACCTCGGCCGCGCCCAGCGCGTCCGCGATCGTCACGAGGGCGTCGCCGTCGAGCGCGAGGAGGCTGCGCTCGCTCACCCCGAGGTCGGCGAGGATCGCGCTCTCGCCGAGCGGGCCGGCCGGAGCCGCGCCGCCGTCCGACGGATCGTCACCGTCGTCCGGCTCGTCCACGGGCCCACCCGCTTCGGCCCCTTCCGCCCCTTCGTCGTCGTAACCGTCCTCCGTGCCGTCGAGGTCAAGGGTGTCCAGCACATCCTCCTCGTCGTCCTGGTCGTGGCCGAGCAGTTCCTCGGTGAGCATGGCCCCGTACGAGGAGCGGGCGGCGACGGCGGCGTTGGAGACGAAGACACGGGGGTCCTCCTCGCCGTCGACGCGGACGACGCCGAACCAGGCGTCCTCCTGCTCGATGAAGACGAGCACCGTGTCGTCGGCCCCGTCGGCTGCTGCTTCCCGGGCCAGATCGGCCAGGTCCGACAGCGTCTCCACGTCGTCGAGCTCTGTGTCGCTCGCTTCCCACCCGTCTTCGGTGCGCGCGAGCAGTGCGGCGAAGTACACCGTGACTCTCCCACTGGTCATAGGCGTGCCGGTTGGAGGTCCCCCCGGCTGTGGCTTCCTTCGGAATCGTGGCAGAAAACACCGCGGTTGCGAGAGTTCTTCCGCGGTTGGGTTTTCCCGGTCGCCGCGATCACGGGTTCCGACGCCTCGCGATCACGGTCCCCGGAGCGCCCCGGTCAGGGCTTCCCGATGGCCACGACCGCGGGCTTCGGCGTGCCGGTTGCGCGGGTCACCAGCGGAAGGTTCGCATGCGCATGGCCTGGCGCATACGGGCCGCGCGGGCGCGCCGGGGCTGTACCCGGTCGCGCAGCGCCTTCGCCTCGTGCAGTTCGCGCAGGAACTGGGCGCGTCGCCGCCTGCGGTCCGCGTCGCTCTCCGGCTGTGGGGGAAGGTCACGTCGTTGTTGCGTGTCGTGCTCGTCCGGCATTGGCTCACACCGCCCGGGTTCGGTTCGTGCCTTCCCACCTTCCCCCCGTTCGGCTGATTGACGCCAGCTCGCACCACGAGCGGGTGGGACGCGGGGCCCGTGTGCCCCGGTTACTGTGGTCGTCATGCGGATCCATGTCGTCGACCACCCTCTCGTGGCGCACAAGCTCACCACGCTGCGCGACAAGCGCACCGACTCCCCGACCTTCCGGCGGCTCGCCGACGAGCTGGTCACCCTGCTCGCCTACGAGGCCACCCGGGACGTGCGCACCGAGCAGGTGGACATCGAGACCCCGGTGACGCCGACGACGGGCGTGAAGCTCTCGTACCCGCGTCCGCTGGTGGTGCCGATCCTGCGGGCCGGTCTCGGCATGCTCGACGGCATGGTGCGCCTGCTGCCGACCGCCGAGGTGGGCTTCCTGGGCATGATCCGCAACGAGGAGACCCTGGAGGTCTCCACGTACGCGTCCCGGATGCCCGAGGACCTTTCCGGCCGTCAGGTGTACGTACTCGACCCGATGCTGGCGACCGGCGGCACGCTCGTCGCCGCGATCCGCGAGCTGATCAAGCGCGGTGCCGACGACGTCACGGCCGTGGTGCTGCTCGCCGCGCCCGAGGGCGTGGAGGTCATGGAGCGCGATCTGGCGGGCACTCCGGTGACCGTGGTGACCGCCTCGGTCGACGAGCGCCTGAACGAGCACGGCTACATCGTGCCGGGCCTGGGCGACGCGGGCGACCGGATGTACGGGACCGCCGACTAGCGGACGGACGGAGACGGACCTGGTCGGCGGTCCCGTACGTTCTCGGCACCCGCGCTCAGAGTGTCCAGGGTGTGCAGCGTGTCCAGCGTGTGCAGGGCGTTCAAGCGCCTTCAAGCGCGATCAGGGTGTTTCGGGCGCGCGGGTGTCGCGGGTGCGCGGGTGTGCACGCCCGCGCTCGGGCCGCACGGTAGCGCCCGGGGGCACGGGGGCGCCCGGGGGCGTTCAGAAGGTTCAGCACTTTCCGGAGGGCGCGGGTGCGGGCTTGGCCAGGGCGGCCAGGGCCGTGTCCGCGTCCTTCGGCGTGTTCAGGTTGGCGAACGTGGTGCCGATGATCAGGTCGACGTCCTGCGTCTCGCGCGTGTCGGTCTTCTGCGTCGCGCCCTTGAGCTGCGTACCGAGCACGGAGAAGGACCCGCTGGTCGCCGTGGGCGCGCCGAGGAGCACCCCGTTGCCGGGGACCTTCTTGTCGTACTCCTCGGGCGCGTTGCCGACCTTGCCGATCGTGAAGCCGCGCTTCTTCAGCTCGTCGGCGACCGATTTGGCGAGGCCGCCGCGCGCGGTCGCGTTGTAGACGTTGACGGTGATCTGCGCGGGCTTCGGCAGGGCGAGGGGGGCCGGACGGCCCGACGCTGCGGGCGCGGGGCAGTTCTTCTTGTGGGCGGCGGCGGCCTTGGCCTTTCCGCCGCCGCCTCCGAACACGTCGATGAGCTGGACCGTCCCCCAGCCGATCAGGCCGAGGGCCACGATCGCACCGACGAGGGCGATGACCAGCCGGCCGCGCTTTCGGGGACGCCGCATCCGCGGGTACGCGCTACCCGTGATGCGGTACTTTCCGCCCATGCCGGGGGGAGTGAGCATGCTCATAGGCGCAGGGTAGTGCCGACCCGTGACGATGCCTACTAAACGATCAACGGTTGGCGCGCGTATGCGCCCGTATGCGCGTCAAAGGGTCCGAAAGGCTCACCCGGCTGTCGGGCTCAGTCCATTTCGAGTACGCGGGCGTGCAGAACCTGGCGCTGCTGGAGCGCCGCCCGTACCGCCCGGTGCAGCCCGTCCTCCAGGTACAGGTCGCCCTGCCACTTCACGACGTGCGCGAAGAGGTCGCCGTAGAACGTGGAGTCCTCGGCGAGAAGGGTTTCCAGATCGAGCTGGCCCTTGGTGGTCACGAGCTGATCGAGCCGGACCGGGCGCGGCGCGACGTCCGCCCACTGCCGGGTGCTTTCCCGGCCGTGGTCGGGGTACGGCCGCCCGCTTCCGATGCGCTTGAAGATCACACGGAAAGCCTACCGGGCGAGCGGCTCCGGGCGCAGCCATGGAGTCCGAGTGCAATCCTGGGCGAAACGCATGAAATCCGACGCAGGGGGCCCGTCATGACCGAGAGCGACCGGACGCCGCCCGCACCCGCGCCCCTCAGCGCCGCGGACCCGGACGAAACCGGAGTGCGGGATCCCGCCCCAGCGCCCGGCGGGACACCCGCGCCCCCCACCGACCCGAACGCGCCTGCCCCGGCCGTCCCGGACACGGCGCCCGTAGGCTCGGGCGGCCCTGGCACAGTCGGAGCCCCCGCCCCTGGCGCGCCCGCCCCTGGCGCGCCCGTCGCCGGTCCGGGTGCCGTCGACGCCCCGCTGCCCCCGGAGGCCGCCGAGATCGCCGCCGGGTACGCCTTCACCGGACCCGCGACGGAGCTGGGCGCCCTCCTCTGGGACGGGCAGTGCCTGCCGGGCGCGCCCGTACGCATCCCGCTGTCCATGCTCAACCGGCACGGCCTGGTCGCGGGGGCCACCGGCACCGGCAAGACCAAGACCCTTCAGCTCATCGCCGAGCAGCTGTCCACCAACGGCGTGCCGGTGTTCCTCGCGGACGTGAAGGGCGACATCTCGGGCATCTCGGCTCCCGGCGAGCCGGGCGACAAGGTGGCCGGGCGCTCCGCGCAGGTCGGCCAGGACTGGCGGGCGGCGGGTTTCCCCTGCGCGTTCTACGGGCTCGGCGGCATCGGCCCCGGCATCCCGCTGCGCGCCACGGTCACCAGCTTCGGCCCCGTACTCCTGTCGAAGGTGCTTCAGCTCAACCATACGCAGGAGCAGTCGCTCGGCCTGATCTTCCACTACGCCGACTCCAAGGGCCTTGAGCTGTACGACCTGAAGGACCTGAGGGCGGTCGTGGGGTTCCTGGTGTCGGACGTCGGCAAGGCGGAGCTCAAGGGGATCGGCGGGCTGTCCACGGCGACCGCCGGGGTGATCCTGCGGGCGCTGACCGCGTTCGAGCAGGAGGGCGCCGCGTCGTTCTTCGGGGAGCCGGAGTTCGACACGAGCGAGCTGCTGCGGCTCGCGCCGGACGGCAGTGGCAAGGGCCTCGTGTCGGTGCTGGAACTCCCGGCCGTCCAGGACAAGCCCCAGCTCTTCTCGACCTTCCTGATGTGGCTCCTTGCCGACCTCTTCCAGAAGCTCCCCGAGATCGGGGACGTGGACCGGCCCAAGCTCGTCTTCTTCTTCGACGAGGCGCACCTGCTGTTCACCGGGGCCTCGAAGGCGTTCCTGGAGTCGATCACGCAGACCGTTCGGCTGATCCGCTCCAAGGGCGTGGGCATCTTCTTCGTGACCCAGACCCCGCAGGACGTACCCGGCGACGTACTCGCCCAGCTCGGCAACCGCGTCCAGCACGCGCTCAGGGCCTTCACGCCGGACGACGCGAAGGCGCTGAAGGCGACGGTGCGGACCTTCCCCAAGTCGCCCTACGACCTTGAGGAGTTGCTGACCGGACTCGGCACGGGGGAGGCCGTGATCACCGTGCTGAGCGAGAACGGCGCGCCGACCCCGGTCGCGGCGACGCGGTTGCGGGCGCCGCAGTCCCTGATGGGGCCCATCGAGGCGGCGGCGCTCGACCGGGCGGTCAAGTCGTCAACGCTGTACGGGCGTTACGCCGAGGCGGTGGACCGCGAGTCGGCGTTCGAGAAGCTGTCGGCGGCGGAGCGGGCGAGGGAGACGGAGGCGGTGTCGGCCGCGCTGGATGCCCCGGCGGGCGCGTCGGGGCCGGGTGCGCGCGGGCAGGCGCCGGGTGCGCGTGGGCCGGGGCCGGGGCCGGCCGACCGTGCTGCGAAGAAGCCGGATGTGTCGCTCGCGGAGCAGGTCGTGGGGAGCGGGGTCTTTCGGTCGCTGGCGCGGTCTGTGGGGACGCAGTTGGGGCGGGAGATCTCGCGGTCGATCTTCGGGACGCGGCGCAGGTAGTCCGTAGTTCGTAGTTCGTAGTTCCGCGTGGCGCGGCTGTTGTGGTGTGGCGGGTTGTGGTCGGCTGCGCCGGGGGTCTGCCCCTCCCCACCCCTTCCCGAAACCCCTGCCGGGGGCGGGGACGCCGCGACCGGCGGCATGCGTCTCGCGCCGTTCCCCGCGCCTTTTGAGGGACCGGTTTTCGGGTGCGGGCCGTGTGTGGGTGCTCGCGCAGTTCCTCGCGCCCCTTAAGAGACCGGCTTTCGGGTGCGGACCGTGCGTGGTTGCTCGCGCAGTTCCCCGCGCCCCCAAAGCCCGTTCTGCCCTGGGGGCGGTAGCCGCTTTTCGCGCCGTTCCCCGCGCCCCTTGAGGGGCCGGCTTTCGGGTGCGGCCCGTGTGTGGTTGCTCGCGCAGTTCCTCGCGCCCCTTGGGGGACCGGTTTTCGGGTGCGGCCCGTGCGTGGTTGCTCGCGCCCCTGGCTGCTTGATGCCGGCCGGCATGGGCATCTTCAGCCTGTCCGGCGATTGAGGACGAGCGCCGTTCAGGCGCGGGCGGGGTCTGGGGCGGAGCCCCAGGGGGCTGGACCTTTCGGCATCCGTCACGGGCGGGTGGGTGGGAAAGCCCCCCGGGGCTCACTTGGCCGCCTTCGCCGCCTGCTTGTACGCCCGTACCTTCGTCAAGGACTCCGGCCCCGTGATGTCGGCGACCGACCGATAGCACCCCGCCTCGCCATACGCCCCCGCAGCCTCGCGCCACCCCGCAGGACGCACGCCCAGCTGTTTGCCCAGCAGGGCGAGGAAGATCTTCGCCTTCTGTTCCCCGAACCCGGGCAGCGCGCGAAGACGGGCCAGGAGCTCCGTGCCGGATCCGGCGCCCTCCCAGACCCCGGCCGCGTCACCCCCGTACTCCTCGACGAGGAACGCGCACAGCTGCTGGATCCGCTTCGCCATGGACCCCGGGTAGCGGTGTACGGCCGGCTTCTCCTTGAGGAGCTCGGCGAACGCCTCCGGGTCGTACGCGGCGATCGCCCCGGCATCGAGATCGTCCACCCGCATGCGCTGCGCGATCGTGTACGGGCCGGAGAACGCCCACTCCATGGGCACCTGCTGGTCGAGCAGCATGCCGACCAGCGCGGCCAGCGGGCTGCGGCCGAGCAGTTCGTCGGCCTCGGGCTGCTGGGCGAGCCGAAGGGTTGTGTTCATGCCTCGATGATCGGCGGCCCCCGCCCCCACCGCACGCCGGCCACGCCCCGCACCCCGGCCACGCCCCGCACCCCTCTTCCCGCACCCCTCTTCCCGCGCAGCCCGCCGCACGCCGGCCGAGCCGCTGGTGACCGGAAGCTCTGGTCGTCGTTTCCAGGACATGACCATGCGCAGGGCACCTGCCTTGCTCAGCCCGGGGCTCGACGTGACCCTTTTCGAAGGGACTCACGCTTTCGCATGACAGGTGCAAGGCGTCCGAATGGGCCCGTTTCGGTGGGGTAGTTCGGGTCGGACCGTCATCATGTGCGTACCAAGAGGGGCGACCGCAGTGAGCCAGCCTTTTGTCCTGCCGGATTTCTATCTGCCGTATCCGGCCCGGCTCAACCCCCATCTGGAGTCCGCCAGGACGCACTCGCGCGCCTGGGCCCGGCAGATGGGCATGCTGGAGGGCTCCGGCATCTGGGAGCTGAAGGACCTCGACGCGCACGATTACGCGCTGCTCTGCTCGTACACCCACCCGGACTGCGACGCGGAGCAGCTGGCCCTGGTGACCGACTGGTACGTCTGGGTGTTCTTCTTCGACGACCACTTCCTTGAGATGTTCAAGCGGACCCTGGACCGCAAGGGCGGCAAGGCCTACCTCGACCGGCTGCCCGCGTTCATGCCGATGGACCTCGCCGACGGGTTCCCCGAGGCGACCAACCCGGTCGAGGCGGGCCTCGCCGACCTGTGGGCGCGGACCGTGCCGTCGATGACGGCCGAGTGGCGCGAGCGCTTCGCCGTCAGCACCCGCAATCTGCTCAACGAGTCGCTGTGGGAGCTCGCCAACATCAATGCGGGGCGCATCGCCAACCCCGTCGAGTACATCGAGATGCGGCGCAAGGTCGGCGGGGCGCCGTGGTCCGCGGGGCTCATCGAGTACGCCGCCCACGCCGAACTCCCCGCCTCCGTGGCCGGATCACGCCCCCTGCGGGTCCTGACCGACGCCTTCTCCGACGCGGTCCATCTGCGCAACGACCTCTTCTCCTACCAGCGCGAGGTGGAGGAGGAGGGCGAACTCAGCAACGGCGTCCTGGTACTTGAGACCTTCCTCGGCTGCACGACCCAGGAAGCGGCCGAGGCCGTCAACGACCTGCTCACCTCGCGGCTCCAGCAGTTCGAGAACACCGCGCTCACCGAAGTCCCGGGCCTGTGCCTGGAGAAGGGGCTCACCCCGGACCAGAGCGCGGCGGTCGGGGCGTACGTCAAGGGGCTCCAGGACTGGCAGTCCGGCGGCCACGAGTGGCACATGCGCTCCAGCCGCTACATGAACGAGGCCGCCTCGCTCGGGCCTTCCCTCGTCGGCGGGGTGCTGGGCACTTCGGCGTTCGACATCACCACCCTGTTCGGGCGCCCGGCCGCGGCCCGGCAGCGCAGCTTCACCCACGTACCCATGCAGAAGGTCGGCCCCTCCCTGCTGCCCGACTTCGACGTGCCCTACCCGCTCACGCTGAACCCCCATGTGGCCGGCGCACGGGACGCGTCGATCGCGTGGGCGGAGCGTATGGGGCTGCTCGACGACATCTGGGACGCCGAGAAGATGGCGGGGTACGACCTCGCGCTCTGCTCGGCCGGGCTCGACCCCGACGCGACGCCGGACGAGCTGGAGCTCAGCGCCCAGTGGCTGACCTGGGGAACGTACGGCGACGACTACTACCCGATGCTGTACGGGCGCCGGCGCGACCTGGCGGGAGCCCGCGCCGCCAACGAACGGCTCTGCGCCTGCATGCCGGTCGACCGGCCGGAGGCCGGGGTGCTGTCGGCCGAGACGCCCATGGAGCGCGGCCTTGCCGACCTGTGGGCCCGCACCGCCGGCCCGATGTCCCCGCAGGCGCGCGCCGCGTTCCGCCGCGCGGTCGACGACATGCTGGACAGCTGGCTCTGGGAGCTCCACAACCAGGCGCAGCACCGCATCCCCGACCCCGTCGACTACATCGAGATGCGCCGCTTCACGTTCGGCTCGGACCTCACGATGAGCCTGGCGCGGATGCGGCACGCGGACCTGCTGCCGCCCGGGATCCACGAGAGCGGGCCCATCCGCAACCTGGAGAACGCCGCCGCCGACTACTGCTGCCTCCTCAACGACGTCTTCTCGTACCAGAAGGAGATCGAGTACGAGGGTGAGCTGCACAACGGTGTCCTCGTCGTGCAGAACTTCTTCACCTGCGACTACCCGACGGGCCTGCGCATCGTCGACGATCTGATGCGGTCGCGGCTGCGCCAGTTCCAGCACGTCATCGACAACGAACTCCCCGTCCTGTACGAGGACTTCGAGCTTGAGGAGGAGGGGCGGGCGGCGCTGGACACCTATGTGGCGGAGCTCAAGGACTGGATCGCGGGCATCCTGAACTGGCATGCCTCGGTACGCCGCTACAAGGACGCGGACCTGCCGGAATCCCTGCCGCACGGGAGCTCCCCGCACGGGAGCTCCCCGCACGGGAGCTCCCCGCACGGGAGCTCCCCGCACGGGAGCTCCCCGCATGAAGACTCCCCCCATGCGGCTGCCCTTCATGAGGAGTCCCGCAGCGGGAGCTCCCTCCAGGAGGATGCCCTCCACAGGAGCCCCATCCACAGGAGCCCCATCCACAGGAGTCCCCTCCACGAGGATCTGCCTCCTGGCGGTTTGTCCGATGGCGGCTCGCTCCATGCAGAGGCGCCGGCGGGGACGGCCCCGGAGTGGATGCGGCCCACCGGAGCGGGTACCTCCGCCGACCGGGTGCGGCTGCCCGAGGTGGCGGTGGCCGTGGCGGAGGCGGCACAGGCAGCGGCATCGGGGGCAACAGGGGCATCGCGCGGCGCGCCAAAGGGCCCGCCCGTCCTGCCCGCGCCCAGGGTGGCGGGGGGCCACACCTCGTGATCCTCTGAGGTGGGCGGGGGCCTGCCCGGCACGAGGAGGCGCGTATGGGGCACGACCACGGCGCGCCGTCCGCCGCATCCGGCACGCTCAGCGGCACCTACCGCAAGCGGCTCCTGTGGACCATCGGCATCAGCGCGTCGATCACCCTCATCCAGGTGGTCGGCGCGCTGCTCTCCGGGAGCCTCGCGCTGCTCGCCGACGCCGCGCACAGCCTCACCGACGCGATCGGCGTGTCCCTCGCACTCGGCGCGATCACGCTCGCGCAGCGGGCCCCGACCCCGCGGCGCACCTTCGGGTTCTACCGCGTGGAGATCTTCTCGGCGGTCCTGAACGCACTGCTCCTCGCCGCGATCTTCGTCTGGGTCCTGTGGTCCGCGATCGGCCGCTTCAGCGAGCCCGTCGAGGTCAGGGGCGGGCTGATGTTCGCGGTCGCGGTGGGCGGGCTCGTCGCGAACCTGGTGGGGCTGTGGCTGCTCAAGGACGCCAAGGACAAGAGCCTCAATCTGCGCGGCGCCTACCTGGAGGTCCTGGGTGACGCCCTGGGTTCGGTCGCGGTGATCGTGGGCGGCCTTGTCATCCTGTTCACCGGTTGGCAGGCCGCCGACCCGATCGCGTCCATCGTCATCGGGCTGCTGATCGTGCCGAGGACGTACGGACTGCTGCGCGACGCCCTGCATGTGCTGATGGAGGCGACCCCGCAGGACATGGACCTCGCCGAGGTACGCCGTCACCTGCTCGCCGAGCCGGGTGTGGCCGGCGTACACGATCTGCACGGGTGGACGGTGACGTCCGGGATGCCGGTGCTCACGGCCCATGTGGTGGTGAAGGAGGCAGCCCTGGACGGCGGGTACGGGGCGCTGCTCACCCGGCTCCAGAGCTGTGTCGGGGACCATTTCGACGTCGCCCACTCCACGATCCAGCTGGAACCCGAGGGCCACAGCGAGGCCGGGCAGTCCCTCCACCGCTGACGGTCCCGTACGTGTCCGGTACGGCCCGGCGCAGTCCGCATGTGCCCGGGTGTCACAGATGGCGGGCCTGTCCCGTCCCTTGACCATGAACGCAAAAAACACGGGTGCCCGCACGGGCACGCTGGACATCGCCGTCGCGGGCGGCACCGGGACGCTCGGCCGTCATGTCGTCGAGGAACTGCGGGCGCGCGGCCACCGGGTCCGGGTGCTGAGCCGCAGGTCGGCCCAGTACCCGGTCGACCTGTCCACGGGCGAGGGCCTGGTGGCCGCGCTCGCGGGCTGCGACGTGGTGGTCGACGCGGCCAACTCCACCTCCCCGCGCTCCATGCGCGCGACCATGGTGGACGGCACGCGGCGGCTCCTCGACGCGGAGCGCGCGGCCGGGGTGGGCCATCACGTATGCGTGTCCATCGTGGGCTGTGACCGGGTGCCGATGCCCTACTACAAGGTCAAGACGGAGCAGGAGGCGCTGGTGACGGCGGGCGGGGTGCCCTGGACGATCGTGCGGGCCACCCAGTTCCACGAGCTCGCCGCGAGCGCGTTCGCCGCGACCGTCCGCGCCCGCTTCCTGCTCGCATCGAAGGGCGTGACGCTCCAGCCCATCGCCGCGGTGGAAGCCGCCCGCGCCGTCGCGGACGCGGCCGGCTCCGCCCCCTGCCTCGGCCGTATCGAGGTGGTCGGGCCGGAGCGGACGGACCTGCGTGCTCTGGCCACGGCCTGGCGCGCCGCGACGGCACGCAGTGCCGTTCTCCTCCCCGTCCCGCTCCCTGGCCGCCTGGGCCGGGCGTTGCGCGCCGGCCACCTCGCGTCGGACCACCCCCACGCCCGGGGAACCATCGGTTTCGCGCAGTGGCTGGCGGCGGAGCCGGCACCGCAGAAGTGACACGCTCCCCGGCGGGTGGTGCGGGTGTGGGCTCACACCGTACGAAGGGGCGGGGGCGGGCTGTCCGGAGGAGCCGGGGGGTGCTGTCCGGAGTGGCTTGCACGCGCCGGCTGGAGTGGCGGCCGCGCCGTCCGGAGTGGCGTCCCGTCCGGTGGGGGCTCGCGCTGCCCAGTCGGGGGCAAGCGCACAGGGAGGCCCGCTCTATGGTCTCCGTCCCCGGCGGGGTGGCCGGAGCTGGGCCTCCGTGGGGTGCCGGAGTGCGCCCAACACCCGGGCGACGCAGTGCGGTTCCGTGACGATGTACACCGGCGTCGTCCCGTCCCGGCACTCCACCACCTGCGCTCCGGGGGCGGGCCGCGGGCCCGGGTCGGTCCAGTAGGGCGGTCTGACGCGTACGACGGCGAGGGTGCGCGGCACCGGGCGGCGGGCGATTCGGCCGGCCGGATCGAGGGTGGCGGCCAGCAGGCCCGGGCCCGCCACCAGATAGGCGAAGTCGGCGCGGCTGTAAGGGACTTCACCGAGCACCGTGCCCGGGAAGCACTCGTCGGCGAGCGGAACCAGGGGGGCCACCTTGATCGTGTCGGTGCCGCGCCGATGATGACGGTGCGTCAGCCACGCGGCACCCGCGAGGACCGGCAGCGCGCCGACCGCCGTCAGCAGCAGCGCGGTCGGTACGCCGCCGCCGACCCAGGGGGTACCGAAGGCGAAGCAGGAGATCAGCAGCACCGACGCCAGCGGCACGGCGAGCCGCCAGGGTTCGTGCCCGGGCGGCTCGGCGGTGCACCGCGACCAGCAGTAGGCGCTGCGCAGGCACGTCCCGCCGACGGAGAGCAGGACGAGTGCCCCGGCGAGCGGCAGCCGGTAGCCGCCCCGCGGGTCCGCGGCGGTGTACTGGCGCAGCCCCTGGAAGTCGGCGTACCTGATCTCCCCGCGCCAGTACGTGAGATGGAGCACCGCGCCCGGCCGCACCGCGGCGTACACCGGTGTGCGGCCGTCCATCTTGACGCGGGCCGGCGCCTCGGCCCCGCCCCCGGCGGGCCGGCCGGTGTTCGGCGGCGCGGGCCCCGGGCCCCCCGGCCGCGCCGCCCCGGAGGCGTCCCGGACGGGGCCCAGGTTCAGCCAGTAGTACGTCGAGCGGTGTCGGTGGTCGGCAGCCACGGAGGTCACCGCGGCCCGGACCGTATACCGGCACTCCGTCGAGACCCGGCCGGCCGGACAGCTCGCCGCCGAGGCGAACGCCCGCTCCTCGCCGAGCGCGCGAGGTACGACGGCGAACAGCAGCCAGCCGGTGACGAGCACCAGCACGACGCCGGTCACCGCGGCCCCGAGCACCCTGGGGGTGCGGGCGGCGGACGGTTCGCGGGGGCCGGCGGGGGGCGTCTTCATCGCTCGCCGCTCCGGGCCGCGTACCGGACGGGAGGGGATGACGGGATCATCATCCGGTCATTCTGGAGGCCGGAACGGATCAAGCTCCGCGCACCGAACGGTGGTTCAGACCACTGTGATCCCGGCGGTCACGACCGGCGGAGCCCGGCACGGCGGCTGCCGTGCGCAGGTTGAGGGCGTTCCGGGCCGCGGGTGGGGTACGCCCGTAGCCGCAGGCGGGGTTCACCCATAGGTGTCATCCGGATGCCGTCGGGCCGGACATGAGCCAGTGGCACGTGCGGGTCGGCACGGGGTGCCACGGCGCTGCGGACAACCGACCCCGTCGGCACCCTGATGTTCGGGGGCGCCCGGTGCGAGAATTCGGTCCACCACGCCAGCCGATGACTACGTCCGGACCATCCCGGCACATGCATGCCACATGTGCATTCCCCACATGCACACCACAGTGGTGCTCCCCGACTGCGTACGAGTGGCCGCGAACGGGCATATGCCTATCCGGCGCTCCCGACCGAAGGTGATGGGGCCATGTCCACGGACATGAAGGTGCTACTGGTCGACGACCACGAGGACAACCTGTTCGCCCTGGAGAGCATCCTCGCGCCGTTGGGCTACCCGCTCGAACTCGCCACCAGCGGGGATGCCGCTCTCAAGGCCGCGCTGCACGGGGGCATAGCGGTAGCGGTCCTCGATGTGGTGATGCCCGGGGTCAGCGGGCTCGATGTGGCCGGCTATCTCGGACGCCTGGCCCAGACCCAGCTGATCCCCGTCATCCTGGTGACCGGAATGGGCCACGACGCCGCGACGGCCGACCAGGCACTGCGTCTGGGCGTCGCCGACTACCTGATCAAGCCGCTCGACCCGTGGGCCCTGCGCATCAAGGTGCAGTACCTGTACCGCACGAGCGCCCTGCTGGCCGGCGCCCCGCCGCGTCAGCGCGGCCCGCGCAACCATCCGCCCGAGCAGCCTCAACTCCCGTCCCGGCGCCGCCCGTCACGCCCCACGGACGTGGTCCGCGTCCCGCGCAGGACCGAGGAGCCGCCGCGCTGAGACGCCCGGACCGGGGGCTGTCGTCCGCTGATCGGATCCGATCGACTCTGCTCGGCGCCGGGGCCCCTCGGGCGGCGAGCGGGCATGATGGTGCGTGCACCCCGAGCAGTGCCGCCTCGAACCCTGGGGGCGCTGCTGTGCTCCGGCGCTGGGAAGCAGTCGACCGGTCCGCGTGCTGTTGTGCCTCTTCTGAAAGGATCGTGGGGGTTTCCTCATGCGTGCCAACGCATCCGGGTTCGGCCTGTGGGACCGAGTGGTGGCAGCGTCCACCGTGCTCGAATTGTTCGGAGAGATCGACATCGAGGCCGGCCTGGCCCTCGGACCCGCCGTGGAGCAATTGATCGACCGAGACGCGCCGGATGTGGTGGTCGATCTGCGGCCGGTCACCTTCCTGGACCCGGGCGGCCTGCGGCTGCTGATCGCGGTTCAGGACGGCGTGACCGCGCGGGGCGGCACCCTGCGCGTGGTCCGTGGGGCGCCCGGCGTCATGCGGTTGTTCCGGTTCGCCGGCCTCGAATCCGCCTTCGTCCTGCTGGACCGGATCCCTTCGGCCCTGGCGGACGGCGACCACGCGCCCGGCCCGGCGCCTCCGGCCGGCCCGCTGCCGCACCCCACCCTGACCGGCCCCGAGACCTGACCGCCCGCGACGGCCCATGACGACTCATGACCGCCCACGACGACCCATCACGATCCATGACGGCCCATCACAAGACGTGACGGTCCATCACAATCCATGATGATCCAGGGCGGCCCAGGGTCGGTGGACGGAAATTCCGTACACGGAATAAGATGGGTGCATGGCTGGATCCGAACTGCGCCGCATGTCCCTGGAAGAGGCCCTGCCCCATCAGCTCCGCCGTGCCGGCCAGGCCTGGTCGGCGCTCTGGCACCAGCGCGTCCCGGAGCTGACGAGCCCGCAGTTCGCCGTGCTCGTAGTCCTTTTCCACCACGCGGAGCTGGACCAGTCGGCACTCGGCTCACTGGCTTCGGTGGACCGGTCCACGCTCACCGTCCTGGTGGACCGCCTGGAGGCGGACGGGCTGCTGACCAAGACGGCGGACCCGGCCAACCGGCGGCGAAGACTCATCGCGCTCACCTCCCGGGGACGCGACCGTCTTGAAAGAGCCGCCGAGGAAGCCCTGCTGCTCCACGGGGAGTTGGGCGACCTGTTCGGCGAACCCGACCTCCAGCGGCTGATCGCCCTCCTGCGCAGACTCGGAGACGTGTTGCCCGCCGTCGCACGGACGCCGGACTGACGTCGGGGTCGACGGGCCGGCGCACCCCAGGGCCCGCAGGGCCGTAGGGACCGCAAGGGCCGTAGGGACCGCAGGATCAGGTGCGGTACGCGCCGCCGACGAGGCGCGGGATGATCAGGTTGTGGAACGGCTGGATGGCCATGAAGTACATACGTCCGGCTCGGCGGTGGAACCGTACGACGGTGGTGCACACCCCTTCCGTGCCTGTGCCGGTCGCGCTCTTCCGCACCGCGAACGACGTCCGGAAGTCCAGGTGCTTGTCGTTGTCACCGGCCAGGACCTCCGTGTCGCTCACTTCCAGCAGACGGAAGGGGCCCAGTTTCGCTCCGGCCTCGACGCGAATTGATTCCGCCGTGACCCGCTCCTGTGCGTGGAGACCGAAAGGCTGCATCACTTTGTCACGCAGGGTGAGAAGGGAATGGACCCATTCCGGCGTGGCCTGTAGCACGGAGCGCGTGAAGTCGATCGCATTCGTGCCCGCAGGCAGGTCCACGGCCACCGCGTCCACGTGATCACATCTGCCTATGCTGGCGAGAGCCGCCGGAATGACCGGCTTCGCATGCGTCCGTACGTTTGCCATGGCTGCCATGCCGTTTCCTCTTCCCCGTAGGGTTCCATCGGTTCCATCGGTTCCAGCGGTTCCATTGGTTCCAGCGGTTCCATTGGGCACAGGCCTGTATCTCTCCAGGAATACATTACCTTCTCGACTTGCCTGTGACCTTGTTGTGGCGCACGACACAGAGGATCGCGGTTGTGACAGGTCGTCTAATAAATGCTGGGCTGTCCATGTCGATCTGTCGCCGTGCTGTCGACCGGGTAAAGATCACGTCAAGCTCCCCTTATTTGAGGGGAGTAGGTAAGGGAATGACTTTTCCGAAACGCGCAGATTGTCCCCGGCCTGCCGCAGTGGCGTGCTTCTTCCGTGCCCCGTACTCGATCGGGCCGCGCGGGGCGCGCCGGCCGGGCGCCGCAGGGCGTCGTAGGCGATCGTCCTGGTGGGTGTCGGGCCGGAGCGGCGCGGCGATGCGTGAGTGAGGCGCGCTTAATTGTTGCCTGTGGCTCCTATTGTTTCCTCAAGTCGAAGCAATGCATCCCGGGTGGTAGTTAAGTGTTCACCAATGAGGTCCGTTGACGTTTCCGGTGAGGAGTGGATAGTCTCCAAGGCTGGGTGAAGTGGTCTCTGTCCGGGCCGGTTCGCTCGGCAGCTGGGCCGTGCGCAGTCCTTCTCGTTGTCCGGGAGGTGCGCGCGGAGTTGTTCGGATGTGAACGGGGGAAACATATGTTCCGGCCGAAAGTGATAGGTGTATCGTCTTCCGGTGGCGTCATCCGCATGAATCATGCGTGAATTTACTGCGCAGGGGATGCGCACCGAGGAAGTCATTCTCGCGCAGGGCAAGGATGAAATGGAGCGCTCTCTTCTGGAAGTGCGCTCCCTGATAGATTCCATCGTCTCCAGCAACCGGTTCGCCTCGTTCGCCGACCGGTCCCTTCTGGTCCAGACGACCGACGGCGAACTGGCCTCCAACACCCTGAGACGCCTGCTTGAGCAGGCCAAGGAATCCGTACGCGTGATATTGCCCTCCCATCACGCGTCGGTGCAGGCGTTGAGCGGCATCGTCCAGGAATGGGTGATCGCGAGATCGGACCACGTCCGGGTGGAGACCTTGTGCTCTCCCGAGGTGGCCGAGCGTCATCGGCTGGCCGATTACGCGGGCCGACGGGGAGTCGAGATCCGTCTGTCGCGGGCCGGGGTGAACGCGGCGGCCATCGTCGACGGACGCGTCGCACTGATACAGGCGGCGCCGGACCAGGGGTTCGCGCAGTCCACCCTCATCCGCGCCCCTGCCGTGGTCAGAGCGCTCAACGAGCTCTTCACGAGTGCGTGGCAACGCGCCTATTCGCTGGCGGGCTACCAGCAGATCAGCGCGCTCATACGGCAAGGGCTCGTCCAGGAGATCCTGCGCTGCCTCTACGAGGGCCACACCGATGAGGCGGCCGCCCGTGAACTGTCCGTCTCCGTGCGTACGTACCGGCGCCATGTGGCCGAGATCATCCGGTCGTTGGGGGCGTCGTCCCGTTTTCAGGCGGGGGCTCAGGCCGTGGAGTCGGGCCTGTTGAACTTCCACGGAGACGTCGCCGCGCGGGGCTGAGCGGGCGGCTATTCCCGCGTATGCGCGGGGCGGTCCGCACGTGCTGCGGCGCTCCGCCGTTCCGCCTGCGCGTGCTGGGTGAAAGCACGGCCCGGTATTCAGTTGAAAAGCGAACCTGACTGACGGTCGGCTCCGTACGCCCCTGCACGTGTTCTGTTCGGACGTGCCGTATTGATCACGCTCCATGAGCGCGGTTGCGGTGTCGGCCGTCAACAATGTGCCAGTGCGGGCCACCGTGCGGGGTCCGCGGTGGCGGAGCATTGGCAACATGTGGTCACCGCGTTGAAGCCACCCGTGTGCCGCACGTAGTTTGAAAGCGGTTCGGGGGAGCCGGCGCTCATGGTGGAGCCGACGTGTTCTTCCGGCATTGATACCGCTGCACGCCATAGGGGCTCGGGGCATCGCCACGGAGCGCGCCACGAAGCGCGACTCAACCCATTTCCTTGAATCGCTGTCGGACATGACCAGGTCTCGCTCCAGCGAAAAAGGACTCGCGATCCCCAGGGCCCTGGACGTTTCGGCGCATGTTCTCGCGTGCCCCGGCTTCAGGGGCGGCAGCGAAGAGAAACAAGCTCCACGGGGGAGAACGATGTACGGGTTGTCGGTAGGCGCAGGACACACATGGACAGCACGGAACACAGCGCACGAGGTGAAGTCGGCGTGGGAGTCGGGGAACACCTCCTGCCGGACGGTGCCCAAGGGGCGGACGTCCCCGGTGCGACGGGTATCGGCGCCCCGCTTAAGGGGCCGCGCACCCTATGGGTACCGGATCGCCTCGGCGGCGGAAGGGGACAGGCGGCTGCTCGTTCCTGACGAGCGGACCGCGCCGGTCGTCCTGCGGATCTTCACCGAGTACCTGTCCCGCAAGGGCCTTCAGAACATCGCGGAGGGCCTGACCGCGGACGGCATACCCAGGCCGGGCGGGCAGGGGAGCGACGGCGAACGGCAGCCCGACCCGTGGTCCAAGGGCACGGTGCGGTCGATCCTGATCAACCCCCGCTACGCCGGCCGTTCGACGGCCGGCGGGGGCGCCCCGGCCCCTTGCGAGCCGATCCTGCCGGCGGCGACCTTCGAGCAGGTGCACCGGATGTTCGCCGCCCGCCGCACCGGCGACGAACCGGCGGCGGCCGTGCCGGGCAACCGGTATCTGCTGCGCGGCCTCGTGCGCTGCGCCCGGTGCAACCGCCTCATGCAGGGGACCAAGAACAACGGCGAGAACTACTACCGCTGCCGGGTTCCCGCCGAATCCGCGGTGGTGAACCGGCCCGCGCATCCGCGCAACGTGTACGTGCGGGAGCAGGCGGTCGTCGGCAGCGTCACGGCATGGCTGCGGGCCGCCTGCACCACCCGCGGACTGACCCAGATCCTCGGCGAACCGGCCGACAGACGCCACGCGGCCGCAGCCGAGGCGACCGCCGGTCTGCTGCGCAACCTCACCTCCGACGACCAGGACCCGGGCGAGGTCTTCCGGGCGCTGGACCTCCGCATCACCTACGCGGACCTGGCGCGCACCGTCCAGGCGAAAGCCGTCCTGGTACCCGGCGGGCCCGTCTTCCGCGCCACGCTCCCCCTGTAGCAGCCGTTGCGGACGACCGTCGCGGTGAGCGTCCTGCCGCGAGTGGAATTCGTCAGACCGGCCCCGCCCCGTGAATTGCGTCAAGGGTTTTCCGCGCCCGCTTCCCACAGGACCGGCCGCGGCCCAATTGTCCGCCCACGTAAGCAATATGAGCCCGCCCGTGGCGCGCGGGGAAGGCTTGTCCAAACCCCCATATGGACAAGCCCTCCCCTGTGTACGGCCCCTAGTGTGAACGGCCTTGGGAGACGTCTTGGGAGACGCATGTTCACCTCGGGGGAGGGCGCTGAGAGATGTCCGCCGACACACCGCGCAAATCCCGTGACCGGGCCTGCCGAAACGTGTCAACGAAAGGGTTGAATCAGTGACCGAAGGACGGTGTGTCATCGCCACCGACGCGTCCGGAGAATCCGGCGCGGCCATCCGGACCGCCGACGGGACCGCATCGTGAACGGGCCCGTCACGGCTGCCGCCACGGCGTCGGAAGTCCTGGTGAGCGGGCCCCGGTTGCGGGCGGCCCCCGTCGACCCGGTCGACGCGTTCACCGTGCTGTCCCCCACCGAGGTGTCGGCGCGCAAACTCGTACGGGCCGACGACCCCTACCTGGAAGGCCATTACCCGGACGTCACCGTCTACCCCGGGGCCTTCCTCATCGAGTCCGTGTACCAGGCGGTGCGGCACCTGGTGGCCGGCACCCGGGGCCCGGACACCTCCGTGGAGCCCGGCCGGATCGACTCGGTCCGCTTCACCACCGCGCTCGGCGTCGGCGACACGCTCGACGTCCACTGCACCTGCCACGACGCGACGCCCGGCACCCTCGCGGTGACCGCGCGGTGCACCACCGGCCAGGCCAGGGCCGCCGTGGTCAAGATGACGTTCAGGCTCACCCAGGGTCCTGCCACCACCGAGGAGGGCCCCCGTGCTTGAGTACGCCGAACTGCGAGGACTGATCCCGCACGCCCACCCCATGCTGCTCGTCGACCGGGTACTGGAGATGGAACCGTACGAGCGGATCGTCACCAGCAAGACGATCAGCGGCAGCGAACCGTGCTACGCGGGACTCGCCCCAGGCCTCGGCCACCAGGCCTTCGCCTACCCGCCGTCGCTGCTCATGGAGTCGTGGGGGCAGGGAGGCGCGGTCCTGTGGATGCTGCGCGTCGCCGCGATGGAAGCGAAGCCGAAGGGACCGCTCATCCTCGCGGCCATGCGCGACGTGGTCTTCCACCGGAGCGTCCACCCCGGCGACACACTGCGCCACGTCGTGCGCGTCGACCAGTACGTCGGCGACAACGTGATCATGAGCGGTGAGACCTACCTGGACGGCGACCTGATCGCCGAGGTCGGGTACGCCATCGCCGTCATGCGGCCCTCCGAGCAGCTGTCCTGGAGCGCGTGATGACACCGGACGTGGTCATCACGGGCCTGGGGGTGGTCTCGCCGCTGGGCCACGACCCACAACTCCTGTGGGACGGGCTGCTGCGCGGCGAGGCGCCACTGAGCCCGCTGGACCGCCCGGGAACCGCGATCGACGGGACCCCCGCCTACACCGTGACCGACCCTCCCGGCCCCGGCGCCGCCTGGCAGCAGGGCCGAGCGAGCGACTTCGCCCTCGTGGCCGCGCGGGCCGCGCTGGCCGACGCCGGACTTCTGACGGCCGAGGCGGGCGTACGGGACAACATCGGGGTCTGTGTCGGAACGGGCAACGGTGACAGCGACCTCCTGGAGGCGGAACGGGACGGGACGGCCGAGCTGACGGGACAGCAGTGGTTCCCGTACGGCACGGCCGCGCTCCTCGCGCGGCGCCTGGGGCTGCACGGGCCCGGGCTCACCGTGTCGACGGCCTGCGCGGCCGGTGCGTACGCCGTCGCGATGGGCGCCGAAATGATCACTGATGGCGATGCGGACCTGGTCCTCGTCGGCGGCGCCGAAGCCGTGTCCCGTCCGGCGGTGGGGGCCTTCGTGCGTCTCGGGGCGATCGATCCCCTGCGGTGCAGACCCTTCGACGCCGACCGCGCGGGCACGGTGTACGGCGAAGGCGCGGCGTTCTTGCTGCTGGAGTCCGCCGAAAGCGCCGCGCAGCGCGGACGCACGCCGTACGCCCGTGTGCTGAGCTCCGGATGGAGCTGCGACGCGTTCCATGTCACCGCTCCCGACCCGGCGGGCCGGCAGGCGGCGCGCGCCGCACATGACGCCCTGTCACGCGGTGGTGTGACGCCCCATGACATCGGGGCGGTGATGTGCCACGGCACCGGTACGCCCGCCAACGACAGCACGGAGAGCCGCAACACGGCCGCGCTGCTCGGCGAGCGGACCGCGCAGGTGCCGGTGACGGCGGTCAAGAGCTCCCTTGGCCACAGCGGCGGCGCGGCGGGCGCGTTCTCGTGCGTGGCGGCCGCGCTGGTGGTCCGGGACGGTGTGGTGCCCCCGGTCGCCACCTTGAACCGGCTCGACCCCGAGTGTGCGCTGCGCGTCGTACGGGGCGCCCCCGAGCCCTCCGCGGGAAGCACCGTTTTGGTCAACGCCTATGCGTTCGGAGGCAACAACATCACGGTCGCCATCGGCCCACCGGCCCACCGCGCGGACGAGGGGGGAACACCATGAACGCACCCGCCCCGGGCCTGGCCGCCGTCACAGGAATCGGCCCCGTCAGCCGCGGCGCCATCGGCGTCGCGGAACTCGCGGCAGCGCCCGCCATCACCGGCGCGGCAGGCGGCCAAGGCGTCCTGGACCTGGACAACTTCGACCCGGCCGCACACCTGGGCAGGCGCGGCTGGAAGTTCCTGCCGCCCGCGACGCGGGCCGGCCTTGCCGCGCTCCGGCTCGCCCTGGCGGACGCGGGCGACGCCCCGGAGCGGACCGACGACCGGACCGGCGTCGTGGTCGGCACCAACTTCGCGGTGCACGAAATCGTCGACCGGATCGACCGCGCGCTTCTGGCGGACGGGATCAGCGGGATCAGCCCGGTCGAGTGCCCCAACTTCGCGGTCAACGTCCCCGTGGGTCAACTCTCCATGTCCCACGGCCTCAAGGCCTTCAACATCACCCTGGCCAACCTGGTCACCGCAGGCGCCGAATCGCTCCTGGTGGGCGCACGCGCCCTGGCCGCGAGCCGGGCGGACGCCGTGTTCGCCGGGGCGATCGAAGGGCTGCCCCCCGCCGGTTTCCATACCGTGGCAGGGGGCGCCGCCGACGCGAGCGGAGCGTGTCTGCTGCACCTGGAGAGGACGGCCACGGCACGCCGCCGAGGGGCCAGGATCTACGCCCTGCTGACCGGCGGGGTGCGACGGACGCTGCCGCGCGACCCGCACGACGCCGAACGCATCCTGGGCGCGGCACTCGACCGGACCGGCGCCGAGCCGTCGGACAACGTGCAACTGTGCGTGCCGGCAACGGAGTTGGGCCGCGGCGCCGAGGACTGGGTGCACGCCTGGGCCGCCGAGCGCGGTGTGCGGGGCGCGGTCACGGTGGTCCGCGGCATGCCGCAGGCGTGCGCGACCAGCGTGCTGGCCCTGGCGCAGACCCTCGCGCGCGGCGCCGCCGAACCCGTGGAGGGATGGCGCGACGGCGGCCTTGTCAGCGCGACGCTGGGACCGCAGGGCAACCTGGTGGTGCTGCGCTTCGGCCCGGCCGGGGAGGAGCGGTGAACCGCCACCGCGCCGGGAGCGCCGTCAACGCGTCCACCCTGTACGGCGAGGAACTGGCCGTCCACCAGTTCCAGGACCAGCCGGCGATGGCGTTCGTGCACGGCCTTGAGGACGACTGGGCCAGTTGGTCACCGCTCAGCCGGCTGATGTCGGGACGGTTCCGCAGCTATCCGCTGGACCTTCCGTGGCGTTCCGGTGGCACCTACCGGTGGCGCAGCCGTGCCACCGTGGGCCAGTTGGTCGAGGCCGGCCTCGATCTCGTACCGGAGCCGGTCTCGGTGCTCGTCGCGCACTCGCTGGGCGCCAACGCGGTCCTTCAGTGGCTGGCCGGCGGGGTGCATCCCGAGATCGACGCCCTGGTGCTGCTGTCGCCCTTCTACTGGCCGCCTTCGACGGTGGTGGACTGGGCCGTCTTCGACGGCTTCCGGGAGGACTTCGCCGCGGTCATGACCGCGGGGATGCGCACACGGCTCGGGCCCCGCGCACAGACCATGGACCCGGACCTCTTCTCCGCCATGGCGCGCAAGATGCTCGAAGGGATGGGGCCCCAGGCGTTCCTCGCCCTCTTCGACCAGTACAGCTCCGCGTCGGGTCTCTCACTGGACCACGTCACGGTGCCGACCCTGGTCATCGGCAACCCCACGGACCCCGGCCTCGCCGGCGAGCGGGCGCAGGCCCTCCAGAAGGACCTGCCCGGAGCCGAATTGCACCTGGCCCCCCACTTCACCCATTTCTGCCACGTGGAACAGCCCACCGAGGTGGCCGATCTGATCCATGCGTTCGTCGACCGCTGCTCCCCGTCCTGACCGGGCCGGGTCCCCCACGAGAGAGATGTACCCCATGTCATCGCGCACCGCGGCAGGGCCGCCCAAAGCAGGCCTGACGATGCTGGCCGCACTGCTCGGCCTGTTCATCGCCCTTCTGGACGTCACCGTCGTCACGGTGGCGCTGCCCACGATAGGCACCGACCTCCACGCCTCGTTCAGCGACGTCGAATGGGTCGCCAACGCCTACCTGTTGGCGCTCGCCGTGCTCATCGTCACCGCGGGACGGCTGGGCGACATCTTCGGCCAGCGCCGTATCTACCTCATCGGAGTCGTGGTCTTCCTGCTGGGCTCGGTGATCTGCGGCGCGGCCGGACACATCACGGCCTTCGGCTGGTCCCACATCACGATGCTGCACGCGGGCCGTGTGGTGCAGGGCCTGGGCGGCGCCGTGATCATGCCGCTGTCGCTCGCGATCGTCTACTCCTCGTTCGAGGGCAAGAAGCGGGCCCTCGGCATCATGCTGTGGGGCGCGGTCGGAGGGATCGCCACCGCGCTCGGCCCGCTCGTCGGCGGACTGCTCGTCGAGCACGCCGGCTGGGAGTGGATCTTCTTCGTCAACCTTCCGATCGGACTCGTCGTCCTGGTCACGGCCATGGCCGGAATGAACGGCTCCCGGCGCACCGTCGCCGCGCGGTCCGGGGCCCTGGACCTGCCGGGGCTGATCACGGTGAGCGGTTCGCTGCTCTGCCTCAACCTCGCGCTGATCAGGGGCGGCGACGCGGGCTGGACGTCGGGCAGCGAGTGCGCGCTGTTCGCGGGGTCGGCGGCGCTGCTCGTGCTGTTCGTCGTCGTGGAGTCGAGGTCGTCCCACCCGATCATGAACATGAGCTGGTTCCGACGGCCGTCGTTCGGCGGCAGCGTCATGGCGGGCTTCCTGCTCGGCGCCGGCATGTTCTCGGTCATCTTCTACCTGTCGATCTACCTCCAGAACGGGCTGGGTCTCACCGCCCAGGAGACCGGCGTCCGGATGCTGCCGATGACCCTGATGCTCATCGTGGGAGCACCCCTGGGCAGCCGCCTGGTCGCCGTGTTCGGTGCCCGCAAGGCGCTGGCGGCCGCGCTGACCCTGATGGCCGTCGGCATCGCGCTCCTCACCCTGGCCGACCCGTCGGGGGATGCCGGCTCGTGGACGCGGCTCCTGCCCGGCATGCTCGTGACCGGCCTGACCCTGGGCGTGGCCATGCCCGTCTCCTCGGGGCTCACGGTGGCCGCCGCACCCCAGGACCAGGTCGGGGTGGCGGCGAGCGCCGGCACCATGTTCCGCCAGGTCGGCAACGCGGTCGGCATCGCCGTCATGGGCGCTCTGCTGAGCGCCAGGACCGACGCGGCGGGCGAACACGTCCAACGACTGGCGTCGGCGGGAACCCTGACGGCCGGTGAGGCGAAGGCGCTGCGGCAGGCGGCCGTCACCCACGGCGTGCAGAACGGCGTCTGGTACGCGGCCGGCGTGACGCTCGTCGCGGCCGTACTGGTGCTGATCTTCGTACGCGACACCCAGCAGGCGGCACCCGGTGCGAACCAGCCCACCGACATGACGCCCGGGCACGTGCCCGGCGCCGACCGATCCGCCGTCTGAGAGGACACCTGACCATGCAGAACCCGGCATTCGTCTTCCCCGGGCAGGGCTCGCAGAAAGTCGGCATGGGGCTCGACGCGATCGGGCTCCGGCCCGACCTGATCGACACCTACTACCGGACGGCGGACGAGATCCTTGGTCTTCCGCTGGCCACGCTGTGCTGGGAGGGCCCCGAAGAGAGCCTGCGCGACACCTCGGTCACCCAGCCCGCCGTCTTTCTGACCAGCCTGGTCACGCTGGACGTCCTGCGGGAGCGCGGCGTGCGGCCCGCCGTCGTGGCGGGACACAGCCTGGGCGAGTACACGGCACTGGTGTGTGCGGGCGTCCTCGACTGGACCGACGCCCTGCGCCTGGTCCGGCGGCGCGGCGAACTCATGGCCGCGGTCAACGCCCACGTACCGGGGGCCATGGCCGCCGTGCTGGGGCTCGACCTGCCGCGCGTCGAGGAGATCTGCTCCGAGGTCAGGTCGGAAACCGGCCGGACGGTGGAGGTCGCCAACGACAACGAACCCGGCCAGATCGTGGTGTCCGGAACGGCCCCCGCGGTCGAGCTGGTCATGCGCGCCGCGGAGAGCGCCGGGGCCCGCAAGGCCGTGGCCCTGCGCGTCGGTGCCCCGTTCCACTGCAGCCTCATGGCAGGGATCGAGGAGGAGTTCGCCGCGGAACTCGCCGGTGTCGAGTTCCACGACCCCCAGGTGCCGGTCGTCTCCACGGTCACCGCGGACCACGTGCGGACCGCGGCGGACGCCGTCGCGTGCCTGCGCCGCCAGCTCGTGGGCCGGGTCCACTGGACGGGCGCGGTGCGCGGGATGGCCGCCGCGGGCGTCGACGCCTTCGTGGAAGTGGGCCCCGGCCGCGTCCTGGGTGGCCTCTGCCGCCGCATCACCCCCGAGATCCCCGTCCACGCGACGGACGACGCCGCCCGCCTCGCCAAGACGTTGACCGCCCTTGCGTGTGCCGAGAACGCGGTGGTCTGAGGCTCGTACGGGGTGCGAACGGGCGTGGTGTCCGTGCCAGGGGTGCCCCGGCTTGCGGATGGACTGCCTGCCGGCGTCGAAGGGCCCCACTGCCGGCGGTGGGGCCCTTCGACGCATTGCCGGGACGGCGACGCATGAGGCCAGAACGATGTTGGTCAAACGAGCGTGACGGGCGCCCTGGTCGTCTCCAGGCTGTCCACGTCCGAGGTGAAGACGGGGACTTGCCCTTTCTAGCCCGAAAGTCCCCGATCAGCCGCCTCGGGGTCAGGCACACCCGGAACCCCAGGGGGTGGCTGCCGAGCTCTCGTGTGCAGATCAACCCCTGCGAGAGCGGCACCGGCGCGCGGGCCGTCGCCGGATTCTTCGCGCTACGGTACGGACCAATCAAGGAACCTATTTGTTCGGTTCCATGCTGCTACTGCCGAGCCATGTTTCGCTGATATTGATGGCGGGCGGAATGACATCAGGATAGCGATCCGCCAGATAGTCCTGTTGGATTTCCTCCCCGGTGCGCCTGTCTCTGACGATTTTCACACCCGACACCTTCATCTTCTTGAGTGTGCCAATAGACTCCCCCGACACGAGGGCATTGAATGCCTTGATGGCCTGGGCCGACTGTTGGACGCTATCCCTGCTCACGACTCCGCGATTCACATTGAGCATGGTATTCGTGTACATCGCGCGCGGGTCTCGTCCGACGAACTCGCGGCTGCCCTCGCCAATGCCGTCGAAGAACAGATCGGCAATGTGCTCGGGCCATACTTCTGTGATGATCTTGTACGCCACGATCAATCCCGTGGCGCTGGCGTGGCACTGCTTTCCCTTGCTGACGAGGCTGACGATGTGCCTTTCGTCGATGGGCCACGTGGGGACCAGCCCTTGCAGCTGCTCGGCGGTCAGCTTTCCGCTGGTCCACCTCGTCCAGTGGAAGCCGGCTGCGCGGTTGGCAAGGATCTTCAGCGCCGCCGCATATACGTTGGCGTTGCTCTGGCGCATCTCGGTGATCTGGGCGACGAAGTCTCCCGCGGAGCGCACGCGGCCGCCGTCGATGGCGGCGAAGCTCTCCGGACTGAGGTTGTACGTGACTTGCGCGGTCACCGTGGTGCCGGTCTCGATGATGGCAGCGGCGCGGTGCTGTCCGTCAATGAGGCAACCGTGCCAGTCCAGCGCAAACCCTTGGTGTGTTGTGCGATATTGGCCATTTCGAAGAATGCTCTTGAACTTGTCCACATTGGAGCGTTTCAAGGGGACGCGGTTACATGTCCTCTTCTCCATCCAGGTTGAGCACTTCTCGGGCGTCACCTCGATGATCTCGGTGTACGGATCGTTGTTGTTTTCCCTGCTCACGAACCTTTTCCTCTCGATTGCGCGCCGATGTTCCTGTGAGTTCGGGGCGGCCCAGGCGCGCGCTTCGCCTCTCTGCCGGAGATGCTAGAGGGGAAGGCGTTGCCTGGTGCCGGATGTCGTGGTGCTGTGGGCAAATGCCAATTCCGTTGCCGATTTTGACCGTGACTGGTCATTTCGGTCCAAGGTTTTTCGATGATGTCGGGTTCGCGTCAGGTGTATCGCCTCGCCTTGGTCCACTCGTGGCGCCGACCTCGATGTCCGGAGTGGAGCGATGTCCCACCACGACCGTCAGGCGGTGAGGCAAGACGTCAGCAAGCTGCCTCCAGGCATGTCCCGACTCCGACTAGAGCCGTGCGATCCGCCGTGTTTCTCAACCCTTGCCGAGGTGTCCAGCGGTGCAGCGGAGTCGGCATCTACTCACAGGGGTCCCCGTCTCCCGGCGCATCGGTGTGGCCGATCCGGCGCAGTACCTCGTCACCCTGCGGGACTCCCACGTCGCTCAGGACCCGCGCCATGTTGGCGCCGACGAAGCTCCGGTCCTCCGGTGTCAGTGACTGGAGCGCCGCCGCGAGGGCGTGTTCCCAGCTGTTCCGGTCGGAGAGCAGACCCCGATGGGTCACTGTCCAGTCGAGCACGTCCTTCGCCTCTTCCGGCCGGTGGAGCAGCCAGAGGGCCGCAAGGCCCACCGGGCCGCCCGCGACGATTTCCCGGTAGAAGCGGTACGCCTCACGGTGGGCTTCGCCGAAGCCCGACGGAAGAGTCGGTGCCGCGCCGGTGCCGGGGGTGGGCAGGAGCGCGGCCGGCGGGTCCAGGAACCAGTAAGTGAGGCCGGAGCCGTCGATCACCCTCGGCCGGCCCGGAGGTTCCACCTCGGTCGTACCGAAGTGGGGCGGCGGCGTCCGCAACGGGTCGGGGGCACCGGGCAACGAGGCGTTCTTGCTGATGTGGTCGACGACCAGCTGCCGGGCCCGCTCCTCGGTGAGCCGGTTCCTTGCCGCGACGACCGGGTTGCTGATCTTCCAGACCACCCCGTACCGGGCCGGAGCTTTCGGCGGCCTGCGCGGGATGTCGACCGAGATCCGCCGCTCCGCGAGCGAGACCCACACGATGTCGAAAAACTCCCCGGCACGCACCCCGTGCCCCGTGGGTCGGGGATAGCCCCAGTAGTCGCCCTCCAGGGGCGGCACCATCGCGTCCTCACCGCCGTCCGCGAGGAACACCAAGGCCCGGCCCTCCGGGGGCCCGAACCGGAGACGGAACAACTGCCAGGACGCCGAGGAGCTCAGCGGCGAGATGAGCGGGCCGGTCATGAGGCGAACCTTTTCGTCGAGGACGTACGGGAGCGGTGGTGACGCAGGACGAAGCGCAGGACGCCGCGATGGTCCCGGGCCGCCGCGGCGAGGTCGGTGAGGAGGCCCGGGAAGGCGGCCCGCCGCCGCAGCTCCGGATCGCCCTCGATCAGGAACAGGCCGGCCGCCACTGCCTCGTGCGTGGCGGGGTCGTCCAGGGCCGCGACCACGATGCCGCGGGCCCGCTCCGGATGAACCGCGAGCAGATCGGCCAGACGCACCCGCCGCACGCCGGGAGCCTTGGGCAGCGGGAAGGAGGCCTTGCTCATCGATTCGACGGCGTGAACGGCCAGACCATGACGTGGTGTGCTCGGACCGGCCCCCTGCCACTCACGCAGGAAGTCGAGGACGAGGGCGTGATTGGCGTCCTCGGAGAGAAGGGCGCTGAGAGCGAAGGACACCGCGGTGCGCAGCGGGACCTCCAATTCCTCGCCCGGTCTGTCGAGGACGGTGTCCAGGAGCTTCAGAGCGGCGGTGGGGCGGGCCAGGCCGTAGCTGCCCCCGCAGGTCTCGGCCACGGTGCAGCGCAGAGCGACGGGGGCGGCCCGGCTCCACTGCCGCAACTGCTCCCGTACCGCTCCGGTGAGAGCAGGGTGCTGGACCATCTCCCCGAGCGCGTTGGCCACCAGGCGGCGGCGCCAGCGCTTGTCCGACGCGGCGAAGGGGTGCAGCTGGCGCAGGGTGTCCGGCCCGGTCGCGTGGGCCAGCACCTTCCCGATCGCCTCGCCCGCCGCCAGTTCGACGCAGGGGTGGTGGGGAGCCTCGTCCAGGCTCTTCCACAGCAGCTCCGCCATACCTTCGTACTCCAGCCACAGCGACCGGAGCAGAGCGTCCGACCGGTGTCGTCCGGAGAAGCCGACCGGCTGGACCAGGTAGCGCCGCGCCGCTCCGCTCCGGGGTTGCAGCAGCCGGGCGCCGACGGCCGCCAGCCGGTCCTCGAAGGCCGGCCCGAGGACGTCGTGCCGGGCTGCTGCCGTCTCGCCGTGCCCGGGTCTGCCGGTCACCGCCGGTGGAGGGCCGCCGCGGCCGTCGATGTGGGCACGCAGGATCGCGCTGAACCGTTCGACGACCGTACGATCCTGGTCGGGCAGCAGCGAGATCGCCGCCATCAGCGAGATACGGTCGGCCCGGTCGCGTGCTTCCGTGAGCGCTTTGCGCGCCGCTGCGGGGCTGCCGGTCCGCAGGTCCGCGAGTACGGACGCGGCCGGCTTTCCCGCTACGACGAGGTCGCGAAGACCCTCCGCCACCGCGACACCGTCCCCCGGCAGCGAGTGGGTGTCCAGGTGTCCGGCGAAGTTCGCCGAGACGAGATGCCGCAGCGCGTCGGCCTCCTGCCCGGTCGTGAGTTCACCCGCCTCGGCCATGATGCTCAGGCGCTTCACGGCCACCTCGGCGGGCGGTGGCGGGCAGTGTGCGACCTGCCAGGGCAGCGTGTCGGCGGGCAGTGTCGTCTCTGTTCGTACGGTGACGACCAGGTGGGCGCCCGAACGGCGCAGGAGCGATGCCAGCGCGGTGCACACGACTTCACCGAGCAAGTCGGCGGCCTGCGGGGACAGCCCCTGGAGCAGATAGCCGCAAGGCTCCTTGGGACGCCACCGCGACAGGTCGTCGGGTGAGTCCAGACCGGTGATGCCGTCGATCCCGTACCGCTCCGCCAGCAGTGCGAACGCGGCCGTGCCCGCCCCCGTGCCACTCCCGGCCCGCAGTACCAGCAGGTTGCTGTTCAGTACCTTGCGGCACCGGGTGTGGGTCGGTGGTTCGACGAATCCGTGCAGACGGGCGCGTACGTCGTCCGCGGGGTACGGGCCCTCCCGCAGACGGGGTTTGCGGATGCGCTCGCTGACGTCCTCGTCGGTTTGGACGCCGATGAACACATTGGCGTCGCCCCTGATCCCGCCCATGACCGCGAAACCCTGGGCCACCCGCTGCTGGTTGTCGCGGTAGGAGCTTCCCGGGCCGGGAACGCCGTCGGAATCCTCGTCGTCCGAGCCGGGGAACGTGTCCGCGACGGCGCTCACCGGGGGTCCCCGGCGCCACCGACCCGCTTGTCACCCGAAACGTTGTCGCCGCCGCCCCAGTGCTGGTTGGTGCCGTGGTGCGTGGTGGATCCGCCGGTGTACGTGACGTCCCGCCCGACGCCACCCATGACGGCTGCGCCCTCGCCCACGTGCTGCGTGTTGCCGCTGTAGTGCGTACCGGGCGACGTCGCCGGGCTCTGTTCCTCGCGGGCGGAGGCGTCGGCCGGCGCCACGGATTCCTCGCGCGGTCGCACGCCGGCCTGCACGAGGTTTCCGGACGGCGACGGGACGTACAGCCATGCCCGCTAGGAGAAGTTCTTTCCCTCCACGGTGGCCGGGACCTCCACACAGCGGTCGGGGTGCAGCCCCGTGTACCCGCCGATCACGACGTCCTCGTAGACGCGCTGGGAGACGACCGCCGCCAGGTGGGTGACCTGCTCGCTCGCCGCGGTCAGGATGGCCTTGACCGGACGCGAGTCCAGCAGCCGGTGCGTGTCGTTGCGGACGGTGCCGTTACCGTCCCCGGGCCGGTCCGCGTCGGGCAGCGGTCCGACGTGGACACTTGCCCGGAGCCGGATGCGGGGGCCCACGCACTGCTTGTTGTACGCGCCGAGCGTGTCGTCGAGCACGCCCAGGAACGGCCAGAGGACGAAGGGCAGCAACACCGGATCGAAGCCGAACACCACGCCGTCCCCGGTGTTGGCCGGAAACCGTTTGGTCTCGCGCAGTTCGTGGAGTCCGGCACGGTCCAGCGCCTGATCCACGAGTTCGGGGATCAACCGGCTCACCGGACCGTGCTGCACGGCGGGAAGGCCAGTGAAGTCCTTCGCGTCGACGGCGAACAGAGCACGGTAGGGCGGCAGCGGACGGCTCTCGGCGTACGGGGCGGGAACGGGGCTGGGCATGCGTGATCTCCTCGTGGACGGTGGGACGGTTACGAAGCCGGTGGCCGGCTGATTCGAGGTTCCGTCGGTTCCGTCCGCCCGACTGCACAGCGCAGGGCAGTTCGCGGGTGTCCCACGTCACAGCGTGGGTGCGCTCACCGGGCCGGGGGCGGCGCGAAGGATGGGGCGGGTGTGGGTGCCGGTCCGGTCATCGCCCAGTGGCGCAGCGTCTTCATGTCCTTGACGACGACCGTTCTGCGGGCCGTCTCCACCGCTCCGGAGTCGCGCAGGCGTCGTAGTCCGGTGATGGCCGCGTTGCGCGTGACTCCGGTCGCCTGGGCGATCTCCTCCTGACTCAAGCCGGTCAGCCGCACGACCTCCGATTCGCTTCCTGGTGCGGTGAGTTCGACCAGTCTCAGGAGTACCCGCGCCAGGCGGGCAACCAGCGGAAGGGTCAGCAGTTCGGTGCGGTGCGCGTCGGACTCCCGCAGCCGGGACAGGGTCTGGCGCATCAAGTCCATGACGAGTCCGCGCTGTTCGATGAACCGGCGAAACCGTTCGGCCTCCAGCACGACGGCCGTGCAGGGGGTGAGCGCGATGACTTCCGCCGTGCGCGTGGTGCCGTGGAAGACGGACACCTCGCCCAGCAGGTCGCCCGGCCCCCGGAAGGCCAGCCAGGTAAGGACGCCTCCCGGCTCCCGGCACACGACCTTGACGAGCCCGTCGGTGAGGGCAAGCAGATGTGTCCCCGCGGAACCCTGCCTCAGCATCACACTGCGTTCGCGAAAGGTGCGCGTCACCCCCTGGCCCCGCAGCTCGCGCCAAGTCTCCTCAGACAGCACCCGGTGCCTCCCCCTGCGCCCTGTACGCGGACTCGCTCTGCCCGGTACGTGAACCCTTGAGCGCCCGCCTCCATGAGTTCTACGTCGCCCCGACGGTTTCCGCCGTGATGCGGGCGACCTTGTCCGATAACGGCTGTCGCCCGAGCATGGGCACGCGGGGCCGGACGAACACGTCCAGGTCGCAGGGCACGGGACGCCGTGGAACACCTGCGTGTTGTGCCAGGCCGGGTGACAGCCGCAGCCGAGCTCGTGCCCGGCCGGGGGCTGATCAAGGGCTGACCCGCCGCCGGCACGAGCTCGCGGACTGCCGGGCTTCACCTGACGAACAGGAGCGGCAGGGGCTTGTGCGGAGCCGGAATCCTGATTCCGGTCCACGTCCGGTGGCCGTCGGCACAACACAGCGGCACAGGGAGGGGAGCGAGGAGCCGACTGCGATGAGGAAGGGCGCCTCAAGCAACGTCGAAGGGCCCCACTGCAAGCAGCGGGGCCCTTCGACGTATTGCCCGGTGAGAGCAATGGCGGAGGATACGAGATTCGAACTCGTGAGGGGTTGCCCCCAACACGCTTTCCAAGTCTTCGTCTTGGGGCGCGGCGGTGGTCGTGGGTGTCCTGACCTGCATGGATATGCCGGTGGGTGAGCTCGGTGAACAGCGCCGGACGAGGGTGAATGAGACCAGAACTGAGACCAGAGCGTTGGGCGACCTGCTCCTTCTGCTGTCGCGCGGTGGTCTGCAGCGGCGGAACGGATCTTGTCAAGGAGAGCAAGCACTCATACTTCAGGTATGAGTCGCCTTATGAGGTCTAGGGCGCGAGTCTGGCGTCATTGTCCACCACAATGAGCCGCTCCATTTTCCACGTCGTCGGGGTGCACGATCGAATCTTGGATGCCCAGGACGGCCATGAGTGATTTGACTGAAACTACCCGTGTGTTGCCAACCCAGAACACTCGGAAAGGGAGAGTTCCCTTCCTTGCCATTCGTGATGCCTGTGACTCTGAAATACCGATTGAATTAGCCGCGTCACTGAAGCTGATGTGTTCGGGAAGTAGCTCGGAAAATCGATAGTAGAGATTCATTCCGTCAACCCAGGAGCGGCTCATCTGTTTGGGGGTGATGGCCGGCGCCTCTTTTCCGTTCCGGCTGCCGCCGCGGATTCTTCCGTGGAGGATTGTGGTGTGCTCCATGGCTCCCATTCGCTTCAGTAGGGCTCCTGTACGCTCACCGCGAATTCTCTCATCGGCATCGGGATCGCGAATAATTGTGGCGTCGATGATTGAGGATGCGCGAAGTGTGGATTCCTCTTCCTTCGTGGCGTCGATGGCAAATTGTGAAACGTCTTCCGCGCACGTTTCCGAACTTCCTGCGTCTACCAGACTGCGGGCCCTGGCGAACGCGCGAGTCATCATGGTGTCCAGCAGTTTCCTGGAAGGTGTGCTGTCTGCATGGGAGAACCATGCTTCCAGTGCACCCTCCACCATCGCCGATCTGATGTCAGAGACTTCGTAATTCCACCTACGCGCCAGCTCCTTGGACCATCCTCTGAAATACGGAGTCAGTAGATCCAGCAGCATGATGAGCCACTTCTCTCGTTCCGGCTTATCTCCTTCCCTCGCCAAACTTTCCACGGATTCCCAGGTGCGCAGACTGGCTACCGACTTTGATCGGCCGAGCCGAACCCTGTCGCGCAATATCCCGTATGTAGGATGATTTTTGATGGCGCATGTGTGGATGTCGCCGACGTGTGCGCAGATAGGTCCTTCGCCGAAATCTCGCAGTACTCGCTCTGTGATGAGAGCGAAGATGTCCCGCATGCTTTTCCTCCGGTGCCATTAGGGATCGGATCCATGAAAAGCATGAAGTGAGAACCTGCCTCTCGGGAGCTTTCCGAGAAGATCTAACTTATTTGAGTGAACTATGTTTAGTGCGTGAGAATTCGGTGTGCAGAAATAGGGGCCGAGAGGCGTGTTGGGACAGGTGGGCGGGATCTGCCACCCGTGCGGGGTGAGGGTCTTGGCGTCCGAGACGGTCGTGAGTCCAGACGTTCCCTCCGGGGTGTTCCAGTCAGCGCCCGCCAACCCCGGAGTGCCTGGGGTTGTCTCCGAGTCTTTCGGCAATGTCGGCGATCTGCTGCTCTGTCTTGACTGCGGCCTTGCGCTGACGCTTGAGCTTCGCCTCAGCTGACCGCAGCTTGGCGGCCAAGCGCTCCTGCTGGACCTCGCCGTCGGGGTTTTCCGTAGGTCCTACGTGCGCGGCGTCGACCACGCCACGCCGCTTCCCGCAGGTCGGACAGTGCACGACGGATGTCGAGTAACGCTGGTGGTCGCGGTGTTGGGTGCGGCGAAGGGTGTGGTCGCAAGTGAGGGTGAGGTCCCAGTCGTCCAGATCCCGCTTGTTGGCCTTGTGGCCAAAGAGGATCTTCGCGATCGTCTTCGCCTGTTCCTCACCCATGGGAGGTGACGGGCAGCAATGTCTGCAATGCAAGGTGCGGGATCCGCTCACCGTCCAGCGGATAGCTCGACACTCGCCGTGGCGCTCCTTGTATCGGGCCTCCTCAGCGTCGTACTCGGCCCGCTCACCAGATGTCATCTGCAACAGTGGCGGTCGGTCGCCGAGGCCGTCGAGAATCGGCTCACCGCATCCGCGGCAGGGGTGGCCCGCTGCGAACTCCTCACGGCTCAGGTACGTGCCTTCCCGTTCCCACTGCTCGCGCTTGTGCTCCCGGCGCCGGTCGTTCTCTTCCGCCTGCAGTGCTTCCCTGCGGGCCCTTGCTCGGGCCCGCTGCAGCCGCGGGACTGGCCTCGGGCCTGTCCGCTGCGCTGCCTCGCTGGCGTCCCTGAGGCCGGAGCGTCAGGTCATACCTTCTTGACGACGATTGATTTCGGCACCAGCAGCTCGAGGTCTTCCACGTCGGAGGTAAAGACGGTGACCTGCCCCTTCTGCTGTCGCGCGATGACGGCGAGGACGGCGTCGATCGCGTACTTATGGCCGTGCTGCTTGGCGTCAGCCAGGAGGCGGCGGGCCTGGCGCGCCTCGTCCTTTCCGATATCGGCGACCTTGAGCCTGGAGAGCACCCAGTCCCAGCGCTGCTCGCTGGTTCTGCCGTCGTACGCCTCGACCAACGTCATCGGAGATGTCACCACCTCGGCTTCGCCTCGGGCCGCGAGGTCGATCCAGGCGATCATCTTCCGGTCGCCTCGTACAGCTAGGGACAGGGCTTCGCAGTCGAGTACGAAGACGCGTAGTGGCCGCTGCCTTTGCTCACCGGCCCGCTTCTTCACGCCGCCTCTCCGGCGTTGTGCTTGCCGGCGGTGCGGCGGCGCTCGTGCTCGGCGTCGAGATCCTCCAGTTCCTCGAACGCTGCCGTGCGCTCGTCCTCACTGAGAGAGCCGTGCTCTTCCTGTAGCCAGTCGGAGAGCTCCCGTAGCCGGTCGCGGTCCCGCTTGAAGCGCAGCGCCTCGGCGACGTACGCCGACAAGCCCCGTTCCGCCGCCTCCCCGCGGATCTCGTCTAGGAGATCCTCGGGGATTGTCACCGTCACCTTCTTGGTCATCGCCATACAAGAGACCATACTCTTGGTGTTGTCCCCCTTACCAGGCGTGTGCCACGGGAGGGGGCCGTGGTTGACCGAACAGCGGACGCGTTCAGGACGCCTAAGCCCCAGCCCCAGCCGCAAGCCGGTCACCGGGAAGGCGGCCAGCCGTGCGGGCGAAATAGGCTGAATGCCGGAAATAAGTGAGACTAAAAATGAGACCAGAATATGCCAAAGAGCCGGACCGCCAACAGCGGTCCGGCTCTTCGTTTCGCCTGGTGAGGCGACTGCGGAGGATACGAGATTCGAACTCGTGAGGGGTTGCCCCCAACACGCTTTCCAAGCGTGCGCCCTAGGCCACTAGGCGAATCCTCCGCGGCAAACAATACAAGACGTTGAGGGGTGCTCGCGAACTCGTTCCCCCCTCGGGGATCGGGTAGTCTGTGCGCAGCCCCTCACGTGGCGCTATCTGACTGAACTCCCCCAGGGCCGGAAGGCAGCAAGGGTAGGTTGGCTCTGGCGGGTGCGTGGGGGGCGCCTTATTTCTGTGGGGGTGGCGGGGCTTCTCCCGCTGTGTGGGCGCCGTTTCGCGCGACCGAGGGGCGGCGGGGGATCCGTCGGCGGGCCCGGTTGTCAGTGGGCCCCGATAACCTCGTATGCGTGTCGTCCCTTGCGCTGTACCGCCGCTACCGCCCCGAGTCGTTCGCCGAGGTCATCGGGCAGGAGCATGTCACCGACCCGCTGCAGCAGGCGCTGCGGAACAACCGGGTCAATCACGCGTACCTGTTCAGCGGGCCGCGGGGCTGTGGCAAGACGACCAGCGCCCGGATCCTGGCCAGGTGTCTGAACTGCGAGCAGGGGCCGACGCCCACGCCGTGCGGGGAGTGCCAGTCCTGCCAGGACCTCGCGCGCACCGGGCCCGGCTCCATCGACGTCATCGAGATCGACGCAGCGTCGCACGGTGGTGTGGACGACGCCCGTGAGCTGCGCGAGAAGGCCTTCTTCGGGCCCGCGTCCAGCCGGTACAAGATCTACATCATCGACGAGGCCCACATGGTGACCTCGGCGGGCTTCAACGCCCTCCTGAAGGTCGTCGAGGAGCCCCCGGAGCACCTGAAGTTCATCTTCGCCACCACCGAACCCGAGAAGGTCATCGGGACGATCCGGTCGCGTACGCACCACTATCCGTTCCGGCTCGTGCCGCCCGGCACCCTGCGGGAGTACCTGGGGGAGGTCTGCGGGCGCGAGGGCATCCCCGTCGAGGACGGGGTGCTGCCGCTGGTCGTGCGCGCAGGCGCCGGATCCGTGCGTGACTCGATGTCCGTCATGGACCAGCTGCTCGCCGGCGCCGCCGCGGACGGTGTGACGTACGCCATGGCCACCTCCCTGCTGGGCTACACCGACGGGTCGTTGCTCGACTCCGTGGTCGATGCCTTCGCCGCCGGGGACGGGGGCGCCGCCTTCGAGATCGTCGACCGTGTCATCGAGGGCGGCAACGACCCGCGCCGCTTCGTCGCCGATCTTTTGGAGCGACTGCGGGACCTGGTCATCCTCGCCGCCGTTCCGGACGCGGGGGAGAAGGGGCTCATCGACGCCCCGGTGGATGTCGTCGAGCGGATGACGGCGCAGGCCTCCGTGTTCGGCGCGGCCGAGCTCAGCCGGGCCGCCGATCTCGTCAACGCAGGGCTCACCGAGATGCGCGGGGCCACCTCGCCCCGGCTCCAGCTCGAATTGATCTGCGCCCGGGTGCTGCTGCCCGCCGCGTACGACGACGAGCGCTCGCTCCAGGCCCGGATCGACCGCCTTGAGCGCGGAGCCCACTTCCAGGCGGCGCCCGCCGGTGGCCCCGCCATGGGATACGTGCCCGGGCCCGAGGCGCACGCGCCGATGCAGGGCGGCCCCGGCGGACCCGAGGCCGCTCGTGCGGCGGCGCGGGGCGCGGGTGGTGCTGCGGCCCAGGGCGCCGGGCCCGCCCAGCCGGTGCCGGCCGCGTCGCCGGTCCCGCCCGGGCCGCAGTCGCCCCAGCAGCAGGCGGCCGGGCCGCAGCAGCCGCAGCCGCAGCCGCAGCAATGGGCGCCGCCGCAGACGGCCGGGCCCCAGCAGCATGCGCAGCCGCAGCAGCCGCCGTCCGCTCAGCCTCAGCCCGTACAGCCGTCCCAGCCCGTGCAGCCGCAGCCCGCCGAGCAGGCCGGGCCCGCTGCCGGGGCCTGGCCGTCCGCGGCCGCGCCCGGGCAGGGTGGCGGCCAGCGTCCCGGTGCCTGGCCGGGCGCGGCCGCCCCCGGAGCCGGCGCGGGCGCCTGGCCGTCCGCGACCTCCACCGCATCCGGAGCATCCGGTGCGCCCGGAGCGTCCGGCGCATCCGGTGCGTCCGCCACGCCGGAGCCCACTCGGGCCCCCGCCTCAGGCCCCGCCCCGGCCCCCGCCGCGCAGGCGCCGACCGCCGCCGCCCAGGGCAACGCCCTTCAGGTGCGCAGCATGTGGCCCGACATCCTGGAGGCCGTGAAGAACAAGCGGCGCTTCACCTGGATCCTGCTCAGTCAGAACGCGCAGGTGGCCGGCTTCGACGGGACCACCGTCCAGCTCGGTTTCATCAACGCGGGCGCCCGGGACAACTTCGCGAGCAGCGGCAGCGAGGACGTGCTGCGCAGTGTGCTCTCGGAGCGGTTCGGGGTGCAGTGGAAGGTCGAGGCGATCATCGACCCGTCGGGTGGCGCCCAGCCCCCGGCCGCCGCGGCCAACTTCGGGGGCAGCGCGCCCCGGCCCCCGGCCCCGCCCGCGCCCTCGCAGTACCAGCAGGGCCAGCAGGGCCAGCAGTCCTCGCAGCCTCCCTGGTCCCAGTCGCAGTCCCCGGCTGCCCCCGCCCCCGCATCGCACACGCAGTCACAGTCACAGTCCCCGTCGCAGGCGCAGGCACAAGGACAGGCGCAGACCCAGCACGCACAGCAGCAGCAACCGCACGCCTCCGCCCCCGTACGGCACGAGGAGCCTCCGCCGCCCGTGCGGCCGGAGGACGACGTTCCGGAGGACGACGACCCGGACCTGGTGGACAACGCGCTGTCCGGCCACGACCTGATCGTGCGCGAGCTCGGGGCGACTGTGGTGGAGGAATATACGAACGAGGGCTAGCCGTCCACTCGGTGGCCCGCACAAAGATCACGTCCTCGCGGCGGCTAGGCTGACTGCCGTGAAGGTCCTTGTCATCGGCGGCGGTGCCCGCGAGCACGCCCTGTGCCGTTCCCTGTCCCTCGACCCCGACGTGACGGCGCTGCACTGCGCCCCCGGCAACGCCGGAATCGCGGAGGTCGCCGAGCTCCACCCGGTCGACCAGCTGGACGGCGGGGCGGTCGCCCGCCTGGCCGCCGGGCTCGGCAGCGATCTGGTGGTCGTGGGCCCGGAGGCCCCGCTCGTCGCCGGAGTCGCCGACGCCGTACGGGCAGCGGGCATCCCCTGCTTCGGGCCCTCCGAGGAGGCCGCCCGGCTTGAGGGCTCCAAGGCGTTCGCCAAGGACGTGATGGCCGCGGCCAACGTGCCGACGGCCCGCTCCTACCTCTGCACCACCCCGGAGGAGATCGACGCGGCGCTCGCCGCCTTCGGCGCCCCGTACGTGGTGAAGGACGACGGCCTCGCGGCGGGCAAGGGCGTCGTCGTGACGGACGACCTCGCCGCCGCCCGCGAGCACGCGCTCGGCTGCGACCGCGTGGTCATCGAGGAATTCCTCGACGGTCCCGAGGTCTCGCTGTTCGCGATCACCGACGGTGTCACCGTGCTGCCGCTCCAGCCCGCGCAGGACTTCAAGCGCGCGCTCGACGGCGACGAGGGCCCCAACACCGGTGGCATGGGCGCCTATTCGCCGCTCCCGTGGGCCGACCCGAAGCTGGTCGACGAGGTCATGGAGAGCGTGCTCCAGCCGACCGTCGACGAGCTGCGCCGACGCGGCACGCCGTTCTCCGGACTGCTGTACGCGGGCCTCGCGATCACCTCGCGCGGGGTGCGGGTCATCGAGTTCAACGCCCGCTTCGGCGACCCCGAGACGCAGGTCGTGCTGGCCCGGCTCAAGACGCCGCTGGCGGGCGTCCTGTTCCACTCGGCCAACGGCACCCTCGACGTGCAGCCGCCGCTGGCCTGGCGTGAGGACGCCGCCGTCACCGTGGTCATCGCCTCGCACAACTACCCCGAGGCCCCCCGCACCGGTGACCCCATCGAGGGGCTTGCCGAGGTCGCCGCGCAGGATGAGCCCTCGGCGTACGTCCTGCACGCCGGAACCCGCCGCGACGGCGGCACGGTCGTCAGCGCGGGCGGCCGGGTTCTGTCGGTCACCGCGACCGGCGATGACCTGGCGCAGGCCCGGGAGCGGGCGTACGCGGCGGTCGGCCGGATCCGGCTCGACGGCTCGCAGCACCGCACCGACATCGCGCGCAAGGCGGCCGGCGCACAGGGCTGAATCACGTCACGACGCGCGGGGCCCCGGTCGCATGCCGGGGCCCCGCGGCGTTGGGCGAGGAGGCTTCCGGAGGCCGGACCGTCCATCGCGGACCAACCGCACCTTTGCCCAAAGCCATTCCATCGAGTGACGGCTGGCCCATCCGGATGACTCCTGACCATGGCCCAACTAGGGTGCGGCGAAGGCGTTCCGGCACTTGGCCCACCGGCATTGCGATGTCAGTGGCGGGTGCCACAGTGGGGGCATGAGCAACGCCGCCGCAGGGCAGAGGGGGTGAGGTCCGGTCGTGTCCGGTAACGGAATGAGTGGAGAGGCGGGCGCGCAGCACGCGCGGTCGCGGGCTCTCGCCGTGCTGCGCATCCGTAGCAGGGCGCTGGCCGTGGCCCTGCTGCCGGCGGCTGTCGCCGTCGTGCTGATCGCCGCCGCCGCGCAGGGCCGCATCGAAGGCAGCGGCTGGGACACCGCACGCTGGGCGGTCACCGCCACCGCGCTGCTCGTGCTGCTGCTCGCGGCCGCCGTGGCGGCCGTGATCGTACGGGCCAGACCGGCCCTCTCGCCGACGGTGGACCTCGCCGAATCGGCCGCCCCCGACCTGTATCGCCTGGTCAGAGATTTGGCGGAGCGCCTTGATGTGCCACCGCCCTCGGCGATAGCCCTCACTCCGGACTGCGACAGCTGGCTGGAGGACCGTACGCATCCGGCGCACACCGCCGCCGGGCTGGGGGCATCCGCCCCCTTCGCACGCGAGGGCGCCGAGGGGCGCTCGGGGCGCGCCCGGAGCGCTTCTCGGCGGACGCAGGCCGCGCCGGTCCTGGTCATCGGCTCGCCCTTCATGTGGTGGATGCGCGTCGGTGAGCTGCGCGCGATCCTCGCGCCGGTCGTCGCCGGTACGGGCCCCTCCGCCCATCCGGACATAGCCGCCGCGCGCCGCTTCGTACGCGGTCTCGACGCCGCGGTCGGTGTGGCCGCCAAGCCCGGGCTCGACCCGGTGCGCCGGCTCGCGCTCGGCTTCACCGGTTCAGTGGCCCGGCTGCTGCTGCGCGGGTGCCGGGTGCACGCCGGTGAGATGGAGCGCGGGGTCGCCGTCGCGGCGTCCGAGCGCGCACAGGCTGTGGACTACGGGGTGCGCATCGTCGCCCAGGAGCAGGTCGGGCTCGCCTACGCGGGCTGGGACCGGCTGCTGACGCGGGTCGCGCTGCCCGCCTGGCGGATGGGGCGCTGGCCCTCCCGGCTCGACGCGGGGGTGGTCTCGGCGCTGACCGAGCTGTCCCGGCGCGACCGGCTCGCCGAGGGCTTCGCCTCCAGGCTCGGCGAGCGGCCCGCCTGTGACCTGCTGGAGGAGCCGGGCGTCGCCGACGAGGCGACCTCGCTGCTCGCCGCGCGGCTCTTCCACGGCGGGCCCGCCGAGCCCGGCCCCGGCTGGGCTCCGGTGGACTGGGCGGCGTATCCCGAGGAAGTCGTCGACCGCAAGTGGCGTACCGAGGCGGCCCGGCTGCACCGGGTTCTGGACGGGCTGGGCGAGCGCAGGGGCACGGAGCCCGCGGCGCCCACGCTCGCCCGCGTCATCGACCACCTGACCGCGTCGGGCGACGACGTCGCGGACCTGCTGGCCGCCGGGATCGCGGCGGAGGTGGCGGGCGAGGAGGCGGCGTCCGCGCCGCCGGCCCCGAGTCCCGAAGCCTGGTCCTTCGACGCCGTGCCGCTCTTCCCGCTCCAACCCCCGCGCACCGGGAGGGAGTTGCTGGCCGACCATGTGACCGCGATGGTGTGCTGCGCGGCGATCGACACGGCGGGCGCCGCGCCGGGCCTCGACTGGCTGGACGGCCCGTCGCTCCTCGTCGACGAGGAGCGCCGCTCCGACCTGGCGTCCCCGGTGCTGACCCTGATCGAGGACGGCGACGCGGACGCGCTGCGCGACTGGCTGGCCTCGATCGGCATCCGCCCCGAGAAGCCGGTACGGCTGGTCTGACGGGCCCGGCGGCACCACCCGGGCCCCGGAGCGCGTCGGCGTCCCGGCTGTCCCGGCTGCCCCGGCCGTCTCGGAGGCTGCCCCGGATCGCGGCCGCCCCGGCATCCGCCCTGGGAAGCCGGTACGGCATCCGCCCCGAGAAGCCGGTACGGCTCGTCCGACGGGCCCGGCGGCACCCTGCCGCGCCCCAAGAATCCTTCGTTCACGCCCTGTTCGTCCCGGCGCATCCGGAATGCCAGATTCCCCTTGACGTCAATTCGCGACGAACGGTGACGGACTGCGTGCGTTATGTGATGTGCTGGGGACCGGTAGCTGACAGAGGGCGCACCACCACCGCAGCGCAACCGCATCACTGGTATCTCGGGGGATCGAGGGAGGGAAGGGGCATGGGGGTGGAACGGTCGGAGCACATCCGGCGCTGGGAGTCGGGTGCCCTCGCGCACGCCGTCTCGGACCCCTTCGGGCAGGGCCCGCTGCCCTGGCTCCGCGGCAGCGAGACCTACTTCGACGACACCGGGCACGTGGTGCCCTGGTACGTCGACCACGTCGACCATCTGCCGGTCCAGCGCGGCACCGCGCGCAGCACCACGCGTGGCACTCGTGGCGCCGCCCGGGTGCCCGGCCCCCGCACCGCCGACGACGTACGCCAGCAGATCAAGGGGTTCGCCTCCAGCGGGGCCGTCTCGCCCGGCGAGGCCATCGACTTCCACATCACCGTGGACCCCCCGCAGCAGTTCACCGTCGACGTCTACCGGATCGGCCACTACGGCGGTGACGGCGCCGCGAAGATCGCGACCAGCCCCCGGCTCTCCGGGATCGTCCAGCCGCCGCCCCTGGCCGCCGACCGGACCGTCTCGTGCCACCACTGGTGGCAGTCCTGGCGCTACCAGGTCCCCTCGCACGCCTCGCTCGGCGCCCATGTCGCCGTGCTCACCACCGCCGACGGCTACCGCTCGCACATCCCGTTCACCGTCCGCGACGACCACCCAGCGGATCTCCTGCTGCTGCTCCCCGACATCACGTGGCAGGCGTACAACCTGTTCCCCGAGGACGGCCGCACCGGCGCCAGCCTGTACCACGCGTGGGACGAGGAGGGCCGGCTGCTCGGCGAGGAGGACGCGGCGATCACCGTCTCCTTCGACCGGCCGTACGCGGGCGCGGGCCTGCCCCTGCATGTGGGCCACGCCTACGACTTCATCCGCTGGGCCGAGCGCTACGGCTACGACCTCGCCTACGCCGACGCCCGCGACCTGCACGCGGGCCGGGTGGACCCGACCCGCTACCGGGGTCTGGTCTTCCCCGGCCACGACGAATACTGGTCGGCCCCGATGCGCCGCGCGGTCGAGCTGGCCCGCGACGGGGGCACCTCGCTGGTCTTCCTGTCCGCCAACACCATGTACTGGCAGGTGGAGTTGGCCCCTTCGCCGTCCGGGGTGCCCGACCGCCTGCTGACCTGCCGCAAGCGGCGCGGCCCCGGCAGGTCCGCCCTGTGGCGCGAGGTCGCCAAGCCCGAGCAGCAGCTCCTGGGCATCCAGTACGCGGGCCGTGTCCCCGAGCCCGCCCCCATGGTCGTACGCAACGCGAGCCACTGGCTGTGGGAGGCGACCGGCGCCGGCGACGGCGACGAGATCCAGGGCCTGGTCGCGGGCGAGGCCGACCGCTACTACCCGCGCACCGCGCTCCCCGAGCACCAGGACCGCATCCTGCTCGCCCACTCCCCCTACCGGGACAGCGAGCAGCACACCCGGCACCAGGAGACGTCCCTGTACCGGGCGCCCTCCGGCGCGCTCGTCTTCGCCTCGGGCACCTTCGCCTGGTCCCCGGCCCTTGACCGGCCCGGCCATGTGGACACCCGTATCCAGCGCGCCACGGCCAACCTCCTCGACCGCATCTGCAAGCGCGACTGAGCGCCCGCCGGGCACCCCGCGCCCGGGCGGCGCACCCGGCCACCCGCCCGTCCGGTGGCGCAACCCGGCCACCCGTCCGGTGGCGCAACCCGGCCGCCCGTCCGGTGGCGCAACCCGGCCGCCCGTCCGGTGGCGCAACCCGGCCACCCGTCCGGTGGCGCAACCCGGCCACCCCGGCCCGCACCCGGCCACCCGCCCGCCCGGTGGCGCAACCCGGCCACCCCGGCCCGCACCCGGCCACCCGGCCCGCGCCCAGCCATCCCTGCGGCGCACCCGGCGTCCCCGGCGGCGCGCTCGCCCACTCCTCGGCGCCCGCTCGCCGACCCGTGAGCGGGGTACCCGGCCGGATGCGAGAGAATCGGTATCGCTCCTGGATCAACCTACGCGGAGGAACCGTGTCCGGATTCGTAGAAAAGCCCGAGCCGCTTCAGGTTCCGGGCCTCACCCACCTGCACACGGGCAAGGTGCGTGACCTCTATCAGAACGAGGCCGGCGACCTGGTCATGGTCGCCAGCGACCGGCTGTCCGCGTACGACTGGGTGCTGCCCACCGAGATCCCCGACAAGGGCCGGGTGCTCACCCAGCTCTCGCTGTGGTGGTTCGACCTGCTCGCCGACCTCGTGCCCCACCACGTCATCTCCAGCGACGTCCCGGCGGGCGCCCCCGCCGACTGGGCGGGCCGCACCCTGGTGTGCAGGTCCCTCGCGATGGTCCCGGTGGAGTGCGTGGCCCGCGGCTACCTCGCGGGCTCCGGGCTCGTCGAGTACAACCAGTCCCGTACGGTGTGCGGCCTCGCGCTGCCCGAGGGCCTGGACGACGGCTCCGAGCTGCCCGCGCCGATCTTCACGCCCGCCACCAAGGCGGCCGTCGGCGACCACGACGAGAACGTGAGCTACGAGGAGGTGGCCCGCCAGATCGGTGCGGAGACCGCCGCCCAGCTGCGCCAGACCACCCTCGCCGTGTACGGCAGGGCCCGGGACATCGCGCGCGAGCGGGGCATCATCCTCGCGGACACCAAGTTCGAGTTCGGCTTCGCGGGCGACGAGCTCGTCATCGCCGACGAAGTGCTGACGCCGGACTCCTCGCGGTTCTGGCCCGCCGGCACCTGGCAGCCGGGCCGCGCCCAGCCGTCCTACGACAAGCAGTACGTCCGCGACTGGCTGACCTCCGCGGAGTCCGGCTGGGACCGCACCGGCGAGCGGCCCCCGCCCCCGCTGCCGCAGCAGATCGTGGACGCGACGCGGGGCAAGTACATCGAGGCGTACGAACAGCTCACCGGCACCAGCTGGGCGTGAGTACGAAGAAGCCCCCGGCCGCTGGACCGGGGGCTTCTCTTCTGAGCGAACGACGAGGTTCGAACTCGCGACATCCACCTTGGCAAGGTGGTGCTCTACCAGCTGAGCTACGTTCGCATGCGCCGTGGCGCGGAGACCACTATACCCAACCGCGCTCGCGTGCGAGACGCACCGCCGTATGACGGTTCTCGGCACCCAGCTTCGCGGCGGCCGACGAGAGGTAGTTGCGCACCGTGCCCTGCGACAGCGCGGCCCGCTCGGCGATCTCCGCGACGGGCGCTCCGTCGGCCGCGAACCCCAGCACCTCGGCCTCGCGCACGGTCAGCGGCGAGTCCCCGGCCGAGATCGCGTCGGCCGCCAACTCCGGGTCCACATAACGGTTTCCGGCGTGGACGGAGCGGATGATCTCGGCGAGCCGCTGGGCGCTCACGGTCTTCGGCACGAAGCCCCGCACCCCCGCCGACAGGGCCCGTTTGAGGTGCCCCGGCCAGCCGTGACTGGTCACGATCATGGTCTGGCAGGAGGGCAGTTCGGCCCGCAGTTTTGTGGCCACCGTCACACCGCCCGCGCCCGGCATCTCCAGGTCAAGGACCGCCACGTCGGGCCGGTGGGCGCGGGCCATCGCCAGCGCCTCGGGCCCGGACGCGGCCTCCGCGACGACCTCCAGATCGTCCTCAAGGCCGAGCAGGACGGCCAGCGCGCCCCGGATCAGATGCTCGTCGTCGGCCAGCAGCACCCGTACGCGGCCCGCCGCGGCGTCCTCGCCATCGGGCCGGCTCATCGGGGCACCTCCGCGGTCAGCCGGAACAGCCCGCCGCCCGCCGGGCCCGCCTCCAGGGTGCCGCCGAGCGCGGACAGCCGCTCGCGCAGGCCCGCGAGGCCCGAGCCGGGGGAGCCGGCCGGCCGGTCCGGTACGCCGTCGTTCTCGACGACCAGGGTCGCGGTGTGCTCGGTGACGGCGAGCCGTATCGCCACGCTGCGGGCGTCTCCGTGCCGCAGCACATTGGTGGTGGCCTCGCGCACCACCCAGCCGAGCGCCGACTGCGCCTCGACGGTCAGGCCTTCGGCGGGGCCGCTGTAGCGGCAGCCGATCCCGGCCGCCTCCAGCACCCCTCGGGCGCCCTCGATCTCCACCCGGAGGTCCGCTTCGCGATAGCCGCGCACCACTTCCCGTACCTCTTTTTTTCTGTGATTCCTGGGCGATGCGCTGCACCTCCACCATCTGCGCCACCGCCTCGGGCCTGCCGCGCCGCCCGAGCTGGACGGCGAGCTCGGCCTTGAGCGCGATGACGGCGAGGTTGCGGCCGAGCACGTCGTGCATGTCACGCCCGAACCGCAGCCGTTCCTCGGCGACGGCCAGGCGTGCCTCGGTCTCGCGGGCCCGGTCCGACTCCCACATCACCGACAGCGTCCAGGCCCCGCAGCGCGAGACCATCAGGACCCACGGCCCGCACAACGCCACCGCGACCACCAGCGTGACCAGGCGCGCCTGCGGCACGCCGACCGCGGCGAAAAGCCCCGCGACCGGGATGCCGAGCAGGGTGAACCGCAGCAGGAACGTCCCGCGCGGCACCACCAGGCAGTACGCCATGCCGAACGGCAGCATGAGGTACAGCACGACGAGCATCAGGGCCTGGTCGGACATGCCGTGCGTCGCGCGCAGCGCCGCGATCAGGACGAGCGAGAGCGCGCAGAGCGCCCCGGACAGGACCAGGCCCCGGCGCGGCACCTCGCCCCGCCCCAGATAGTGGTCGACGGCCCGGCGGTGGACGCGGCTGCCCTGGTACGCGCCGGCCGCGCCCGCCGCCATCGTCGCCACCCCGAGCGCGAGCGGCAGCGGTTCGTGCCGCAGCCCTAGCAGGACGAACGGCACGTCCCAGCTGAGGAAGAGGAACCAGATGCTGCCGTCCCAGACGAGCCGGCTCTGGAACTCGACCTTCTCCACCCTGCTGCGGTCCCGCCACTGCCGGCGATGCCATGCGTGTATCCGGCCCAACACCCTGCCGCCCCCCGTCTCAGCGCCGCGGCTCCCACCGGAAGCGCTTGCGCACGACCAGGACCGCGATGAGCGTCCAGACAACCATGACGAACAGCTCCCGCAGTACGTCACCCGCGCCGGCCCCGCCCGTCCAGCCGGCCCTGATCAGCTGGATCACCGGGGTCAGCGGCAGCAGGTCGCACACCGCGGCCACCTTGTCGGGCAGCACGTCGAGGGGGACGACCATGCCGGATCCGGCGACCGAGAGCAGCATCATGGGCATGACCGCGATCTGGGCGCCCTCGGCGGTTTTGGTGACGGCGGAGGTCGCCGCGGCGAGCGCGCCCATCAGGGCGATGCCGAGGAGGAGCCCGACGACCGCGAGCCACGCAGAGCCGGGCAGTGGCACGTGCAGCCACAGCGAGCAGGCCGCGACCAGCAGCACGGACTGCGCGAGGGTGATGAGCACCGCGGGCAGCGCCGCGCCCGCCAGGATCTCCCGGTCCCGCAACTCCCCGGTGCGCAGCCGCTTCAGGACGAGTTCTTCACGGCGTACGACGTAGACGCCGACCAGCGGCGAGTAGAGGGCGAACAGCAGGGCGTACCCGAGCGAGCCGGGCAGCAGCACGGTTCCGGCGGTCAGTCCGTTCTTCTCCAGGTCGATGCTGTTGACCGCGCCGTACATGGAGCCGGTGAGCAGGCTCGGCAGCACGAGCACGGTGAACATGACCGACTTGTTGCGGGCGAGCAGGGTGAGTTCGGCCCGCGCCAGGGCCTTCATGCGGTCCGCCGCGCTCTTCGGGGACCGCTCCGGCGCCATGGCCGGGCTGCGTACCGCGTCCAGGGTGGTGCTCATCGAACCGTCTCCTTCTCTCCGCGCCGCTCCTGCGCGATCTTCAAGAACGCCTCTTCGAGCGAGGCCGAGCGCACATCGAGCCCCCGCAGCTCGACGCCGCTGTCCCTGGCCCACACCAGCAGCTCGGTGGCGGCCAGTTGGAGGGTCTGGGTCTTCAGCCGCACGGTGCGGCCCGCCGTCTCGTGACTGGTGACGCCGAGCCGGCCGAGTGGCGGCAGGTCACCCAGGTGGTAGCCGTCGGGCAGGTCGAAGGAGAGGTGCGAGGGCTGGGCGGCGATCACGTCCTCGACCCGGCCGCTCGCCGCGATCCGTCCTTCGTGCAGGATCGCGAGCCGTTCGGCCAGCGCCTCCGCCTCCTCCAGGTAGTGGGTGGTCAGGAGCACGGTGGTGCCGCCGTCACGCAGCGCCCGCACCAACTCCCAGGTGGCGCGCCGCCCTTCGACGTCGAGGCCGGTGGTCGGCTCGTCGAGGAACAGCACCTCGGGCCGCGCGATCAGCGCGAGCGCCAGGTCGAGGCGCCGCTTCTCACCGCCCGAGAGCTGCTTCACCCGTACGCCGGAGCGCCGCGCCAGGCCGACGAGTTCGAGCGCTTCGTCGCCGGGCCGGGCCCCGCTGGTGCAGCCCGCCCACATCCGTACGGTCTCGGCGACGGTGAGCTCGGCGGGAAAGCCGCCTTCCTGGAGCATCACGCCGGTACGGGGGCGCACGGCGGCCCGTTCGGTGTACGGGTCGTGCCCGAGGACCCGTACGCGGCCGCCGCTCGGCGGGGCGAGACCTTCGAGGAGTTCGACGGTGGAGGTCTTGCCCGCGCCGTTGGTGCCGAGCAGCGCGAAGAGTTCACCGCGCGCCACGGAGAAGGAGATTCCCGAGACGGCCTCGAAGCCCCCGGCGTAGGTCCGCCGCAGCTCCTCGACCTCGATCACATCTGCTGTTCCCGTTGTTGCTGCCATGAGTTCAGCGTTCCGCGCCGAACCGGGCCCGGGCAGTGCGCGGTGTCATCACCGCGCATGACAAATGTCAGAAGTGCGGGGGGACATGACGAAGGCCCCGGTTCGATGAACCGGGGCCTCACGTGCTTCCTGAGCGGACGACGAGATTCGAACTCGCGACCCTCACCTTGGCAAGGTGATGCTCTACCAACTGAGCCACGTCCGCATGCATCCGCCAGCTCTCACTGGACGGCGCGAGCACTACTCTACCTGATCCACAAGGACCACTGGCAGGCAATGCAGAGCGGGTGACAGGAATTGCACACTGCGCCTCCCCCCTGGAAGGGGGGTGTTCTACTACTGAACTACACCCGCACGCTCCGGTGGACCGGGCCTTTCGGCCTTGCCCCTCGGCGTGTTCCAGACTCTAGCTGATCAGCAGGGGGGGTGTGCAACTCCGGTGGCCGGGGCGGCCCCAGGGCAGCCCCGGCCACCGGGTCAGCTCGCCTCGGCGAAGGCCTCGTAGACCTTCTTCGGGATCCGGCCGCGAGCCGGCACGTCCATCTTGTGGGACTGCGCCCAGGCCCGGACGGCCGCCGGGTCGGGGGCGACCGCGGTGTGCCGATAGGTCTTCCCGGACTTCGACTGCTTGCGCCCCGCCGTCACGTAAGGCGCGAGGGCCTTGCGCAGTTTCTTTGCATTGGCGGGATTGAGGTCGATCTCGTAGACCTTTCCGTCCAGGCCGAACGTGACCGTTTCCGCCGCTTCTCCGCCGTCGATGTCGTCGAAGAGTGTGACCACTACGCGCTGAGCCACGGATATCGGTTCCTTCCTGTGGTGTCGCCGCTCGTACGTACCTGACGTGCGGCGATACCGGCCTTCCGGCTGTTATGGAGCAATGTCGCTTTCGCTGGGATTCCTTTGTACAGCGGTACCCATTGCAATGTGAAGCCCAGCCAATTGCATCAGCGTGTCCCGACGCAATGACTTCGGCGACTTTTTCTCGGGATTTTTCCCACGTGTTGTCGCCGCCGAAACCGGAACGTGATCAGGCCCTCATGATATCTACCCGCGTAGAATTTTTGGGCGGGTACGCTGGGGGAACCGCCTTCGCACCACACCACACCGGGAGTGCCAGTGGCACGCGTCGTAGTCGACGTCATGCTCAAGCCGGAAATCCTCGACCCGCAGGGACAGGCGGTGCAGCGCGCACTGCCCCGTCTCGGCTTCGAGGGGATCGGCGACGTACGTCAGGGAAAGCGTTTCGAGCTGGAGGTCGAGGGACCGGTCGACGAGGCCGCCCTCGCCCGCATCCACGAGATGGCCGAGACCTTCCTCGCCAACACCGTCATCGAAGACTTCACCGTCAAGGTCGAGGAGCAGTCCAAGTGACTGCACGTATCGGCGTTGTCACCTTCCCCGGCACGCTGGACGACCGGGACAGTCTGCGTGCCGTGCGCATCGCGGGCGCCGAGCCCGTTTCGCTCTGGCACCGCGACAAGGACCTCAAGCAGGTCGACGCGGTCGTCCTGGCCGGCGGGTTCAGTTACGGCGACTACCTGCGGGCCGGGGCCATCTCCCGGTTCTCGCCGGTGATGGAGACGGTCATCGAGCAGGCGAAGGCCGGTCTCCCGGTCCTCGGCATCTGCAACGGTTTCCAGATCCTCACCGAGTCGCACCTGCTGCCCGGCGCCATGCTCCGCAACAACCACCTGCACTTCATCTGCCGCGAGCAGAGGCTGCGGGTGGAGAACGCGGAGACGGCCTGGACCGCCGATTACACGGCAGGCCAGGAGATCCGGGTTCCGCTGAAGAACATGGACGGCCGCTACGTCGCCGACGAGCGCACGCTGGACGAGCTGGAGGCCGAGGGCCGGGTCGCGTTCCGCTACCTCGACGGGAACCCGAACGGCTCGCTGCGCGACATCGCCGGCATCACCAACGCCGCGGGCAACGTCGTCGGCCTGATGCCGCACCCCGAGCACGCCGTGGAGCCGCTGATCGGTACGGGCCGTACCGACGGCCTCGGATTCTTCACCTCGATCCTGAAGAAGCTGGTCAACGCCTGATGACTCTCGACACTGTTCTGCACGCCGCCGAGACCCCGGACGTCGAGCAGCCCTGGAAGGAGCTCGGCCTCAAGGAGGACGAGTACGCCCGTATCCGGGAGATCCTGGGCCGCCGTCCCACCGGCGCCGAGCTCGCCATGTACTCCGTCATGTGGTCCGAGCACTGCTCGTACAAGAGCAGCAAGGTCCACCTGAAGCAGTTCGGCGACAAGGTCCCCGAGAACGACGCGATGCTCGTCGGCATCGGTGAGAACGCGGGCGTCGTCGACGTCGGCCAGGGGTACGCGGTCACCTTCAAGGTCGAGTCGCACAACCACCCCAGCTACATCGAGCCCTACCAGGGTGCGGCCACCGGCGTCGGCGGCATCGTCCGCGACATCCTCGCCATGGGCGCCCGCCCGGTCGCGGTCGTCGACCCGCTGCGCTTCGGCGCCGCCGACCACCCCGACACCAGGCGCGTCCTGCCCGGCGTCGTCGCGGGCATCGGCGGCTACGGCAACTGCCTGGGCCTGCCCAACATCGGCGGCGAGGTCGTCTTCGACGCCTGCTACCAGGGCAACCCGCTGGTCAACGCCGGCTGCATCGGCGTGATGAAGCACGAGGACATCCACCTCGCCAAGGCGTCGGGTCCCGGCAACAAGGTCATCCTGTACGGCGCCCGCACGGGCGGCGACGGCATCGGCGGCGTCTCGGTCCTCGCGAGTGAGACCTTCGAATCGACGGGTCCTGCCAAGCGCCCCGCCGTCCAGGTCGGCGACCCGTTCCAGGAGAAGCTGCTCATCGAGTGCACTCTGGAGATCTTCAAGGAGAAGCTGGTCGCGGGCATCCAGGACCTGGGTGGCGCGGGCCTGTCGTGTGCGACCTCCGAGCTCGCGAGCGCGGGTTCCGGCGGCATGCGCGTCGAGCTGGACACGGTGCCGCTGCGCGACTCCTCCCTCTCGCCCGAGGAAATCCTCATGAGCGAGTCGCAGGAGCGCATGTGCGCGGTGGTCGAGCCGCAGCACGTCGAGCGCTTCATGGAGATCTGCGAGAAGTGGGACGTCATCGCCACCGTCATCGGTGAGGTGACCGAGGGCTCCCAGCTGGAGATCTTCTGGCACGGCGAGCAGATCGTGGACGTGCCGCCGCGCACGGTGGCCCACGAGGGCCCGGTCTACCACCGGCCCTTCGCCCGCCCCTCCTGGCAGGACGCGCTCCAGGCCGACGACGCGGGCAAGCTGGCCCGTCCGCAGTCCGGCGCCGAGCTGAAGGACCAGGTCCTGAAGCTGGTCGCCTCCCCGAACCAGGCCTCCAAGGCGTGGATCACCGACCAGTACGACCGTTTCGTGCAGGGCAACACGGTGCTCGCGATGCCCGAGGACGCGGGCATGGTCCGCATCGACGAGGAGACCAACCTCGGCGTGGCCATGGCGACCGACGGCAACGGCCGGTACGCCAAGCTCGACCCGTACACCGGCGCCCAGCTCGCGCTCGCCGAGGCCTACCGCAATGTGGCGGCCTCCGGCGCGAAGCCGCTCGCCATCTCGGACTGCCTCAACTTCGGCTCCCCCGAGGACCCGGATGTGATGTGGCAGTTCGCCGAGGCCACCCGTGGTCTCGCGGACGGCTGCCTCCAGCTCGGCACCCCGGTGACCGGCGGCAACGTCTCGCTCTACAACCAGACCGGCGACACCGCCATCCACCCGACCCCCGTGGTCGCGGTGCTCGGCGTGATCGACGACGTGAACCGGCGCACCCCGATCGCGTTCGCCGAGGAGGGCCAGCTGCTCTACCTCCTCGGTGACACCCGTGAGGAGTTCGGCGGCTCGGCCTGGTCCGAGGTCGTCCACCAGCACCTGGGCGGCCTGCCGCCGCAGGTGGACCTGGACCGCGAGAAGCTGCTCGGCGAGATCCTGATCTCGGGCTCGCGCGACGGCATGATCGACGCCGCGCACGACCTGTCCGACGGCGGTCTGATCCAGGCCGTGACGGAGTCCTGCCTCAAGGGCGGCAACGGCGCGCGCCTGGTCGTGCCGGACGGGCTCGACGCGTTCACGTTCCTGTTCAGCGAGTCGGCCGGCCGTGCCGTCGTGTCGGTGCCGCGCTCGGAGGAGCTGCGCTTCACCGACATGTGCGGCGCGCGCGGTCTTCCCGCCACCCGGATCGGTGTCGTGGACGGCGAATCCATCGAGATCCAGGGCGAGTTCAGCCTCGGTCTCGGTGAGCTGCGCACCGCCCACGAGGCGACGATCCCGGCCCTGCTGGCCCAGTAGGACGTTCCCGTAGGCGCCAACTCATCGGCCCCGCACCCCTGTTGAGGGTGCGGGGCCGACGTGTGTCCCGGACGGGTGTCCGACGTGTGCGTCCCGGACGGGTGTCCGTTCCCGGTCCGCGAGGCCCTAGGCGGCCGGTACGGATGCGGCCTCGGCCTCGGCGGGCAGGCGGGCGGCGAGCACCGCGGCCAGCGCCATGAGGCCGGCCGCCACCAGGAAGACCACGTCCATCGCGCCGACGAAGCCGTGCACCGCGTGGTCGCGGGCGGCGCCGGTCAGATGGGCGATGGCACTGGTCGAGCCGCCCGGCACCTTCGCCTCGTACACCCGGCTCAGGAGCGTGCCGAAGGCGGCGGCGCCCAGCGCGTTGCCCACGGTCTGGAAGAACCGGATGCTGGTGGTGGCGATGCCCAGCTGGTGGGCGGGGGCGGCGTTCTGGACGTACGGGATGAGCTGGCCCATGAGCAGGCCGAACCCGCAGCCCATGACCAGGAGCGCGGCGCGGACGAGCCAGAGCGAGGTGGTGGTGCCGAGCGTGCCGAGCAGGGCGAGGCCGAGCGCGGAGGTGACCGTGCCGGTCAGCACGAAGCCCTTCGTCCGCCAGCCGCGCGCCGACAGCTTGCCCGCGCCGAGGCCGACGGCGGTCATGCCGAGCGCCATGGGAATGAGGTAGAGCCCGGCCGCCGCGGGCGCGATGCCGCGGACCGCCTGGAGGTAGACCATGACGTAGACGAGCGCGCCCATCATCGCGGAGCCGAGCAGCGCCTGGATCGCGAAGCCGTACCGCAGTTGGGGCACCTTGAACATCGACAGCGGCAGGACCGGCTCGGCGGCGGTCGCCTGGCGGCGCAGGAACAGGGCGAGCGACAGGACGCAGGCCACGATCAGGCCGATGATCTCGGGCGAGGCCCAGGCGTACTGCTTGCCGCCCCAGCTGGTCGCGAGGAGCAGGGTGCTGGTGAACACGGCGGCCAGGGCGGCGCCGAGGTAGTCGATGCGGTGGCGGGCGGTGGAGACCGGGAGCTTCAGTACGAGGACGGCGGCGATCAGCGCGGCGACGCCGAGGGGCAGGTTGATGTAGAAGATCCAGCGCCAGTTGGCGTGGTCGGAGAGGGTGCCGCCGATCCAGGGGCCGATCGCCATGCCGGCGCCGCCGACGATGCCGCCCGCGCCGCCGGCCCTGTTGCCTCCCTTGCCGCCCTGGGCCGTGAGCTGGGCGAGTACGACCATGGTGACGCTCATGAGGCCGCCGCCGCCGAGGCCCTGGAGGGCGCGGGCCGCTATCAGTTCGGTCATGGACTGGGCGGCGCCGCACAGGGCCGAGCCGAGCAGGAAGGAGGCGACGGCGCCGACGAAGACCTTCTTCGCGCCCAGGCTGTCGCAGAGCTTCCCGTACAGCGGCAGGGCGGCGGCCGAGGCGAGCGCGAACGCGCTGATCAGCCAGGGGATCTTGTCGACTCCATGGGCGGGGTCGAGATCGCGGGCGATGGGCACGGTGGCCGCCGAGACGATGTTCATGTCGAGCACGGCCAGCAGGATCGTGGCGATGCACACGATGAAGCCGACGAGGATCTGGGCCTTGGACATCTGGGGGGCGGCAGGACCTGTGGGGCCTGTGGGGCTTTCGTGGCCTGCGGGGCCGGTTACGGCGGGGGCGGTCGTGGCCGAAGTGGCGGTGGAGGCGGGCGTGACCGAAGTGGCGGAGGGGGTGGCCGAGTTCGCGTTCAAGGTCTTCGTCGTCGTCATGGGCACCACCATGGACCAGAACATGGACCGAGTCAACATTTCATCCGGGCTTAAATTTCATCCTGGTACAGTGATGTGCATGACTGCTGGTGAGGGCCTGCGCGAGCGCAAGAAGCGGGAGACCGGGACGCGGATCTGGTGCACCGCGCTCGACCTGTTCACCGAGCGCGGCTTCGACCATGTCTCCGTGGCGGAGATCGCGGCGGCCGCGGATGTCTCCAAGATGACGGTCTTCAACTACTTCGGAACGAAGGAAGACCTGGTCATCGCGCCGATGATGCACCATGTCGGCGATGTCGTACGGGCCGTGCGCGAGCGTGCCCCGGGGGAGTCGGCGGTGGCCGCGGTACGCCGGCAGTTCCTGGACATGGTCGAGTCGCGCGACCCCTCGGTCGGGCTGACCGACGAACCGCGCTCCCTCCAGGCCCGCCAACTCGTCGAGAAAACCCCGGTGTTGCTCCAGCGCGCCGCGCTTGCGTTCGGCGGGGCGGAGCGGGAGCTGGCCGAGGTGCTGGCGCAGGAGGGCGGCGACCCGATGCTCGCCGCGGTGGCCGCCGCCCAGCTGACCGGGGCCCGGAACGCGCTGATCAACGAGCACCACCGCAGGATCCTCGGCGGTGAGTCCGCGCAGGAGGTCGCCGCGGCTGCCGCCGAGCGCGCCGAGCGGGCGTTCGCGCAGGTCGAGAAGGGTCTCGGGGGCTACCCCCGCCCGGCGTAGGCTCGGTTTCATGTCCCCGGCCAAGAAGCGCACCCGCAGATACGACCCGGTGAAGATCCGGGCCGCCGTCCTCGCCCAGTTCGGCCACGTACGCGACGGCGTCCGCACGCTCACGCCCGAGCAGCTGGCCCGGCCGACCCGGCTCGGCGACTGGACGGTGCGCGAGCTCGTCGTCCACCACACGATGGCGTTCGGCATGCTGGAGCGCGGGCTCGCCGGGCCCGCGCCGCTCAAGCAGGAGCTCGCGCTGCTGGACTGGCCGTCGGCCACGGGGCGCTCCGCCGGGGAAATCGCTGACAGTACAAGGGAGTTGGCGGCTTCCGTGGCCGACCTGGACGCGCTCTTCGAGGAGCGGGCCGCCCGTGCGGCCGAGCTCTTGAGCGCCACGGCGGACGACCGGCTCGTCCCCACCCGGTTCGGCGCGATGACCTTCGCCGACGCCCTGGTGACCCGGGCCGTCGAACTCACGGTCCACACCGACGACTTGAACGACGCGCTGCCCGAACTCGCCGTCCCGCACGACCGCCAGGCCCTCGCCGCGTGCACCCGGCTGCTCGCCGACGCGCTCGCCCTGAGCGCGCCCGGTGGCTCGGTCGAGGTGCGGATCCCGCCCTACGCGGTGGTGCAGTGCGTGGCCGGCCCCAAGCACACGCGGGGCACGCCGCCCAACGTCGTCGAGACCGACCCGCTCGCATGGATCCGGCTTGCCACCGGGCGGGTGGAGTGGGGGGTGGCGGTTGCCGAGGCGTGGGTGGCGGCGAGCGGCGAACGCGCCGACCTGTCCGCGGTCCTCCCCGTACTGACCTAGCCCCCAACCCCCTGGGGCTCCGCCCCAGCCCCCGCCTCACACCTTGAGCGCGCTCGTCCTCAGTCGCCGGACGGGCTGGGGATGCCGATGCGGGCCGGCACCGGGTGGTTGGGCGGGCTGGGGATGTCCATGCGGGCCGGCGCCGGGCAGCCCATCGGGTTGAGGGTGTCCATGCCGGGCTCGCACCAGTCCTGCCAGGGGCGCGGGGAACTGCGCGAGCAGCGACCACGGTCCGCACTCGAAAGCCGAGGGACCCTGGGGCTCCGCCCCAGACCCCGGTTCGCGCCTGAACGGCGCTCGTCCTCAAACGCCGGACGGGCTGAAGATGCCGATGCGGGCCGGCGCCGGGTGGTTGGGCGGGTCGCTGGGGATGCCGACGTTGGCCGGCGTCGAGTAGCTGCGCGGGGTCGCTGAGGTTGGCGATGCTGGCCCGCACCAGCCCTGCCAGGGGCGCGGGGAACTGCGCGATTAGCCACGCACGGTCCGCACCGGGAAGGCGGGGGCCCCTGGGGCTCCGCCCCAGACCCCGAACGCGCCTGAACGGCGCTCGTCCTCAATCGCCGGACGGGCTGAAGATGCCGATGCGGGCCGGCGCCGGGCAGCCCGGCGGGCTGAGGGTGTCCTTGCTGGCCCGCACCGGGCAGCCCGGCAGGCTGAAGATGCGCATGTCGGCCCGCACCGGGCAGCCCGGCGGGCTGAGGGTGTCCATGCTGGCCCGCACCAGCATCGCCAGGGGCGCGGGGAACTGCGCGAGAAGCGACCACGGTCTGCACCCGAAAGGCGGGGCAAAGCCGGGGCCCTGGGGCCGCCCCATGGCCGTGTTCTGGGGGCGCCCTGCACCCAAAGAGGACGCCCGCTCACCCGGACCGCGTCGCGGGGCGCCCCGCACCCAAAGGAGAGGCCCGCTCACACAGACCGCGTCGCGGGGCCCCCTGCCAAAGGGGACGCCCGCTCACCCCGACCGCGTCGCGCGGCCCCCTGCCAAAGGGGACGCCCGCTCACCCAGCGCACACGCCCCCGCACCCACCGACCCCCCGCCCCCGCAAGGCAACCCCGGGCAAAGCGAACTCCGTCACACTCCCCCACCCGCCCCGCCCCGCGCCCCCCGCAGCCGCAAACCACGCGAACGACCGGCGCACACCCGGGCCCACCTGCGGGGACGCGGGCGGTGGGCGGGTGGGGTGGCCCCGGGAGGGGATGAGGCGCGAAACCTACAAAAAGGGCCGTCGCGGCCACTCGTTCGTATCCCCAATTCGGACCAGTGGTCGATCTCGCCTACACTCGGTGGCGTGCCACGTGGTGACGGACGACTCAACCACGACCTGCTCCCCGGTGAGAAGGGCCCCCAGGACGCTTGCGGCGTCTTCGGTGTCTGGGCTCCGGGCGAAGAGGTCGCGAAGCTCACTTACTTCGGGCTCTACGCCCTCCAACATCGGGGCCAGGAATCCGCGGGCATCGCGGTCAGCAACGGCTCCCAGATCCTCGTCTTCAAGGACATGGGGCTTGTCTCCCAGGTCTTCGACGAGACCTCTCTCGGTTCACTCCAAGGTCATATCGCGGTCGGTCACGCCCGCTACTCGACCACGGGTGCCTCCGTGTGGGAGAACGCTCAGCCGACCTTCCGGGCGACCGCCCACGGCTCGATCGCGCTCGGCCACAACGGCAACCTGGTGAACACCGCGCAGCTCGCGGAGATGGTCGCCGAGCTGCCCAAGGAGAACGGCCGGGCCACCCAGCTCGCCGCCACCAACGACACCGATCTGGTCACCGCGCTGCTCGCGGGCCAGACGGACGAGGACGGCAAGCCGCTGACCGTCGAGGAAGCGGCCGCCAAGGTCCTTCCCCAGGTCCAGGGCGCCTTCTCGCTGGTCTTCATGGACGAGCAGACGCTGTACTGCGCCCGTGACCCGCAGGGCATCCGCCCGCTGGTGCTCGGCCGTCTTGAGCGCGGCTGGGTCGTCGCATCCGAGAGCGCCGCTCTCGACATCTGCGGCGCCAGCTATGTGCGCGAGATCGAGCCGGGCGAGCTCGTCGCCATCGACGAGAACGGCCTGCGTACCTCCCGATTCGCAGAAGCGAAGCCCAAGGGCTGTGTCTTCGAGTACGTCTACCTGGCGCGCCCCGACACCGACATCGCGGGCCGCAACGTCTACCTCTCCCGAGTGGAGATGGGACGCAAACTCGCCGAGGAAGCCCCGGTCGACGCCGACCTGGTGATAGCGACTCCGGAATCCGGCACCCCCGCCGCGATCGGGTACGCCGAAGCCAGCGGCATCCCGTACGGCTCGGGTCTGGTCAAGAACGCCTACGTCGGCCGTACGTTCATCCAGCCCTCGCAGACGATCCGCCAGCTCGGCATCCGGCTCAAGCTGAACCCGCTGAAGGAAGTCATCCGCGGCAAGCGCCTGGTGGTCGTCGACGACTCGATCGTCCGCGGCAACACCCAGCGCGCGCTGGTGAAGATGCTCCGCGAGGCGGGCGCCGCCGAGGTCCACATCCGGATCTCGTCGCCGCCGGTGAAGTGGCCCTGCTTCTTCGGCATCGACTTCGCGACCCGCGCGGAGCTGATCGCCAACGGCATGACCATCGAGGAGATCGGCACGTCCCTGGGCGCCGACTCGCTCTCGTACATCACGACCGACGCGATGATCGAGGCGACGACGATCCCCAAGGACAACCTGTGCCGCGCCTGCTTCGACGGCGTGTACCCGATGGAGCTCCCCGACCCCGAGCTGCTGGGCAAGCAGCTCCTGGAGTCCGAGCTGGCCTCCGGCCCCGCCGCGACCGCGGCCGCCGACGCCCTGCGCCGCCCGTAAAACCCTGCAGTACGACACGAAAGTTCTCCAGAGCCATGTCCATGTCATCTGCTGAATTTGAACAGCGTGCTCCGCACGCGGGCGCTGGTGCCAGCTACGCAGCCGCGGGCGTCGACATCGAGGCGGGCGACCGCGCCGTCGAGCTGATGAAGGAGTGGGTGAAGAAGACGAAGCGCCCCGAGGTCCTGGGTGGCCTCGGTGGATTCGCCGGACTCTTCGACGCCTCGGCCCTCAAGCGCTACGAGCGCCCGCTGCTCGCCTCCGCCACCGACGGCGTCGGCACGAAGGTCGATCTCGCCCGCAAGATGGGCGTGTACGACACCATCGGCCACGACCTCGTCGGCATGGTCGTGGACGACCTGGTCGTCTGCGGCGCCGAGCCGCTGTTCATGACCGACTACATCTGTGTCGGCAAGGTCCACCCCGAGCGGGTCGCGGCCATCGTGAAGGGCATCGCCGAAGGCTGTGTCCTGGCGGGCTGCGCGCTGGTCGGCGGCGAGACCGCCGAGCACCCGGGCCTGCTCGGCCCCGACGACTTCGATGTCGCCGGCGCCGGCACCGGTGTCGTCGAGTACGACCAACTCCTGGGCGCGGACCGGATCCGCGAGGGGGACGCGGTCATCGCGATGGCGTCCTCCGGTCTTCACTCGAACGGGTACTCACTCGTCCGGCACGTGGTGTTCGACCGGGCCAAGATGACCTTGGACCAGCATGTCGAGGAGTTCGGCCGCACGCTCGGCGAGGAGCTGCTGGAGCCCACCAAGATCTACTCCCTCGACTGCCTGGCCCTGACCCGCACCACCGAGGTGCACGGTTTCAGCCACATCACCGGCGGCGGTCTCGCCAACAACCTGGCCCGGGTCATCCCGGACCACCTGCACGCCACGGTCGACCGCTCGACCTGGACGCCGGGCGCGGTCTTCGATCTGGTCGGCACGGCCGGCCAGGTGGAACGCCTCGAACTGGAGAAGACGCTCAACATGGGCGTCGGCATGATGGCGGTCGTCCCCGACGCATCGGTCGACGTCGCGCTCCAGACCCTCGCCGACCGGGGCGTGGACGCCTGGGTCGCCGGCGAGATCCTGGCCAGGGGCGACCACCGCGACGGCGCCGAGCTGACCGGCGACTACGCCAAGTAGCAGCATGTATCGGGCCGCGCCGGGATCCCGGCGCGGCCCCATATGTCTCGCCCCTCTTCACGAGGGCAAGTGCGAAAGCCCGCCTTCGCGACGGCAGCACGAAACCCGGTCAGGGGCGAAGGCCCCGGACCGGGTCGGTGTGCTCAGAGCACCGAGGACGTACGGTGCGCGAAAGCGGGATCAGCGAAGTCAAGCGCCGCGGCGCTGCGACGACGGGCCGGACTCTTCGTCCTCGTCGTCGTCGTCATTCCCGTACAGCTCCGCATAGCGGGCGTACGGGTCGTCGTCCTCCTCGTCCTCCAGTGGCTCCGCGTTCGGCGGTTGGCTCACTGTCGGGCTAGGAGTAGATGCGCCCAGCTCGTTGGCCAGACGCGACAGGTCAGTCCCGCCGCTGCTGTACTTCAGCTGGCGGGCGACCTTCGTCTGCTTGGCCTTTGCCCGGCCGCGCCCCATGGCTCGACCCCCTCGGTGACGGGGCTCGACGGCCCCAGAGTCTTGACACGCGTTCATGATCCGGAACGGACTCTCCGTGGAGAGACCGCGTCCGTAGAGCTTCAACGGTACCTGCTTCCGCGGCCCTACGGTACGCCGCCCGCATGACGTGCCACTTGGCAGAACCAACAAAGCGTGCTGTCCTCGCTGGTCAACCGCGATTTTAACCCCTTCTCGGGGCCCGACCCGCCGACCGGCGTGAGTCATGTCTCTCAGCGCGGCCGACGGGGCCCCCGAAGGCTCAGTGTTGACGTGCCTCCGCCATGCGCTGTTCGGCGATCCGGTCGGCCGCCGCGGCCGGCGGAATGCCGTCCTCCTTCGCACGAGCGAATATGGCCAACGTGGTGTCGAAGATCTTCGACGCCTTCGCCTTGCAGCGGTCGAAGTCGAATCCGTGGAGCTCGTCGGCGACCTGGATCACGCCACCCGCGTTCACGACGTAGTCGGGCGCGTACAGGATCGAGCGGTCCGCGAGGTCCTTCTCCACACCCGGGTGCGCGAGCTGGTTGTTGGCCGCGCCGCACACCACCTTCGCGGTGAGCACCGGCACGGTCTCGTCACTGAGCGCGCCGCCGAGGGCGCAGGGGGCGTAGATGTCGAGCCCCTCGGTACGGATCAGCGCCTCCGTGTCGGCGGCGACCGACACCCCGGGGTGCAGCTCCGTGAGGGCGCGCACCGACTCCTCGCGCACATCCGTGATCACGACCTCGGCGCCGTCGGAGAGCAGATGCCCCACGAGGTGCCGGCCGACCTTGCCCACGCCCGCCACGGCGACCTTGCGTCCGCGCAGCGTGGGGTCGCCCCACAGGTGCTGGGCCGAGGCCCGCATGCCCTGGAAGACGCCGAACGCGGTCAGCACGGACGAGTCGCCCGCGCCGCCGTTCTCGGGGGAGCGGCCGGTCGTCCACTGACAGGTGCGCGCCACGACGTCCATGTCGGCGACGTACGTGCCGACGTCGCAGGCCGTCACGTAGCGGCCGCCGAGCGAGGCCACGCACCGGCCGTAGGCGAGCAGCAGGTCTTCCGTCTTGATCGTCTCGGGGTCGCCGATGATCACGGCCTTGCCGCCGCCGTGGTCGAGCCCGGCCATGGCGTTCTTGTACGACATGCCGCGCGACAGGTTGAGGGCGTCGGCGACGGCCTCCGCCTCGGTGGCGTACGGGTAGAAGCGCGTGCCGCCCAGGGCCGGGCCCAGGGCGGTGGAGTGGATGGCGATGACGGCCCTGAGCCCGGTGGCTCGGTCCTGGCAGAGCACGACCTGCTCATGTCCGCCCTGGTCGGAGCGGAAGAGGGTGTGCAGTACGTCATCGGCTCCGGTCACATCGGTCACGGTGGTGACTCCCAAGTACGAAGCGGCGGTTGACGGCCCGCCTGTGGGTGGGGCGGGCCTGGTTCGGGAGCAGGGTAAGTCCTACGCGCCCGTAGATCAGGCCCAGTGCCGAGGATCACTCTCGCGAGCACGCCACGGGCGCACTCCCGTGGGACGATGCGGGGCATGGCGGTGGTGTCCTCTGTGATCGTTCCGTACGCGTCCTACCTGCGGGTGTACGAGCCCCTTGCCGCCTTTCCCGAGCCCGAACGCGGGCACTGGCAGCGCTATGCGGAGCGCGGACGCGCTCCCGATGTCCAGGACGAACTCCGGCGCGCGCTGGCCGACTTGGTGCCCGTCCCGCCCGTACCGGTGCCCGTGCACGAGAGCGGCGACGCGTTCGTGGCCGAGGCCGACGGGGTGGTGTGCGTCTGCCCCTGGCGGACCCGGCTGCGTGGCTGGCAGGCCCTTGAGGGGCTGGCGGGGCAGTTCCCCGAGCCGGTGCTCGACGCGCTGCTGCCACCGGTGGTGCGCCACCAGGCCGAGGCGGACTACGAGCGCTGGCGGGAGGACAACCCGGACGCCCGCCCGTGGATCTTGACCAGTGTTTGGCACATCCCTGTGACGTGGTTCACGGTCTTTTCGGACGAAGAGCGCGAGTATGCACCGGGTGAGGGCGCGAGCGCGCCCGTGCTGCGCTACCGCACCCCGATGGTCCAGGCGCGGCGCCGCCTGGCGCGGGCGCTGCGGACGGTACGCGACCGCATCGGCGAAGGCCCGCTCACCGAGGGGCTTGTGGACGTCGGGCGGTGGCTGGAGGAGTTCCATCCGCGTTCACTCGTGGAGCTGGACTACGGCGGCCTCGTGCACGCCCTCGCGCACGCGAGTCTGGAGGCGGACCGTTCGGCGGCGGACGTGGCCGAGGGGATCGCCGCGCTGCGGGCCGGGGACGACGCCGGGGCGCAGGAGGCGTACGGACGCTTCACGGAGCGCTGGCGGCCCGTCAAGGAGCGCCGGATGGCCAACTGAGGCTCCGGGGTGGCTCCTGACGGCCCCTGAAGGGGCTTCGCGGGCTCGCTCCAGGACGTAGGTCCTGATCCGGGCCTTTGCCTCAAGCGTGATGGAACGCACTTATCTCGCCCTTGCGCCCAGACCCCACCCTCGTGCCAAAATAGGACAAGGGGTCCGGGGAGGATCCCTTCCGCCCAACTAAGGGCGGATTGCTCGGTATTGCTCGCTATGGGGGGTCTGACGACTCCTGATCGCTCTGTGACTGATCGTCACTGTGGCGTGACTGTCCGCTATGGCATGGTCCATCGGCTTCCGTCGCTGATGAACACCTGGGAGGGCAATTCCATCGGTTTGGCCGACGTGGCTGGACGGATGGTGTAGTTGTAGTGCCGAGGACAAGCCGTTCGTCCTATAACCGACTCGGCTCGCGTCCGCCATTTCGGGCAACGCGGGTCAAGGTGCAGAATTTAGAGGAAAGAACCGAGAAGGTTCGGTTCTCCCGAGGAGGCCGCTCATGACCGCTCGCACCCCTGATGCCGAGCCGCTGCTGACCCCGGCTGAGGTTGCCACGATGTTCCGCGTGGACCCGAAGACGGTGACCCGCTGGGCCAAGGCCGGCAAGCTCACGTCCATCCGCACGCTGGGTGGGCATCGCCGGTACCGCGAGGCAGAGGTCCGCGCACTGCTGGCGGGTATTCCGCAGCAGCGCAGCGAGGCCTGAACAACACCCCAGTAATCCGGGCATTCCGGGGCCCCCACCCCGGCCGAGCCCGCCTATAGCTCCATACGGTGCGCTGCCCGCCCCAACGGGTGGTGCGTCGTCGATCGCGCTGGACTCCGCCGGGTCCAGCGCGATTTTTTTATGTCCGGCCTTGTCCGGCACATCCGGCACCTCCCCCCGCAGCCCCGCGAAGGCTCCGGCGGGCTGGTGCCGTGGCGCCCCACGGGCCGGGCCCTCGGGGTGGTGCAATTGCACATATTAAATCGGGGCGTTGTATGAGAGGTGTAAGTTCACCCGTTCCAGAAACTCGTTTCGTGACTCCCGTCACACCCTCAAGTCCCGTTCGTGCGCAGCCTTTCACCGCCCGGGCGGGGTGCGCGGCGCCATTGGTCACCGGTTGGGGGGACTTTCGTCCTCGGGCCTGACGGGCTCGGAAACCTCCATGGCGAGCCGCAGGAGCCGGTGGCAGACCGCGCAGTGCCGGGTGAGGTGGCGATACCCCAGGGCGGCCGACAGATGGGCACGCAGCAGCGCGCGCGTCTCATGCCTCGACGATGCCGTCATACGCCACCTCCTGGGGCGACCCCCGCTCCCCTTCCTTGCAGGGGTACCGGCGCCGGCCGACCCCGTCAAGGCAGCGGGAACCCCCGGCTCCCGGAGATCTGGGGCAGCCCCGGGCGGGGGACGACGAAACGCCGCCCGCGGAGGGGGGGGGAGGGGTGCGGGGCCTTTGGGGGTGTGCCGGGGCGGGGGAACGACGAAGCCTCGCTCCGGGGGCGGGGCGGGCGGCCTCCGAGGGGTGGCCCCCAGGGAACGACGAAGCCCCGCTCCCAGAGTGGGATGCGGGGCTTCGATCGACTGCGGTCCTGACGGGATTTGCTGTGTTCATGCGCGGCTCCGCCGCGGGGCGCGGCCTCCGGGGGCCCGGGGAAACGACGAAGCCCCGCTCCCAATGTGGGATGCGGGGCTTCAATCGACTGCGGTCCTGACGGGATTTGAACCCGCGGCCTCCACCTTGACAGGGTGGCGAGCACTCCAAACTGCTCCACAGGACCTTGTTTCGCAGCCCGTTGTGCTTGGCTGCGAGTGAGACTCTACAACAGGTCCGCTGGTCAGGTCGAACTCACTCACAGCGATGGCCGGGCTACGGCGCCGCCGCGTCGATCGCCTTCACGATGCGCTTGTCCGAGACGGGGAACGCGGTGCCGAGCGCGTGCGCGAAGTAGCTCACCCGCAGCTCCTCGATCATCCAGCGGATGTCCAGGACCTGTTGCGGGACGGGCCGCCCCTGCGGCAGCTGTTCGAGCAGCCACGCGTACTCGTCCTGCATCTCGTGGACCTTCTCCATGCGCGTGGTGTCGCGCTGGACGGCCGTCGGCATCTGCTGGAGCCTGCGGTCCACCGCCACCAGATAGCGCATCAGGTCCGGCAGCCGCTTGAGCCCGGTGAGCGTGACGAAGCCCGGCGGCACCAGCGTCGCCAGCTGGGTGCGTACGTCGGCCACGTTGGCGACCAGGGTCAGGCTGTTCGTGGCCTTCAGGCGGCGCTCACAGGCCTGCCAGGCCGCCAGGATCTGCTGGACCTGGCCGACCGTGCGCACCGTCGCGTCCACCAGGTCCGCGCGGACCCTGTCGTACAGCTTGCGGAACGATTCCTCGTCCCACGCCGGGCCCCCGTGGTCCGCGATCAGCTTGTCCGCCGCCGCCATGGCGCAGTCGTCGAAGAGCGCCTGGATGGAGCCGTGCGGATTGCGTGACAGGGCCAGCTTCTGCTGGTTGGTGAGCTTGTCGGAGGCGAACTTGGCCGGGTTCACCGGGATGTTCAGGAGGATCAGCTTCCGGGTGCCGCGCCACATCGCCCGCTGCTGCTCGGCCTCGGTGTCGAAGAGGCGTACGGAGACGGAGTCGCCCGCGTCCACGAGCGCCGGGTACGCCTTCACCGGCTGGCCGGCCCGCCGCGTCTCGAAGACCTTCGTCAGGGTGCCGATCGTCCAGTCCGTGAGGCCCGACCGCTCGATGGACTCGCCCGTCGGTCCCGCGGTCGCCGCGGCGGCCTGGGAGAGCGCCTGACGGGCCTTCGGGCGCAGCTGGAGCTTGAGCGCTTCCAGGTCCTTGTCCTCGGCGAGCTTGCGGCGCCGCTCGTCGATGATCCGGAACGTGATCTTGAGGTGGTCCGGTACGCGCGTCAGGTCGAAGTCGTCGGCCGTGACCGGGACGCCCACCATCCGCTGGAGTTCGCGGGCCAGCGTCACCGGCAGGGGCTCCTGCAACGGGACCGCACGGTCCAGGAACTTCGCCGCGTAGTTGGGCGCGGGCACGTAATGCCGCCGGATGGGCTTGGGCAGGGAGCGGATCAGCTCGGTGACGACTTCCTCGCGCAGGCCCGGGATCTGCCAGTCGAAGCCCTCGTCGGTGATCTGGTTGAGGACCTGGAGCGGCACGTGGACGGTCACGCCGTCCGCGTCCGCACCCGGCTCGAACTGGTACGTCACCCGGAACTTCAGCGGACCCTGGCGCCAGGAGTCCGGATAGTCGTCCTTGGTGACGGCGCCGGCCTTCTCGTTGATGAGCATCTCGCGCTCGAAGTCGAGGAGTTCGGGCTCCTCGCGCTTCTTGTGCTTCCACCACGAGTCGAAGTGCGCCCCCGACACGACGTGGTCGGGCACCCGCCGGTCGTAGAAGTCGAACAGCGTCTCGTCGTCCACGAGGATGTCGCGGCGCCGCGCGCGGTGCTCAAGCTCCTCGACCTCGGTCAGGAGCTTGCGGTTGTCGGCGAAGAACTTGTGGTGCGTGCGCCAGTCGCCCTCGACCAGGGCGTTGCGGATGAACAGGTCCCGTGATGCCTCGGCGTCGATGCGGCCGTAGTTGACCTTGCGGTTCGCGACGATCGGCACGCCGTACAGCGTGACGCGTTCGTACGCCATCACCGCGGCCTGGTCCTTCTCCCAGTGCGGCTCGCTGTAGGTGCGCTTGAGCAGGTGCTGGGCCAGCGGCTCGACCCACTCGGGCTCGATCTTCGCGTTCACCCGCGCCCACAGCCGGGAGGTCTCCACGAGCTCCGCCGACATCACGAGCTTGGGCTGCTTCTTGAAGAGCGCCGAACCCGGGAAGATCGCGAACTTGGCGCTGCGGGCGCCCAGGTACTCGTTCTTGTCGGTGTCCTTGAGCCCGATGTGCGAGAGCAGGCCCGCGAGCAGCGAGGTGTGCACGGACTGCTCCGGCGCATCCTCCTCGTTGAGGTGGATGCCCATGGTCTTGGCGACCGTGCGCAGCTGGGAGTAGATGTCCTGCCACTCGCGGATGCGCAGGAAGTTCAGGTACTCCTGCTTGCACATCCGGCGGAAGCTGGACGAGCCGCGTTCCTTCTGCTGCTCGCGTACGTAGCGCCACAGGTTGAGGTAGGCCAGGAAGTCGCTGGTCTCGTCCTTGAAGCGGGCATGCTGCTGGTCGGCCTGCGTCTGCTTGTCGCTGGGGCGCTCGCGCGGGTCCTGGATGGAGAGCGCGGCCGCGATGACCATGACCTCGCGTACGCAGCCGTTCTTGTCGGCCTCCAGGACCATACGGGCAAGCCGCGGGTCGACGGGAAGCTGGCTGAGCTTGCGGCCCTGCTGGGTGAGCCGCTTCTTCGGATCCTTCTCCCCGGGGTCCAACGCGCCCAGTTCCTGGAGGAGTTGGACGCCGTCGCGGATGTTGCGGTGGTCCGGCGGGTCGATGAAGGGGAACTTCTCGATGTCGCCGAGCCCGGCCGCGGTCATCTGGAGGATGACGGACGCGAGGTTCGTCCGCAGGATCTCGGCGTCCGTGAACTCCGGGCGCGTGACGAAGTCGTCCTCGCTGTACAGCCGGATGCAGATGCCGTCGGACGTACGGCCGCAGCGGCCCTTGCGCTGGTTGGCACTGGCCTGGCTGACCGGCTCGATCGGCAGGCGCTGCACCTTGGTGCGGTGGCTGTAGCGCGAGATGCGGGCGGTGCCGGGGTCGATGACGTACTTGATGCCCGGGACGGTCAGGGACGTCTCGGCGACGTTGGTGGCGAGCACGATCCGGCGGCCGCTGTGCTGCTGGAAGACGCGGTGCTGCTCGGCGTGGGAGAGCCGCGCGTACAGGGGAAGCACCTCGGTCGAGCGGAGGTTCTTCTTGATCAGCGCGTCCGCCGTGTCGCGGATCTCGCGCTCGCCGGAGAGGAAGACCAGGACGTCGCCGGGGCCCTCGGCCTGGAGCTCGTCCACGGCGTCGCAGATCGCGGTGATCTGGTCGCGGTCACTGTCCTCGGAGTCCTCTTCGAGGAGCGGGCGGTAGCGCACCTCGACCGGATACGTACGGCCGCTGACCTCGACGATCGGCGCGTTGCCGAAGTGGCGCGAGAACCGCTCCGGGTCGATGGTCGCCGAGGTGATGACGACCTTCAGGTCGGGGCGCTTCGGTAGCAGCTGGGCCAGATAGCCGAGCAGGAAGTCGATGTTGAGGGACCGCTCGTGGGCCTCGTCGATGATGATCGTGTCGTAGGCGCGCAGCTCGCGGTCCGTCTGGATCTCGGCGAGCAGGATGCCGTCGGTCATCAGCTTCACGAAGGTCGCGTTCTGGTCGACCTGGTCGGTGAACCGGACCTTCCAGCCGACGGCCTCGCCCAGCGGGGTCTTCAGCTCCTCCGCGATGCGGTCCGCGACCGTGCGGGCCGCGAGCCTGCGGGGCTGGGTGTGCCCGATCATGCCGCGCACTCCGCGGCCGAGTTCCAGGCAGATCTTGGGGATCTGGGTGGTCTTGCCTGAGCCGGTCTCACCCGCGACGATCACGACCTGGTGGTCGCGTATCGCCTGAAGGATCTCGTCCTTCTTCTGGCTGACCGGAAGCTGCTCGGGGTAACTGACCTCGGGCATGCGGGCGGCCCGCCGGGCGATGCGCTCGGCGGACTTCTGGGCCTCGGCGGCGATCTCGTCGAGCACGGCCTGGCGGGCCTCGGGCTTGCGGATGCGGCGGGCGCCTTCGAGACGGCGGCCCAGGCGGTGGGCGTCGCGCAGCGAGGCCCCGTCGAGCAGCGTCTGGAGATCGGCGAAGGAAGTAGACATACCTGGTTCAGGATCTCACCCGCCGAGGACGAGTGGCGAACGCATTTCGGCGCCGCCCGGGCCCCACCCCGTACCATTTCGGGCATGCCCCGCTCCCGAGCCCCGCGCCGCCGCCTCACCGCGGTGCTCGTGCTGGTGCTCGGGGTGCTCGCGGTGACCCTGTGCGGGCCCGCATCGACGGCCACGGCCGCGCCCGCCGTGCCGGTGCCCGCGCCGACGCCGACGCCGCCGAAGTGGGTGCCGTCGCCCGCCGTCGCGGCCGACCGGGATGCGGGGGCGGGTGCTCTCGCGGATGCCGGGCCCGCGACCTCTGCGCCGGGGCGTCCGGGCGTGGCCGCCTTGCCGGAGGCCGGAGCTGCGGGTTCCGTGCCCGGGCGTCCGTTGGTGGCCGCCTTCGCGGACCGGCCGGGTACGCCCGGCTGCAAGCAGGGGGGCCGGCACCAGGAATCGGAACCCGCCGTGCCCGCCCGGGCCCGCGCCGCGCACGATCTGGCTCCCGTCCTCGGGGGCGGCCGCCCGGGCCACGCCGAGCCGTGCGGCCTGTACGCGGCCCACCGCGACCCGCCGCTCCTCGGGCCCACGCCGAGCGCGCCGGGCCCGGTCGAACTCTCGGTGCTCAGGGTCTAGACGCCGGTCCCGCTTCATCCAGCGACCGCCGTCCCCTTTCCCGTACGCATGGCCGTACGCACCGGAGTTCCGCATGCCCAAGAACACGAAGCCCGCCAAGAACACGAAGCCCGCCAAGAACGCGAAGCCCGCCAAGTCCGCCAAGTCCGCACGGTCTGCCACGTCCGGCGCGTCCGCCAAGTCCAGGAAGCCGTTCCTGATCGGGGCGGCCGTGGTGGCCGCCGCCGCTCTCCTCGGGTTCGCCTCCTACCAGGCGACAACCCCGGACACGAAGCCCAGCGTCAACGACCAGGCCTCCGCATCGGACCCGGGCGAAGGCTCCCCGGAGGCCGCGAAACTGGCCCGCCGCGAGGCGAAGGACCCACTGGCCCAGGGCCGCCCGGACGCGCCCGTTGTGATGATCGAGTACGCCGACTTCAAGTGCTCGTACTGCGGCAAGTTCGCCCGCGACACCGAGCCCCAGCTCGTGAAGAAGTACGTCGACAGCGGCACCCTGCGCATCGAGTGGCGCAACTTCCCGATCTTCGGCGCCGAGTCGGAGGCGGCCGCGCGCGGGGCCTGGGCCGCCGGGCAGCAGGGCAAGTTCTGGCAGTTCCACGCGGCGGCGTACGCGGAGGGCTCGAAGGAGAAGGGGTTCGGGGAGGCCCGTATGAAGGCGCTGGCCGATCAGGCCGGCGTACCCGACGCGGCGCGCTTCGCGGCCGACGTGGACAGCGACGCGGCGAGGACGGCCGTGAAGAAGGACCAGGACGAGGCGTACGGCCTGGGCGCCACCTCGACTCCCTCCTTCCTCATCAACGGCGCCCCGATGGCGGGCGCCCAGCCGATGGACGAGTTCACGCGAGCCATCGACGCGGCGGCGAGGAAGGCCGGGGCGGCCGGGGCGGCTGGGACTGGCAAGGCCGGGACTGGCAAGGCCGGGACTGCCGGGACCACCGGAAGCTCCGGAACCGCTGGGTCTGCCGGTACGCCTGCCGGGGCCGCCGGAACCTCTGGAACCGCCGGGGCGGCGCAGGAATGACCTCCGACGTTGGATATCTGGCCGCGTTCCTGGGCGGCCTGCTCGCTCTCCTCAGCCCGTGCAGCGCGCTGCTCCTGCCCGCCTTCTTCGCGTACTCCATCTCCAGCCGCACCAGGCTGCTCGCCCGCACCGGCATCTTCTACGCGGGCCTGGCGACCACCCTGGTGCCGCTCGGGGCGGCGGGCTCGTACGCGGGGCGGCTCTTCTACGGCCACCGGGACCAGCTGGTCCTGGCGGGCGGCTGGCTGATCATCGCGCTCGGCGCCGCCCAGATCCTGGGCATGGGCTTCGCGAGCCGGCGCATGACGGAGCTGTCCGGGAGGATCCGTCCCACGACCGCGCTCTCGGTGTACGCGCTGGGCGCGGTCTACGGCCTTGCCGGGTTCTGCGCGGGTCCGATCCTGGGCAGCGTCCTGACGGTGGCGGCGGTGAGCGGAAGCCCGGTCTACGGCGGTCTGCTGCTCGCGGTGTACGCCCTGGGCATGGCCGTGCCGCTCTTCCTCCTGGCCCTGCTGTGGGAACGCTTCGAGCTGGGGGGCCGCGCGTGGCTGCGCGGCCGGGTCGTGAAACTGGCCCGCTTCGAGCTGCACACCACCTCGCTCCTGTCGGGCCTGTTCTTCATCGCGCTGGGTGCCCTGTTCCTCGCGTACGACGGGGCGACCGGACTGTCCGGCCTGCTCGATGTCGACGACTCGTACGCGGTGGAGGAGTGGACGAAGGGCATCGGCGACGCGGTCCCGAACTGGGCCCTCCTGACGGCCCTCGTGGCGGTGGCCGCGGTGGTCCTGGGCGTACGCGGCTGGCGCGCGCGAACCCGCGAGCCGGCCGCCCCGGAGGAAACCTGAGCAGACCGGTGCGCAGGGGGCCCGTCGGGCGGGGACGGGCCCGGGTGTCGCCGTGAGGGCGATCGCTCGGACCAACTGAGCTGCCCAGCCAAGGTGTTTCACGTGAAACAACGCCGGGAGCTCGGCGTGGGGGAGCCGGGTTTTTTCCGTCCCTGGGTATGACGAAAGCCCCGACCGGGTGGGTCGGGGCTTCCGGATGGTGGCTGGGGCCGGGGTCGAACCGGCGACCTATCGCTTTTCAGGCGATCGCTCGTACCAACTGAGCTACCCAGCCACGTAGTCCACCGAAATGAACTACAGCGGTCCTGACGGGATTTGAACCCGCGGCCTCCACCTTGACAGGGTGGCGAGCACTCCAAACTGCTCCACAGGACCTGGCTTGTGCGAGACCAAGTCTCGCACAGGATTGTGCGTGCCCCCAACGGGATTCGAACCCGTGCTACCGCCTTGAAAGGGCGGCGTCCTGGGCCACTAGACGATGAGGGCTAATTGGCCCGCCTGGGCGCTTTGCAGCGCGTCGGGGACGTGAGAAGCATATGGGATGCGGGGAGGTATCGCCAAAACGGTTTCCCGGGAGGTCGTCGAGGCGGGCACGGACGGGATCCGCCGGGGCCGAGAACAGCCCCGGGCGCTCGGTGTCGGCCCGGCCCGGGACCGGGTGGCGCGGGCGGCCCGACGACTGGCCGGCCGGTCGTCGGAGCGGCGGCGCAGGGGGTGCCATGCCGCGCGGACGCGCCTCTGTGCGGGTGCGTGACCCACAATGGGCGGGTGCTGGAGATGACGCGCGAGGAGTTCGAGGAACTGGTCGGCGAGGCGCTGGACCGGATCCCGCCCGAGCTGACCCGGTTGATGGACAACGTCGCGGTGTTCGTCGAGGACGAGCCGGCCCCGGACGACCCTGAGCTGCTGGGCCTCTACGAGGGAACCCCGCTCACCGACCGGGGTGAGTGGTACGCCGGTGTGCTGCCCGACCGGATCACCATCTACCGGGGGCCCACGCTGCGGATGTGCGAGACGCGCGAGGCCGTGGTCGCCGAGACGGAGGTGACGGTGGTGCACGAGATCGCCCACCACTTCGGCATCGACGACGAACGCCTCCACGCGCTCGGGTACGGATGACCAGACCGCCCGGGTCTGCGCGCGCGCCGCGTACGGGTGGCTAGACCTTCGGCGGTCTCCGCGCGCGTCGGGCGCGGGTGGCCTCACCTTCGGCGGTCTCCGCGCGCTTCGGGTGCGGGTGACTCGGCCTGCGGCTCTGTGCGCGCGCCGGGTACGGGCGGCCCGACCCCCGCCGGTCTGTGTGTGCGCTTCGTGCGCGGGCGGCCCGACCCCCGCCGGTCTGTGCGGGCGCGCCTCGTGCGCGGGCGGCCCGACCCCCGCCGGTCTGTGTGTGCTCGGGTATGCGTGACCTCCGGGAGCCGTACGTGTCCCGGGGCGGGAGCGTGTGCTCGGACGGGTGTCGGGCGCAAGCCGGGTGCGGCGCGGGCGTGTCCCCCGTGGGGGCGCGGGAGTTGGAACGTACGACCCCACCGCTCCCGTGTCCCGGAGGTGCCCCCCGTGCGCCAGTTGACCACCCCTGCCCGCCTGGCCGAGCTGGCCGTGACCGTTCTGGTGCTCGCGGCGTCGGCGGGCTGCATGAGTGTGAGCGACGAGGAGGGCAGGCCGAAGCCCTCGGTGTCCGCCGGGCGGCACGGCGAGGCGGCGGCCCGGCCGGAGGAGGGCAAGGGCGGTGCGGGCGCGGGCAAGGGGCGTACCGGCAAGCACGACCCGAAGGCGTCGGGCGGGCCGTCGGGGTCCGCGAGGCCCAGCGGGTCGCCGGCGGCGGGGCCGGCCGCGCCCTCGGCGGGCGGCAATCCGAAGCCGGGCGGCGCGGGCCAGGCCAAGCCCTCGCACGGCGCCTCGCAGCCGGCCGCGTCGCCGAGCCACGCGGATCCGACCCCGCCGCCCGTCTCACCGCCCCCGCCGCCGGTCTCGCCGCCTCCGTCGCCCTCTCCGTCCACGACTCCCGGAGCCGACGCGCACAACAGCGCGCTGCGCGCTCACCCCGCTCCGATCGAGCCGGAGCCGGCCGCATCACCGCAGGTCGGACCGGTTTAGGGGGACTCGGTTTGCCTTAGGGGGGTGAGGGTGCGTATGGTAGTAGATCGTTTGATCCCATTGCCCGGCGCCGACACAGAAGAGCGCCGTGTGGCGCGTACTCTCCCTAGCCGTGGCTGACCGCATTGAGGCGGTCGAATTGCGAATTCACGGAGTTGACGGGCGCGTGCCGAGACTCCGGAAGGTTTCGCATTTCGCATGTCCATTTCCAGCACTGATCACTCCGTCCTGCCCGAGAACGAGAACACCGACGCCATCGAGGCCCCCGCGAACGACGTCGTCGAGGCCGTAGCGGCCTCCGACGTCACCGAGGTCGTCGAAATCGTCGAGATCGTCGAGTCCGAGGCGGACGAGAACACCGAGCCCACCATCACGTTCGCGGAGCTCGGTCTCCCCGAGGGCGTCGTGCGCAAGCTCGCCCAGAACGGCGTGACCACCCCCTTCCCGATCCAGGCCGCGACCATCCCGGACGCCCTGGCCGGCAAGGACATCCTCGGCCGTGGCCGCACCGGCTCCGGCAAGACCCTCTCCTTCGGTCTGCCGACCCTGGCCACGCTGGCCGGCGGCAGCACCGAGAAGAAGAAGCCCCGCGCGATCATCCTCACGCCGACGCGTGAGCTCGCGATGCAGGTCGCGGACGCGCTCCAGCCCTACGGCGATGTGCTCGGCCTGAAGATGAAGGTCGTCTGCGGCGGCACCTCGATGAGCAACCAGATCTACGCCCTGGAGCGTGGCGTCGACGTCCTCGTCGCCACCCCGGGCCGACTGCGCGACCTCATCAACCGAGGCGCCTGCTCGCTCGCCAACGTCCAGGTCGCCGTCCTCGACGAGGCCGACCAGATGTCCGACCTGGGCTTCCTGCCCGAGGTCACCGAGCTGCTCGACCAGATCCCCGGCGGCGGCCAGCGCATGCTCTTCTCCGCCACCATGGAGAACGAGATCAGCACGCTGGTCAAGCGCTACCTGACGAACCCCGTCACGCACGAGGTCGACAGCGCGCAGGGCAACGTCTCGACGATGACCCACCACGTCCTGGTCGTGAAGCCGAAGGACAAGGCGCCGGTCACCGCCGCCATCGCCGCCCGCAAGGGCCGCACGATCATCTTCGTCCGTACCCAGCTGGGCGCGGACCGCATCGCGGAGCAGCTGTGCGAGTCGGGCGTGAAGGCCGACGCGCTGCACGGCGGCATGACGCAGGGCGCCCGTACCCGCGTTCTTGAGGACTTCAAGAAGGGCTACGTCAACGCGCTCGTCGCCACCGACGTCGCCGCGCGCGGCATCCACGTCGACGGCATCGACCTGGTCCTCAACGTGGACCCGGCCGGTGACCACAAGGACTACCTGCACCGCTCGGGCCGTACCGCCCGTGCCGGCAAGTCGGGTGTCGTCGTCTCCCTGTCGCTGCCGCACCAGCGCCGCCAGATCTTCCGGCTGATGGAGGACGCGGGCGTCGACGCCTCGCGCCACATCATCCAGAGCGCCGGCGCGTTCGACCCGGAGGTCGCCGAGATCACCGGCGCCCGTTCGCTGACCGAGGTCCAGGCCGACTCCGCGAACAACTCGGCCAAGCAGGCCGAGCGCGAGGTCGCCGAGCTCACCAAGGAGCTGGAGCGTCTGACGCGCCGCGCCGGCGAGCTGCGCGAGGAGGCCGACCGTCTGGTCGCCCGTGCCGCCCGTGAGCGCGGCGAGGACCCGGAGACCGCGGTCGCCGAGGCCGCTGCCGCCGCCGAGGCCGAGGTCGCGGCTGCTGCTGCCGCCGCTGCCGTGCCGGCCCAGTCGGAGGTCCGCGAGGACCGCGGCACCTTCCAGCGCCGCGACGACCGGGGCAACTTCGAGCGCCGCGACAACCGTGGCGGCGACCGCGGCGACCGTGGCGGCTTCAACCGCGACAGCCGTGGTGGCGAGCGCGGTGGCTTCAACCGTGACCGTGGTGGCGACCGCGGTGGTTTCCAGCGCCGTGACGACCGCCCCTCCGGCGGCTTCCGCCGCGACGACCGTCCCTCGGGCGGGTTCCGTCGTGACGACCGTCCCTCGGGTGGCTTCAACCGTGACGACCGCGGTGGCGACCGTGGCGGCTTCCGCCGCGACGACCGTCCCTCCGGTGGCTTCCGTCGTGACGACCGTCCCTCGGGCGGTTTCAACCGTGACGACCGCGGTGGCGACCGTGGCGGCTTCCGCCGCGACGACCGTCCCTCGGGCGGCTTCAACCGCGACGACCGCGGCGGCTTCAACCGTGACCGTCGTGACGAGCGCCCCTCCGGCGGCTTCAACCGCGGTGGCAGCGACCGTCCGTTCAACCGCGACCGTCGTGACGACCGTCCCACCGGCGGTGGCTTCCGCACCGGCGGCCACGACCGCCCGCAGGGCCGCCGTGACGAGCACCGCGGTACCGGCACCAGCACCGGCTCCTTCGGCCGTCGTGACGACAAGCCCCGCTGGAAGCGCAACGGCTGATCCAGTCGCCTGACGCATCCTCAGGGCCCGTACACCACCTGCCCGGTGGCGTACGGGCCCTTGCGCGTGCCCCCACGTGCCCCGCATCCGACGCCCCGTCAGATTCCGGCCACGGTTCGGCGCATGCCGCACCTCTGGCGAGGGAATCGCTGGGGGCATGACAAACGACGCCAGACCTGGTTCAGCCCCCGGCTCCCCGGGGGGACAAGGCACCGCAGGCGCACCGTCGAGCGACGAAGAACTGCTGGCGCAGCTGGGCTACAAGCAGGTGCTCGCCCGCCGCATGTCGGCGTTCTCCAACTACGCCGTCTCGTTCACGATCATCTCGGTGCTGTCCGGCTGCCTGACGATGTACGCGTACGGCATGAAGACCGGCGGGCCCGCCCTCATCACCTGGGGCTGGGTGGCGGTGGGCCTGATGACGCTGGTCGTCGGCCTCGCGATGGCCGAGATCTGCTCCGCCTACCCGACCTCGGCGGGCCTGTACTTCTGGGCGCACCGCCTCGCCCCGCCCCGGCAGGCCGCGGCCTGGGCGTGGTTCACGGGCTGGTTCAACGTGCTCGGCCAGATCGCGGTGACCGCGGGCGTGGACTTCGGCGCGGCGTCGTTCCTCGGGGCCTACCTGAACCTCCAGTTCGGCTTCGGGGTCACTCCGGCCCGCACGATCATGCTGTTCGCGGCGATCCTGCTGCTGCACGGCCTCCTGAACACGTTCGGCGTGCGCATCGTGGCGTTCCTCAACAGCGTGAGCGTGTGGTGGCACGTCCTCGGCGTGGCGGCGATCGTCGCGGCCCTGGCCCTCGTTCCGGACACGCACCGCTCGACGTCCTTCGTCTTCACCGACTTCGTCAACGAGACCGGCTTCACCAACAGCGTGTACGTCGTCCTGATCGGCCTGCTGATGGCCCAGTACACCTTCACCGGGTACGACGCCTCCGCGCACATGACGGAGGAGACCCACGACGCCTCCACGGCCGGCCCGCGCGGCATCGTCCGCTCCATCTGGACGTCCTGGATAGCGGGGTTCGTCCTCCTCCTCGGCTTCACCTACGCGATCGGCTCGTACGACACCCAGCTGAACTCCGACACCGGCGCACCCCCCGCCCAGATCCTCCTGGACTCCCTCGGCGCGACGGGCGGCAAGCTCCTGCTGCTCGTGGTGATCGGCGCCCAGCTCTTCTGCGGCATGGCGTCGGTCACCGCCAACTCCCGCATGATCTACGCCTTTTCCCGCGACGGCGCGCTGCCCTTCTCCCGCCTGTGGCACACCGTGAGCCCCCGCACCCGTACGCCGGTGGCGGCGGTCTGGCTGGCCGCGGGGGCGGCGCTGATCCTCGGCCTCCCGTACCTCATCAATGTGACGGCGTACGCGGCCGTGACGTCGATCGCGGTGATCGGCCTCTACATCGCGTACGTGATCCCCACGTTGCTGCGCCTGTTCCGCGGCGACGCCTTCGCCCGGGGCCCCTGGCACCTGGGCCGCTGGTCGCGCCCCATCGGCATCGTGGCGGTGGCCTGGGTGGCGGTCATCACAGTCCTTTTCATGCTGCCGCAGGTCTCCCCGGTGACCTGGGAGACCTTCAACTACGCCCCGATCGCGGTCCTGGCGGTCCTGGGCTTCGCGACGGCGTGGTGGCTGGCGTCGGCCCGCCACTGGTTCCTGCAACCGACGCGGGGGGCGGCGCCGCGGGCGTGACGTGGGGGCGGGGTCCCGTGCCGGGGTGCTGGGCGGGGGCGGGGGCGGGTTCCGATCCCGTGCCGGGGCTCGGCTGACGGGCCCCGCGGGGGACGCTCGGCCACCTCCCCCGACCCGTGACGGGCCCGACACCCGATACCCGATCGGCTGCGCGGCGCCGTCCGGCTATGCTCAGGGGTGACTCGCCAAGGGCCATTAGCTCAATTGGCAGAGCAGCGGACTTTTAATCCGTTGGTTGTCGGTTCGAGTCCGACATGGCCTACATCGAGTGGCAGAGGATTTACCTCCTCTGACCTGCACAGGAGCGCCCCGGCCGGGGATCATCGGCCGGGGCGCTCCTGTGTTCTGAGGGTCAGTTGGGGCCCGTGCGTGAGCGATGCGTGAGCGGACGTTCCGGGGCGGGGCGTCATTCAGCGCTACTGAGCAGGCTCGGCGGGGACGGGAGGCGTATCCAGCACATCCTCGATGGCTGCCACGGCTTCCGCTAGGCGACGGTAGACCCGTGCTGGGCGCCCCAATCGTTTCAGGCCGTGCTGGAGCGGATCGCGCATGTGCTTCTCGCAGACGACGAAGTCTGCGTACCCGGCCGCACAGGATAGGTAGACCATGTCCGTTAGGTCATTGGGGTGCCAGGTTGTCTTTCGGTTGAGGTGCCGACTGTGCAGCATCTCTCGGAAGAGCCCGACGGCCGGAGACTCCGCTAGCGCGCGTGCCCATCCCTTAGGGCCCCACTGCTGGAACAGGTCGACGGGAACCTGTGCCGCGGCTGCCTCCTCAGCTAGCTCCAGCTGCAGATCCCGTAGAAGGTAGCTGTCAACGGCGTTGCGCTTCTGCTGCGAGTCCTGGCCCGACTCGTCCAGCCAGTCACTGAAGCGCTGGCTTCCCGCCGTCCAGCCGGTGTCCGGCCCCCTCTCAAGCTGCTGTGTATCGAGCATGACGTCGATGGAGGCGGCGGCAGCCATCAGCGCCCTGGTTTGGAAGGCCAACTGGTCCCGGAGCAAGGGCGGATGCTCGGAGTTGGCCCACCGGGTCGGCGAGTAGAGGGCATTTGGGTCGAGCGTGATGACCGGGGCGGAGCGCATGCTGCCGAGCCGTTCCAAGCGGTGGCAGAAAGCATCGTGAATTTCGTTGCGCCGGACTTGCAGTGGATCACGCATTTGCCAGCCTCGGCTGTACTGCAGGACTGTCAGCCCGAGGCCGTAGCGCTGGGCGGTGTCGAATCGTTTGCCGGTCTCGTAGTAGTGGCCCACAGAAGCCGGTAGGACGATTCGGCGTTGCTCCACCCATTCCTTGAGCTTTCGGGCAGCGACCTGGTGCTCCGCGCTGCTCTTCTGCTCGTTATGGACGGTGTTGCTGATCATGCTCCACTGGTTCTGGTCGAGGTACACGACAAGGCGTCCAGCCAGCTGATCACCAGCGCCTTCCAGGGGCATCTCGAAGAGAATCTGGTCGCCCTTCAGGGTGGTGGCGAGTAGAGCCCCATATGCCGGGGTGAAGTCCAACCTGGCCAGCGCGCTCGAGTCTTCGAACGGGGAGGGATCCAGCGGGAGCTGAGCCTCCTTCCCGTCCGAGCGGGTCAGCACTGTGCGCGATGCGGCGCGGTCCATCGTGATCAGCGTGATGGACAGAGTGCTGTCGGTTTCCACGACAGCAATCATGCGGGGCTCTTGCTCAGGATGTGACCTGGTTTGTTTCCAGGACTTCCTCCCGGCGGGCACGGGGCACCAACTGGGCGGCTGCCTCTGCCGTCGCCCGGTCCACCTCGGGCAGCAGACTCGTATACGTGTCCGAGGTCAGCGTGATCGTGGAGTGCCGCAGCGTCTCCTTGATCGTGTGGAGGTCGCCGCCGCTTCCGTGCGTGATCGTCGCGGCGACGTGCCGGAGATCCCGGAGGGTGATCGGTGGCAGGTCGGTGGTGGCGAGGATGCGCCGGAAGGTCGCCGAGGCGGTCTCCGGGTGGAGCCATGAGCCGTCCTCCTGCGTGAAGACCTTGCCGGTCTCCTTCCAAGCGGCACCCCATTTCTCGCGCTCTGCGTCCTGGCGTTCGCGGTGGGCGCGCAGCACGGCGACGTTCAGGCTGTCGAGCGCAATGGTGCTCGCGCTGCCGTCCGTCTTGGGCGCCGATTCGTACGGGTCCCAGCCGTCAACGACCAGCTCCTTGGCCGGGGTGATCTGGCCGGCGTCGAGGTCGACGTCCGTCCACTCCTGGCCGACGCCTTCGCCGCGCCGCAGACCGCGGGTGCCCATGAGGTGGAAGAGCGGGTACAGACGGTCGCCTTCGGCGGCGTCGAGGAAGACGCCGATCTGGGCCGGGGTCCACACCATGACAGGGGAGGGCTTCTCCCCGGTCGCCCGCCAGCGTGCCACCCGCTCCTCGGTCCACAGCAGGGGCTTGGGCCGCTTGCCCGACTCCAGTTCGACGTGGGAGGCCGGATTGAAGGTGATGTACTGGCGGCTGATCGCGGCGTTGAGTGCGGCCCGCAGGGTGCGGCGGATGCTCTGTCGCGTCGCCGGTCCGGTCTGCCGCCGGAACGGCTTCATCTCCGCGAGCGCAGCCCGCTCCTTGGCCAGTCGCTGACGCTCGCTCGCGACCGGACGTCCCGGCTTGCTCGGCTTGCACCGGGCGATCTGCGCGAGCCGGGCCGCGGTCTCTGAAGCGATCACCTCGTTCTCGTCGGCGATCGCGTCGAACATCTCCACCAAGTGGCCGACGTTCAGCCGGTCCAGACGGACATGGCCGATCCGGGGCTTGAGGTGCACACGGATATGCCCCGCGTATCCGTTGATGGTGGTCTTGCGGCTCTTCTTGCCCGCGAGCCAGATGTCCAGCCACTCACCGACGGTCATCTTGCCGACAAGGTCCTGCCCGGCACGGAGGCGGCGCCGGGTCTCCTCTATGTCGGGGAGCGGGGCCTTGTCTTCGACGATCTGCTCCAGCAGGGCGACGATGCGCTCCAAATCCTCCGGCTCGTCGGCATCGGCCAAGGCGATGAGGCCGCGGACGTGGTCGAGGTCGGCCTGGGCAGTCTTCAGCGACTCGTAGCCCGCTCGGTTGAAGGCACGGCGGGTGCCGTCCTCGCGGGGCGGCAGCTCCTGGCGTATGGAGTACGAGCCGTGCTTGCGGCTGGCCAGCTTGGGGCAGTTCTTGCCGAGCGGCTTGCCGGTCTTCGCGTCGCGGCAGTAGCAGCGGCGGTGGGTGGAGCCCTTCAAAGGCGTTCCTCCGTGGTGTCTGTGTCGGTATCGGGTTCGGGCGGGTCTACGTCGTTCAGCGCGGGTGGCAGATCGGGCGTGACGGCTCCCTCCTCGCGGAGTTCGCGGCGGAGGATGCGGAGCCGGTATTTGGCGGCGATGGCCTGATCGCCGTACTTGGCCCGCTGGCGCTCTGCTTCTTCCTGCTGAGCGCGGCTGGTGGCTGTCTTGGCCGCGAACCGTGCCCGTTCTTCCTCCTCGAGCCCGGCGAGGGCCGTACGGACGAGGCTGGCGTGACGCTCGAAGTCGGGGACCAGGCCCGCGTCGTAGCCGGGTACGTGCTCCTCGCCGGTGAAGCGGCGCAGGGCTTCCCAGGTGGGCACGAGCTGCTGGAACGGGAGTTCCTGGGTCTCCTCGACGTAGCCGACCGGGAAGATCAGGCAGGCCGGGTACGTCTTCAGGGCGGCGGCCAGGACCATGACGTCCACGAGGGGGAGGTTGGCCCGGCGGCCGGACTCCATGTTGGCGATCACGTTGCGTGGGATGGGATGCCCGAGCTGCGCGCAGCGGTCCGCCAGTTCCTGCGCGCTCCATCCCCGCTCCTGCCTTCTGCGCCGGACTTCGCCGGCCACGTTCGCCTTGACCCGGTCCTCCCACTCCGGGAAGTCGTCGTCCTCGTCGGTTCCATCATCGAAACGGCACTGTGTCATGCAGACACATTAACTTCGTCATCCTGGTTTGTAGGCGCCTGGAGACGGATGTGATGACCGCGTTCGCCGAGGGCTGCACCGAAAGGGGCGAACTGCATGCGCGAAGACATGGCGGCCGGACAGCCGAAGGCCGTGAAGGGGATGAGCCGGGAGGAGCTGCTCGCTCTCCCGGTGTCGGTTGACCTGGACACGGGCAACCGGGCTCTGGGTCTCGGCCGGAGCAAGGGGTATGAGCTGGCGAAGCGGGGCGCCTACCCGTGCAAGGTGCTGCGACTGGGCAACGCCTACCGGGTGGTGACCGCCGATCTGCTGCAGCTGCTGGGTCTAGCGGCGTGAAAGCGTGGGACCGTAGCAGACAGTTCTGCGCTGAGCTGACACAGGAACGCTCGACTGTGGACAGGCGTGGACGTACTGTCCGTGTTCCCCGGCGAAAGCGGAGCCGCCGCGAACAGCGAAACAGCCTCCGGCGATGGCACGCCGGAGGCCGCAGAGGGCTCCGTGTATGACCACCCATCAAGCGACCAACCGAAGTGCGGCCTGGCAGGGCCTGATGCACCTCGGGGAGGGACCTCTATGCCCAAGCCTACGGGCACCGCACCAACCGCCGCGCTTACGTCAGCGCAATTTCCCCGCTCCTCCGCGCCGGAGGCCACGGGCGGCCCGGCCATCGGCGTGCCGATGAACATGCCCCGCGAACCGGAGGCCGAGAAGGCCGTGCTCGGCGCCTGCATGTTCCGCACGGAGACCATCGACGAAGTCCGCCAGCTCATCGAGCCGTCGGACTTTTACGAGCCCGCGCACACCACCATCTGGTATGCCCTGCTGGAGCTGCGGCGCCAGGATGCTCCCAAGAGCCCGATCGCGCTCACTCACCAGCTGCAGCGCACGGGCGACCTGAAACGGGTCGGCGGCCCCGAGTATCTGCACGCCCTTGCCAGCAGCGCCTCCATCGGCGGCGGCACCGACTATTACGCGGGCATCGTGCGCCAGCAGGCGGACCTGCGGGCCATGCACGGCATGGCGGTACGCGTGCTGCAGAGCGTCACCGCGGAGGGCGCGGATCCCGAGGAAGTCCGCACGCTGGTCAACGCCTCGGTGCAGGAGCTCGCGGTCCGTTCTCGCCACAGCGCTGGCGGGCGCCTGCAGCGCTACGCGACGGACGGGTGGAGCTTCGTGTCCTCCAGTCCGGAGGAGGCTGAGCCCATCTGGGGCCATCGGGGCAAGGCCGCCTGGGAGGCGGGGGAGAGCCTGATGCTGGTCGGCCCGCCCGGAGTGGGCAAGTCGACGATCGCCCACCAGCTCGTCCTGGCCCGCCTCGGACTGCTCGCCCAAGTGCTGGACATGCCGGTGCAGGAGGGCGAGAAGGTGCTCTACATCGCGGCGGACCGGCCCAGCCAGCTCGCCCGCGCCTTCTTCCGTGTCGTACACCCGGCCGACAAGAAGATCCTGGAGGAGCGGCTGGTGTTCTGGTCCGGGCCGCTGCCCGCCTCCTTGACCGCCGAGCCGCAGTTGTTGGCCGAGATGGCCGCCGAGCACGGCGCGGACACCGTGGTGATCGACAGCCTCAAGGACGTCGTCGGCAAGCTCACCGACGACGAGGCGGGCATCGCCTACAACAACGCCCGCCAGCAGCTGATCCGCGACGGAGTCCAGTTGCTGGAGCTGCACCACCAGCGCAAGCAGGGTGCCGACGCCTCCCGCAACCAGCGCCCCGTCCTCGACCAGGTCTACGGCTCGGCCTGGTTCACCGCCGGCGCGGGCAGCGTGCTCTTCCTCGCCGGCGCGGCAGGCGATCCGATCGTCAAGCTGCACCACCTCAAGACGGTGAACGAGGAGATCGGCCCCCTGCCAGTCGTCCACGACCACACGCGCGGCCTCTCCCGTGTCGAGGACACCCTCGACCCGCTCACCCTGCTGAGGCAGGCCGGGACCAAGGGGATGACGGCCCGCCAGCTCGCCGAGGGCATCACCGGCGAGCCCAACCCCGATCCGGCAGACGTGGCGAAGGCCAGGCGCCGCCTGGACACCCTCGTCAAGGCCGGACACGCGGCTGAGAGCAAGGGCGCCGGAGGCGGCGCGGGCGGCGGCAAGGCCACCGTCTGGACCGCCACCGCCCGCCGCATGGCCGTCGTCTCCTGATCCTCTGCACGCCCCAGGGCGCGTACGCGGTCCCGTACGCGCCCCGGTCTGCGAAAACCGCCTACGAGGCGCCTACGCCGCGTACGAAATCCAAGAAACCGCAGGTCAAACGACTACGCGCGGCCCTATGGCCTGTACGGCCCCTAGCGCCTACGCGCGGGCCCCTCTTTAGAGAGGGGCCCGCGTAAGCGCCCTGATCTTCACACCCACCTTCGAAGTCGACCGCCCGGCTCTCGGACCTCAAGTTCCCCCCGGAGATCTCGCCTTGCCCTCCCCTGCCTCCGCAGCCCCGACCGCCGTACTCGGCAGCCGTTCCGTCCGGGTCGGTATCGGCGTGCTCGCCGCCATCGGCTTCGCCCTGTCCTACGACGCCCTGCGGCAGATGGCCGTCGCCGTCCACATCCGCGGGGTGCTCACCTACCTTTTCCCGCTCGTGATCGACGGGTTCATTGCCGTCGGCGTCATCGCCCTGCTCCTTCTGCGCACCGCCCCGACGAGGTCCCGCGCGTACGTCTGGATGCTCGTCGGCGCGGCCACCTCCACGAGCATCTGGGCCAACGCGCTGCACGCCATCCGCCTCAATCAGCAGACCCGCCAAGGCGACGTCCTCCGGCTCGATGACCACACCGTCGGCGCCCTGTCCGCCATCGCCCCGCTCGCGCTCGCCGGCGCCGTCCACCTCTACCTCGTCATCAATCGCCATCTCAACGCCAACGGCATGGTGGCGGACATGCCGACCGCCACGCCGCCCGTTCAACCGGGCCCGCGCCAACGGAGTCGCCAGGCCAGCCAGAAGGACGAAGAGGCCGCCAGCAGCTCGTCCTCTGTCGAAGCCGACGCACCCGCGCCCGAGGCGAAGACCGCCATCGACGCAACGCCACCAGCCGAGGCGAACCCCAAGAAGGGCGGGCGTAGGACCACCGTCCCCGACGAGGTGCTCTGGGCCACCGCCCGCGCCATCGGTGCCGAGGTCGGCAAGGTCCGCCGTACGCCGCTGGAGGACGCGATCAGGGCCCAGGGCTACACCATCCAGAAGGACCGCGCCGAAGCAGTCGCCAAGGCCGTCACGGCGGAAGTCACCTCCGCCAGGAGGAGCACCGCCACCGCCGCGTAGGCGCCATGGCGCGATGCCCGGCCTTGGCAGAACCAGTTCACCGGCGCCGTATCCCGCTCTGATCACGTAGATCGCCCCCTCCGGCTCACCCGGTGTCCCCGCGCAGATAGGCGCACGGGGACACCGGGGCCGCGCACCGCGAAGCATCCGCCACCAGCACCCCACGGAGAGCCGATTCATGCACGACCCGCTCCGCGAACTCACCACGTCTCAGGAGCAGATGACCGCCACCCCCGTCACAGCGGGAGCAAGGTATCCCGTTGGACCGTCCACAGGCCGGTCTTACGGGCAAGCCTCCGCCCCGGGGGTGGCGGAGGCAGGCGGGCACCAGGGGGTGCCCGAGGAGGAGCAGCCCTCCGACGCCGTCACCGACCCTGCCACCCCGTTGCCGCGTGCTGCCGACGAAGCCGCCCTGCACCGCGTCGCCCGCCGCCGCAAGCCCGACCCGAACGGTCGGCGCGAAGACCGTGTCGACGCCCGCTACAGCGTCGAGGAGAAGGCCGCCATCCTCGCCAAGGCCCGGTCGCTGAACGTCAGTGGCGCCTACTACGTCGCCGCCCTCGCCCTGGGCCACGTCCATGGTGATTTCACCCTGTCCGGCCAGCGCACCGCACTCGACGACTACATCGACGAGCTGAACGCCCTGCGCCAGCAGGTCGCCCAGATCGGTCACAACGTCAACCAGATCGCCAAGAAGCTCAACTCGGGAAGCCACCCCCACCCTGGGGACAGCGCCCTGCTGGCCCAGACCGACCGCACCCTGGAAGCCGTCGGCACCGCTGTCAGGCAGATCGCGGCAGCCACGAACCAGGCCGTCGCCAAGAACGCGGCCCGATGATCGCGAAGATCAGCGGCGGCAAGAGCACCGCCGGCCTGGTCCGCTACCTGTACGACACCAAGAAGGCCAAGGACCACACCGACCCGCACCTGGTCGCCTCCTGGGACGGCTTCGCTCCCGACCCCGGCCGTACCACCGGCGGCTCCGACACCACCAAGAAGCTCCTCGTGGCCGACCTCGACCTGCACGTCAAGCAGGCCGAGCGGCTCGACCGCGCTCCCGAACGCCACGTGTGGCACTGCTCGATCCGCGCCGCCGAAACCGACCGCCACCTCAGCGACGAGGAGTGGGCCGACATCGCCCGCCGCGTGGTGGCGGCCACCGGCATCGCTCCGGAAGGCGATCCGGATGGTTGCCGCTGGGTCGCTGTTCGTCACGCGCCCGATCACATCCACATCGCCGCCACCAAGGTCCGCGCCGATCTGCGCACTGCCCGTCACTGGAACGACTACGTCACCGCCGACCGCGAACTCGCCGCCATCGAGAAGGAGTACAGCCTCTTCCAGGTCGTACGCGGGGACCGCACCGCCGCCAAGCGCCCCACCCGCGCCGAGCAGGAGAAGGCCAAGCGCGCCGGGCAGGCCCGCACGGCCCGCGAGCGGCTGCGCACCACGGTGCGTACCGCCGTGGCCGCCGCCATCAGCGCCGAGGAGTTCATCAGCCTGCTTCAGCACACGGACGGCGTCCTCGTCGACGTGAAGCACTTCCCCTCAGGTGACGTGCGCGGCTACACCGCCGCCCTTAAGGGCGACACCAACGGCAAGCAGGAGCCAATCTGGTACTCCGGCTCCGCACTCGCCCCGGACCTGTCCCTCCCCAAGATCCGCCAGCGCCTCGGCGCCAGCGAACAGCAGCAGGGCCCGCGCAAGGCGAATCCCTGGCACCGCGCCACCGCTGCCGCGGAACACATCCCCCACCGCCTTGAACACGGTGACGACGCAGCTGCCCAGGCCCACCTGGCCGCCTTCGGTGAAGCCCTCGACACCCTGCCCCTCCTCGCACACCAGGGTGTTCGGCCCCAACTTCGTCAGGCGGCAGAGGTGTTCGATCGGGCCACCCGTTCCCGCGTCCAGGCCGAGCACCAGCACGCCCGCGCCCTACGCGGTGCCGTTCGGGCCATGGTCCGCGAGCCCGCCCCCAGGGACGGCGCCCTGCTGGCGATGTTCCTGGACGCCGCGATCCTCGTCGTCATCGCCGCTGCCCGCTGGCACCAGCTCCGCCACCACGACCAGCAGGTGGCCTCAGCCCACCAGAGCCTGCTCCACCTCCAGGCTGCCTACGAGCAGGCGGCCGCCGAGCCGCTGGCCACACTTGCCCAGCGCCGGCCTCCCCAGCAGGTAGTGGAGCGGCACATCCTCCTCATTCGGCAGGCCGTGCCTGACCACGCGGAACAGGTCCTGCAGGATCCGGCCTTCGACGCCCTCGCAGCCGCACTCGCCAACGCCGAGAAGACAGGCCACGACCCGAACCAGCTCCTCCGGAAAGCCGCCGACCAGCGCGCTCTGGACGACGCCCGCCACCCCGCACGCGTCCTGACCTGGCGCGTCGAACGCCTCGCCGCACGGCCGGCACCCAGCGCACGCGCCCGTGCAGCACAAGCCCAGAGCACGGCACAACGACCCAGCGCGCCGTCGCAAGCGATGCCTATCGCCTTGGCCCCAGCATCCACCGGGTGGCCCGCGAACGGCACTGCTCGTCGGCGCTGAACAGGAAAAGGCAGGCGAAAGGGAGCCTTTGATCCCCGGTCACCGACTATCCAGCGCCGCTGAAGGTAGGCGGCCGGGACTTACGGCTTGGCCCCTCGCCAGCGTGGCGAGGGGCCAAGTGCGGTCCTGCTCGGCCGTCATGCGGCTTCGATGCCGGTTGTACCGTCCCGCGCGACGGACAACTTCGCCGCCCACACCAAGGTTGATTCCAAGTGCCCTGTCCGCAGGCCGACGTGAGGCTCGGGCTGGACCAGGAGGGTCGCTGGACCGCACGCGGTTCGTTCTGCGGCCCACTCGTGGTCGAGGGCGGTGAAGTCGTCGTCGATCCAGACGGCGGGGGCGTCGCCTAGCCATGTGTCGACGTGGTCCCGCTTCCAGAGGTAGCCGTTGGGGTGGCTGGTGGTGATCTGTGGGCGCGGAAGATCGACGTACGGCAACTGTGGCAGACCGAGGAGTGGGCCGATCACGGTGGCGGCGTCCTGACGCCAGCTGGTGCACCACACCGGGGTGACCAGGCCGGTGCGGATCACGTCCATGAGCATGGGCCCGTGGTCGACGTTGAGCCAGATCGTGACCGGGGCGTCAGGGGATCTGCCGCTGGGGAGGACGTCGTGGCGGGTGTGGGTCGAGGGGGGCGTCTCGTCCTTGCCGGGGAACGGTATGAGGACACCGTCGATGTCGAGGAGCAGGTAGGGCAGGCGCATCGGTTCCTCCGCGAAGAGGCGGGGCGGGGTCAGAGCTTGCGTGCGGTGATCAACAGGGTGGTGGGCCAGCGGCCGTGGCGGGTGTCGTGGAACTCCTGGGCGTACGTGAGCCAGAGGCCCGCCCGTTCGAGGTGTGCCTCCCAGCGGTCGGTGTCGAAGTCCCAGCGGGCAATGGGCAGTCGGGCGCGGTCGGGCAGAGTGACATAGTCGCGGCGGGGCCGGTCGTCGGTGGACGGGTGCCTGCCGTTGCGCTGGGGGTGGGGGACGGAGAAGGCGAGGGTGCGGCCGGGCTTGAGGCGCTCAGCTATGGCAGGGAGCAGGAGGGCTGGGCTGACCAGGCCGATGGCGCCGAAGACGGAGTAGATTGCGTCAAACTCCTTGTCGGATGCCTGGAGGTAGTGCAGGGCGTGGCCGGCGACGAAGGTGGCGTTGCCCAGGCGTCCGTAGTGCGAGCGGGCCCGGCGGATCTGGAGGCCGACCAGGTCGAGGTCGGTGGCCCGGGCCCCGTAGCGGGTGGCGAGGCAGGCGACGTTGTGGCCGGGGCCGCAGCCGAGTTCGAGTACGCGTTTGCGGCGTAGGTCCGGGCCGAGGATCTCGGCATCGGGGCCGCTGCCGGGCCGGGTGGTCCATTCCATCCGGGCGGGCACGTTCAGGGGCTCGGCCGGTCCCGCGGCAGTGCGTTGGAGGGCGTGGGCGAGCCACGGAGAGGCTTGGGCGGCAGGCATCTACACCTCCAGGAACTGGAGGACGTCGGCCAGGTGGCGGCGTACGACCGTGATGTACGCGGGGTCGGTGGCCGGGTCGTTGATCCAGCGGATGGCCTGCTCCATGAACCACTCGACGGCCCACATGCGGTGCCAGCCCAGTGCCCAGTTCTCTGCGGCGAGCCCGCCGCGCCGGTCAAGGGTCTCGGCACTGCCGCCCTCGGCGACGTACGACTCCAGGAAGGCGCGCAGGCGCGCGGGGTCGGGGGTTTCGAGGGTGCCGTGCCAGCTGGCGAGGTCGAGCAGACCGGGGCCGGTGAAGGCGCGGGCGAAGTCGAGCAGGCGCCAGCCGCGCTGCCCGATGTGGAGGCTGGTGGGGTGGAACTCGGAGTGCACCCAGCCGAACGGGGAGCGGGTGGCGCCGCCCGCGCGGGCGGCTGCGGCCTGGGTGATCTGGTCCAGGGCGTGCTCGATGTCGTCGGTGTCCTGCCAGCGGTCGGCCTTGCGGAGCAGGTCGAGGTGGTCGAGGGCCCGGCCGGTCAGGGCTTGGAGTCCCTTGTCGTCGAGGACTGGCAGGGCTGGGGCGGTGCGGGTGTGGTGGAGGAGGACTGCGGCTGCTGCGCCGTCGAGGTCGTCGGCGTCGCGGACGGGGGCACCGAGGTCTTCGAGCAGCATGCCGAGCCAGCCGTCGACGATGGCGGAGGCGTGGAGCTTGGGCACGGGAACCCCGTAGGTGGCGGCGAGGCGGAGGGCCTGGTCCTCGCTGTCGAAGGGCTTCTTGGCGTACTTGAGGATGGCCGTGCTGCCGTCGGGGAAGGCTAGCCGTTCGACGCCGGACATGGACCACACCCGCACCTCTTCGCGCGCGACGGGAGCGGGTCGCCCGGCGAGGGCGCAGAGGTCGGAGAGGAGTTCGGCGCTGAGGTTCGTGTCCATCGAGGGTTCCGATCCTGGTGGTGGCGTCCGGGGCGGGCGAGGTAGTCGGCCCGCCCCGGAGCCTGGCTGGGGTTACGCGGGGTCGGTCACGCGGTGGGCATAGACCTGCTCGATCCATCCGGCCTTGAACTGGGCAAGGTCATCACGGAAGTTGGCCATCGAGGCACCGTAGGGCGCGACGACACCACCGGACTGGTCCGGCACGGACTGGCAGCCGTGCACGAGCCGTCCGCCGAGCGCGGCGTGGGCCTTGATCGATTCGAGGCGGCGGTGCTCGTTGAACCAGCCGCCGTGGTAGACCTCGTCGAGCATGTCGCCCGTCTCGTCGTCCAGGTCGAAGACGACGGAGGTGGCGGCGGGGAAGAACCAGCAGGGGCCGACGTTGGAGATGTGCCCGTCCAGCTCGACCTTGTTCAGTGCCATGAGCGTGGCGGCCTCGCGGAGCATCCGCAGGTGCGCCGGGGTGATCTGCGGCAGGCCGAGGCCGGCGAGGTGCTCGTCGCGGAAGAGGTAGGTGTACACCTCGTACGCGGTGGTCAGCACGCGGGCCGCGTCGGAGGTGGACTCGCCGTGGTTCTTGATGAAGTCGAGCGCGAGCTGCTCGACCGAGCTCTCGGTGGTCTCCTCCACGTCCAGGAGCTGGGACTTGACCAGCTCCCAGTCGGCGACGAGCCAGGTGTTGGACTCGAAGCGGAAGAAGTACTCGGCCGGGTCGATGGTGAGGCGCCGGCCTTCGACCTGGATGCCAGGCAGGCGGTTCCAGCGCTCGTCGAAGGCTTCGGGCAGCTCGACCGTGATGGCTGTGCTGTTGATGGTGGTCACCGTGTCTCCGTCTCTGATGGGCCGGGGCGGGGCATGGGAGTGGCCGAACCCCAGGCGGGCGTACGGAACTTCGGGGCCGCCCGGACCAAGAGGGGAGCCTGGATCACGGAGTCTGGCCGTGCCGGGCGGCTGATGATTAGTGAACCGGCCGTCACGCACAGTGGGTACGGTGAGAGCGAGGCCAAGCGGTATACGCGGTTTACAGCTCCGGAATGGAGGCGATCGTGGCAGCGCAGAGAGCACCCAACTCCCGCCTGCGCGAGGCCATCGACGCGACCGGCTGCACCTACGAGGCACTCGCGAAGGACGTCCGGCGCGTCGCCGCGGAGAACGGCGAGATCATCCAGACCAACAAGTCGGCCATCTCCCATTGGGTGAACGGCGTCCGTCAGCCCATCGGCCGGACCGGCCAGTACCTCGCCGAGGCACTGACCCGCCGAGCTGGGCGAATCATCACCCAGACGGAGATCGGCCTCCGGGCACCCGAAGCCGATGTACCGGATGAGCCGGACGCCGTCCTCGCCATCACCGACCTGGGCCGTGCCGACGTCGAACGCCATCGCTTCCTGGCGGTCGCCACCTTCACCACGGCTGGCGTCGCCATGCCGCTGGCCCACGACCACGAGGCCACCACCCGGCTCCTGCGCGCCCGCACGGGAAACACCCTGGTCGGCACCGAGGAGGTCGACGTCGTACGCCAGATCACGACGGCCTTCAGCGCGGCCGACGAGCGCCTGGGCGGTGGCCACGGGCTGACCACCGTCACCGCCTACCTTGCCGACACCGCAGCGCCCATGCTCCGCGGCCGCTTCGCCTCGGAGGACTTACGCGGGGCCGCCTTCGGCGCCGTTGCGGAACTCGCCTACCTCGCGGGCTGGAAGCACCACGACCTCGGCCACGAGGGTGCCGCCCAGCGCTACTACCAGGTCGGCTACCAGCTCGCCTACGAAGCCGACCCGCACGGTCACGCCGCCTGGATGATGCGCACCCTGGCCCACCAGGCCCTCAGCCTCAAACAGCCCCACCACTGCATCGACCTCTCCGAAGCCGCCCTCGCCCAGGGCATCGGACACATCGACGGCCAGACCGAAGCCCTGCTCCACATCACCCACGCCCGCGCGTACGCGGCCACTGGCGAGAAACCCGCAGCAGCCCGTGCCCTCCTCGCCGCCGAGGACGCCCTCCTGCGCGAGGACGGCCCCCAGCCCCGCTACTCCCGCGTGAGCGGACCCGCCGCCGGCACCGTGGCCAGTCACACCGCCCGCACCCTCACCGACCTCGCCGACCACGTCGGCACCGAACAGCAGCACCGCGACGCCCTGACCCGCTGGGACCCCGAGAAATACAAGCGGGTCCACGCCCTCACCTACGCCGACCTCGGCGACAGCCTCGCCGCCCAGGCCCGCGCTGACGAGGCCGTCGCCGCCTGGATGCAGGCCCTGAGCCTCATGGAGGGCATGACCTCCGACCGCACCCGCAAAGCGATCTCCTCCATCCGCTCGCCCCTTGCGGTCTATCAACGCCGCCGCGTCCCTGGCGCCGCCGAACTAGCCCGCCGTGTACGCGAAGCACTCGCCTAACATGCCCAACAACCCTGCCGACGAAGGGACCGCCGTGGCTCAGCCGACAACCGACGACCACCCCCAAGCCCTCAAGCCCGCCCTAGACTCCATGACCCTGCTGGTCGCCGCCGTCATCGTCCACGACAAGGCCACCAACCGCGTCGTCCTCCTCCAGCGCAGCCAGAACGCCAAGTTCGCCCAGGGCATGTGGGACCTTCCCGTCGGCAAGAGCGAACCCGGCGAGCCCATCACCGAGACCGCGGTCCGCGAGCTGTACGAGGAGACCGGCTTGACCGTGAAGCCCGAGGCTCTGAAGGTCGCCCACATCATCCACAGCGCCTGGGGTGTTGAAGCCCCAAATGGCTTCCTCACCGTCGTCTTCGCCGCGCATGAGTGGACCGGCGAGCCTGAGAACCTCGAACCTCGCAAGCACTCGCAGGTCCGCTGGGTCGACGCCGACGCCATCCCCAAGGAGTTCGTGGACACCACCGCCAGTGCCCTCAGCCAATACCTCTCCGGGGGCCCCGAGGTCTCCCTCAATGGCTGGTAGCTAGGGGCTACTTAGCTTCGCGTGCGACTTCCGGCGACATGCGGAGGAGCTGATCATGTGCCACGCACTACTGGCCCGCACCTTCCGCCGTTTCGTTGGACTCAACGATGCCTGCAACCGTGGCGCCTGCGGCATCAGCGGCACCCTCGCCTCAGCGTGAATGGGTGAGCCGAAATCTCACGCAGTGACGCGCCTAGCTTTGGCGCGTCCATCGGAGACACCAGCAGGCCCTTGGCGGGCCAACTTGTAACGACCGGGTCGTGGTCGAGGTTTGGGATGACAGCGATGTCGTCGAGCTTGGCCTCCGTCAGAAACCGTGCTGCGCAGGGCAGTTGGCGCAGAGGAAGCTATGTCTTTAACTTTTTCCGTGATATTTTCACGCCCATGGTTAAGGGTGAGGTCGAAAGTATCTGCGAGGCCACCGCTCAGCTCTGCGAGCCCCTTCACGACGCCTTCGCATGGGCAGTCCAGCACCAGCGCTCCCAGGTACCCGAGATGGACGGACAGGCTTACGGCTGGATCCGCACACACATGACGCGCGCCTTCGTCCACTACCGGCTCGGTGCCACTGCGGCGCGACTCGGCGACTGGAAACTCAGCGGCAACCACCGCAGGAACGGTGAGCTGTGGCTCACAAACGATGAGTACTGCACGCGGCTGCTCCACGGCTTCAGGGACGACCACGTCCCCGCTCCTGGGCCGAACCGTCAGCGGCGAGCCTTCTACCAGAACCGCCCTCTGACGAAGTTTGGCCAGCCGACCCTGATGGGGTCGGAAGGCAGCGATCTGCTTATCCTCTGGCGTATCGATGCGCAGGGAGCACCGTTGTTCCGTGTAGTGCGGACCGTCGGAACGTGGAGGTTCGGCAAGGAACAGCTTGTCGACCTTGATTTTCCACTGCTTGCTAGCGCGTCCGACCTGCGTGACCTTCACTTCGAGCCGCAAGATGAAGGTCTGGAACTTGAACTTCCGGATGAGGAGACGAACGATGCCGACGGCACTGGAGGCTTCTCCCGGTGAGCGGCTGCGAACGCTTCGCGACCTCCTTGGCCTGACCGGCGCCGATCTCTGCCGTCTGACAGGCATCAGCCAGAGTTGGATTTCGCAAGTAGAAACCGGGGCGCGCGAGCCAGCCGAGGAGCGGCTCCGTGCGATCGCGGATGCCACCGATACGCCGATGAGCTTCTTCTACGCTCAGCCCTCCTCTGTGCCACTGGATTCCCTGCGCTTCCGCAAAATGGCCAGTGCAAGCCGGACAGTCACGCGCCGGATCAGCGCGTTCTACGGCGAGAGCTTCCGCGTGACAGAGGAGATCACCAGCAAGGCTGGATACCCGGCGCCCCCTCTCCCCTTTGCTAGCGCACCAGAGCTGTCAGGAGACGAGGTGGAGGACCTCGCGGCTCAGACTCGTGAGGCCCTACGCCTTGCCCCGGATAAGCCCATCCCCCACCTCACACGGGCCCTTGAACGCGCAGGCATTGCGGTTGCGCCGATCGTGCTTCCCGATCCCACAGGCGACTCCGCAAGCCCTACCAACAAGCACTTCGGTGTGTCGTACTGGGCCGGTATCGGCGAGACAGCGTTGATCGCCTACTTCCCTGGTGCGCAGGGTGATCGGGACCGCTTCACCCTGGCCCATGAGTTGGGGCACCTGGTTCTCCACACCTTCAGGCCGCGCGTAGCGGATCCTGAAGGTGAAGCTAACCGGTTTGCCGGCGCCCTACTCGTCCCGCAGGAAAGGGCAAAGGAGGAGATCACCGACCGACTGACGTTGGAAGGCTTCGCGCGTAGGAAACAGGCATGGGGCGTGTCAATCCAGGCGCTCATCCTGCGTGGGGTCGCCGTGGGGAACATCGGGGAGAGCCGTAAGCGGTCACTGTACGTTCAGTTGACTCAGCGGGGCTGGCGCAAGGAGGAGCCTGTGTCAGTGGGGCAGGAAGCGCCATTGCTCCTCTGGAGCCTTCTGCAGCGTCAGTACGGGGACAGGCCGTATCTACGCGCGTCGGACCAGCTGGCGATTCAACCCACTGTCTTGAGGTCAATCGCTCCGCAGCCTGCCAAGACTAAGTCGGCAGGACCGAAACAGGCAGATGAAGACGGAAACGTCGTCGCCTTCCAGCAAAGGACAACAGGCTCACGAGGCAGACTGCATAGCACTGCGCCCTGACTGCCGAGTAGGAGGGACACGCTCTGGGCGTCGGTCTCACCTCATCGGACGAGTTGGTAGATCGCTTTCAACCCATGGGGTATGTGAAGCCATTACAGGGGTGCAGACACCGATGGCAAGCCAGTGGCTGTCCCTCTGGGTCTGCCCCTAGCGCCTGCCGCAGAATCTCAGGAGCGAAATCTAGCCGAGTGATCCGCGCGAGTGGATCGCGCGGAGTGCGGACCAACGACACCTCGTGGATTGATGCCTCTGCGATCACCGCCTGCGGAAGCACTTGCACCCTCTCGCCGACTATGTGCCCGCACGCAGGTTCTCTGCAAGCCGTGCAGGATCCGTCCTGCTCACGTGAGACCAGCACCTCATACAAGGTATCGATCATGTGAGGGCACTCGTCGAGGTCTTCTCCGCACAGTGAGCAGAGACGCACTGCGGTGAAGCCGATTGACGTTCCCCAGCGATAGTGCATAAGTGAGACTGGGCACACATCCCAGTACCTGCCATTCTCGAAGGCTAGTTCGCAGCCGAACAGGCCCCCCACAAAGGCTGCGACTTCGTGTGCATGACGGTGCGCAGCCTCGTGCCCAGGTGTGTCCTCCAGGAAGTTGAAGGCATCTACAGCGTGTGCAAGAGCCTGGCGTGCGAGCTGCTCGGCGTTCTCCCAATACGCGACGGCTGCGGGGGTGAGTCCCTCGGCGGTCGGCAGTCTGAGGCCGTGGCTGGCAAACCGCCGTAGGTCGAGTGCTGGCAATCTTGATTGGCGGGCTCGGATCACTCCAGCCACGGACCCCGCTGAGCGCCGCCGAGCCGCGCGGCGCAATCGGCGGGCCGATGGGTCCCACATCCCCCGCAGATGGCGTTGTTGTGCTTGTGTTTCTCGGATACCTCGGCGTGCCAGATCTGCCGTAGTGCGCTCCCAGGTGGGGATGTCGGGCAGGTCGGCGCATGCGTATTCGACGAGCAGGCGGCAGGAGCCAGCGTAGGCGCGGGCCGATTCCCTGAAGGCCATCTGTCCGTCTCGCCAAAGCATCCGCTGTCGGTCCGGCCCGGATGGCGGGGGGAGGGAGACCCCGGTGCGGATCAGACGCCCGCTGATTTTCTCCATTTCACTCCGCGTCCGTTGCCGAAAGTGACTGCGTAACTGGGTTTGCTTCGGAGGTCGGAACCTGTGGCGCTCGGCGGGACAGCGCCTCACCGGTGAGGCGCTCAATCTCGCTCACTCGTCCGGTGATCTCAACGCCGCGCAACGTGACGCCTGGCTGCCTGAGTTCAAGTTCAGCGATCTTCACGGTGATAAGCGCGTCATCCGTGGCTGCTACTCCGTCGCTACGTCCCAGGACAGACCGCGCCCTTGCTCGGGCCGTTGCCGCGATCGCCTTGGCTGCTGCTTTCACCGCGTCGCTGGAGACTCCGATGGCCACCGCGACCGCGATCGAGGCGATGACGCTGTCCGCGCTGTACTCGCTCAGGTAGCGGCGGGCGTCCTTCGGAAGGGCGAAGTCGATGTCGATCCCGTCCCGCCTCAGGGTTTTGACCAGCCCCGCAGTGCTTCCGAGATAGGCGGCCATGCCCTCGATGGTCTTGTCGGGCAACAGGTACAGCCGCCCTTCGAGCGCAGGGGCTCGCAAGTGCTTAGCCACCATCCGAGTCCCAGCCGCCCATTCCCCTACCTGCTGCGGCGGCGTCTCTCCAACGACCACGTGGATCCTCCCCTCGGTCAGTGCGACGGCAGGGACACCGCCAGCACCTCATCCAGCTACGCCGAAGCTACCGGCCCATCCGGACACAACACTGATTTTCGGCGATATTGTTGCCACGCTGCTATCGCCAGTCACGCCGCTAGCAGTTCTGGCAGCGTTTCCCAGCGCGCCCTCCGATCGGAAGCCGAGCCCTCACCAACTGCATGGCAGGTCGAAACGCTGTCGGCCTTCCGGGGAATCCCTGGAGAACGCATTGGTTGGTGGGGGCGGTTGTTGAGTTCATGCTGGCCGGAGGCGAGCTGGTCACCACCCTGGATGCGTGAGCAATGCGTGAGCGGATGCGCCAGCACACGTTGTCCCGGGCTGGACGGATCGGTAAGCCGTGGCCCCCTGGCCAGGCGAAACAGGACGACGGCTGAGCACTTAAATCCGTCCAGCATGATCATGCCGGGACTTTTAATCCGTTGGTTGTCGGTTCGCGTCCGACATGGCCTACATCGAGTGGCGGAGGGCTTACCCCCTCTGACCTGCATGGGAGCGCCCCGGCCGGGGATCGTCGGCCGGGGCGCTCCGCCGTTTTGGGGCCACTCGTGGCCCAGGTGTCGAGCGGGGCGTACGCGGATGCCCCGAGGCGGGGTTGGTCAGCAGCCCCCGGAAGGCGCCGGGACATCGGCGCCGATCCGGAGGGTGGCCGGGGCGGCACAGCAGCCACCACCGTCGCCCGCCTGGGCGGTGTCCGGCTCGTCGAAGAGGCCGGCGCCGCCGCACACCCCGGTCTCGGGGAGGGTCAGTTCGACGCGTCCGGCGGCCTCGTGGTCGCCCGAGAGCGCGGCGGCGATGGAGCGGACCTGCTCGTAGCCGGTCATGGCGAGGAAGGTGGGTGCGCGGCCGTAGGACTTCATGCCGGCCAGGTAGACGTCCTTCTCGGGGTGGGACAGCTCGGCCGCACCGTGTGGGTGGACGGTGCCGCACGAGTGGGCGTTGGGGTCGATCAGGGGGGCCAGCTCGACCGGGGCCTGAAGGCGCTCGTCGAGAGCGAGACGGAGTTCGTCGACGAAGGACAGGTCGGGGCGGAAGCCGGTGAGTCCGACGACCTCGTCGACCGGGTCGAGACTGCGGCCGTCCTCGCCCACCAACACCAGGCGGCCGTCCTCGGTCGTCTCCACGGCCTCCGTGCGGAAACCGGTTACCGCGTCGGCGTATCCGTCGTCGACGGCGGCCTTCGCGGCCAAACCCAGGGCGCCGCGGGCGGGGAGCTGGTCGGCCTCGCCGCCGCCGAAGGTCGAACCGCTGATGCCGCGGCGCAGGATCCACACGGCGTGGGTGCCCGGCTCGTCCTTCGCCAGTTTGGCGAGGGCGGCCAGGGTGGTGAAGGCGGAGGCACCGGAGCCGACGACGGCGGTGCGCCGGCCCGCGTAACGGGCCCGCACGGAAGGGTCCTTGAGGTCGGGGACGCGGTAGGAGATGTGGTCGGCCGCGGCCTTCTCGCCCAGGGCCTTGAGGCCGTCGCCGCCGAGCGGGCCGGGCGTCGACCACGTGCCGGAGGCGTCGATGACAGCGCGGGCGAACAGGCGGCCCCCGCTGCCGTCGGCGTACTCGATGTGGACGGTGAAGGGCTGCTCATCACGGTCGGCGTCCACGACGCGGTCACGTCCGGCGCGGGAGACTCCGGTGACCCGGGCGCCGTAGCGGACGCGTTCGCCGAGGACGGCGGCGAGCGGCTGGAGGTAGCGCTCGGCCCAGTCGCCGCCGGTCGGGTACGTGGCGCCGTCGGGCTTGACCCAGCCGGTGGGGGCGAGCAGCTTCTCGGCGGCCGGGTCGACGACCTCGGCCCAGGTGGAGAAGAGGCGGACGTGCGACCAGTCGCGCACCGCGCTGCCCGCAGCTGGACCCGCCTCCAGGACCAGCGGTTCGATGCGGCGCTCGACCAGGTGGGCGGCGGCGGCCAGGCCGATGGGGCCCGCGCCGATGACGACGACGGGCAGGGCAGCAGCGGTCTTCTCGCTCATCGAATGCTCCTGGGGCAGGGTGGGGCGGATCAAGGGGCGGATCAAGAGGCGGATCGAGGGCCGGATCAGGGGGCGGATCAAGGCAGCGACTCCGTCGAACATCTGATTCGACGTTCTTCGATATGCGAGGGAGCTTGGCGCACTGGATCGACGGATGTCAATATTGACGTATGTCGAATTCGAGTGTGGCCACGGATGTGGTGGCGCTGCCGGTCCTCCATCAGGCCGACGAGCCCGTGATGCCCTGCTGCCCGCCGCTGAACGAGCGCCCGTTGAGTGCGGAGGAGGCCGAGCGGACCGCGAAGACGTTCAAGGCGCTCGGCGATCCGGTCCGACTGCGGCTGTTCTCGGCGGTCGCCTCGCACGCGGGCGGCGAGGCATGTGTGTGCGACATCTCCGATGTCGGCGTGTCCCAGCCGACCGTCTCCCACCACCTGAAGAAGCTCAAGGACGCAGGGCTGCTGTCTTCCGAGCGGCGGGGGACGTGGGTGTACTACCGGGTGGAGCCGGCCGTGCTGGCCGCCATGGGGCAGTTGCTGTCGTCCGCGCCCCCGGCCTGAACTGTCCGTCGCACCGCCACTCTGGAGTGGCGGCGTTCGAATCCTTCAGGTCGCCGGAGCGAAGCGTCGGCGCCAGGCCAGCGACACGTACACGAGCGCGACCAGGACCGGGACCTCGATCAGCGGGCCGACGACACCGGAGAGGGCCTGGCCGCTGGTGACGCCGAAGGTGGCGATGGCGACCGCGATGGCCAGCTCGAAGTTGTTGCCGGCTGCGGTGAAGGCGAGCGTGGCGGTGCGGTCGTAGTTCAGGCCGATCGCCTTGCCGAGAGCGAAGGTACCGAACCACATGATCGCGAAGTACACCAGCAGCGGCAGCGCAATCCTCGCCACGTCCAGCGGCTGCGAGGTGATGGTCTTCCCCTGGAGGGCGAAGAGGATGACGATCGTGAAGAGCAGCCCGGACAGGGCCCAAGGTCCGATCTTCGGCAGGAAGTTGGCCTCGTAGCGCTCGCGGCCCAGTCTCTGCTCGCCGATGCGGCGGGTCAGGAATCCGGCGAGCAGGGGGATGCCGAGGAAGATGACGACGTTGAGGGCGATCTTCCACAGGGAGATGTCCAGGTGCCGGCCGGTGCCGAGGTGGAGCCGGCCGGGCAGCAGGTCGAGGTAGAACCAGCCGAGCAGGCCGAACGCCAGGACCTGGAAGACCGAGTTGAGGGCCACGAGCACAGCTGCCGCCTCGCGGTCGCCGCAGGCCAGGTCGTTCCAGATGATGACCATGGCGATGCAGCGGGCGAGCCCGACGATGATCAGGCCGGTGCGGTACTCGGGCAGGTCGGCCAGGAAGATCCACGCGAGGGCGAACATGACGGCCGGGCCGAGCACCCAGTTGATGACCAGCGAGGAAACCATGAGTTTCCTGTCGCCGGTCACCGCGTCGAGTCTGTCGTAACGGACCTTGGCGAGGACCGGGTACATCATGATCAGCAGGCCGACCGCGATCGGGAGGGAGATCCCGCCGATCTCGACCTCGGCGAGTGCGTCGTTCAGGCCGGGGATGGTGCGGCCGAGACCGAGGCCGAGGCCCATCGCGATCAGGATCCAGACGGCGAGGAAGCGGTCGAGTGTCGACAGCTTGGCGACAACTCCCGTCTCCCCGGCGGTGGTTCTGCCGGTCGCGTCGGGTTCGGTGCTGGTCATCAGCAGGCTCGCTTCCGGCCGGTCTCGACGGTCGTACGGGCACGCGCCGCCAGCTCGGCGAATGAGCCCGCCAGGGTCTCCAGTACCTCCGGGCGCAGCTTGTAGTAGATGAAGCGGCCGCACGGCTCGGTGTCGACCACGCCCGCCTCCCGCAACACCCTCATGTGGTTGGAGAGGTTGGTCTGCTTGGCGCCGGTCTCCTCGACCAGGTGCGTGGTGCAGAGCGTCTCTTGGGCGAGCAGGTGCACGATCTTGAGCCTGAGCGGGTCGGCCAGGACCCGCATCAGTTCAGTGTCGACTGACGTCATCATGGGCTGATACTTTCACATCAGTGGTGAGTGACATCATTGAATGCTGACTTCATTCGTGCCTGATCCAGCCGCGAGACACGTGAGACAAGAGAGACCCTTGATGTCCGACAAGCCCGCTGTGCTGTTCGTCTGTGTCCACAACGCCGGCCGTTCCCAGATGGCTGCCGCGTGGCTGACCCACCTGGCCGGGGACCTTGTCGAGGTCCGCTCGGCCGGGTCCGACCCGGGCAAGGTAGTGAACCCGGCCGCCGTTGCCGCGATGGCCGAGGTCGGCATCGACATCTCCGCCGAGACCCCGAAGGTCCTGACCGTGGACGCGGTCAACGAGTCGGACGTCTGCATCACCATGGGCTGCGGCGACACCTGCCCGGTCTTCCCCGGCAAGCGCTACCTCGACTGGAAGCTGGAAGATCCGGCGGGCCAGGGCGTCGAGGCGGTCCGCCCGATCCGGGACGAGATCAAGGTGCTGGTGGAGGGCCTGATCGCGGAGATCGCTCCGGAGCCATCCGCGTGAACGTCAACGCCGGCACAGCCTCCGAGGCGCATGAGGTCAGCAGGCCGCCGTCGCGGTGACCGTCCAGCGGACGGGGCGGCGGCCCCTGGCGCCATTCATCGGTCGACCGGTTCCGTCGGGCCGGGCCGCTTCTGGGTGTCCGGGCGACGCCCCCTCGGCCTTCAACCCTCGCCCCTCGCCCCTCGCCCCTCGCCCCTCGCCCTTCGCCCTTCGCCCTTCAACCCTCGGCGTTCGATCTGCGACTTCGGCGGTCGGCGCGGGATGGTGGGTCAGCCGACCGCGCCCAGGATCGGGGCCCAGGTCGCGCCGGTGAGGGCGGCCACCGCCTGCTGTTCGGACAGGGGGGGCGCGGTGCGGGTCGGCTTGGGTGTGTCGGCGCCGTTGCCGCCGCCCGTGCTGTTCCACTGCACCATCTGGAGCTGCGCCCCGGTCGACTTCAGTGTCACCGTCACCGTCCAGCGGTGCGCGGTGTCGGCGTGCGCCGGCTGTTCGGCCGCGTTCTTCTGTGACATCACCACGGCCCCGCCGGGAATCGCGGCGCTGCTCGGCAGCTCGCTCAGCGTGCAGGTGTCGCCCGCGGCGCGTGCGGGTGTCTGGTCGCAGCTCAGCCCGTCGCCGTCCCTGAGCGGCAGCTTGAGCCGCACGGCCGATACGCCGACCATGGCCGCTCCGTGCCCGTCGTCGACGACCAGTCCGCCGTTGGCCACGTAACCGCCGGACGGATCCGACGGGTTGTTGCTCTGCCCGCTCACCTCGCTGAACCGGCCCCCGGGGAACGTGCCTTCCACGGCCTGGATCATCTGGGTGCCGCTGATCGCCGAACGGGGCACGGCCAGCGCCGCCGGCTCGATGTCGGAACCCGCGGACCGGACCCCGGCGAGCATGCCGGGCATCACGAGCGCGGCCCCCGCGATCACGGCGCAGGCCCCGGCCCCGGTGAGGACGCGGGTGGTGCGGCGCCGTCGACGGGCGGCCCGGCCGCGCTCGACGGCTCCGTCCACGAGCGAGGTCAGATCGGGTTCGAGTGCGTCGGTCGTGCGGTACAGGGCGTGTGAGAGATCTGCTTCGAACGGCATGCTGGCGTCACCTTGTGTCTTCTGTCGCTGACGGTTGGGGTGCGGCGGTGCGGCGGTGCGGCGGTGCGGCGGTACGGACCCGCGGGCACGGGGATTCAGTGCGCGACCAGGTCGGACAGGCTGTCGCCGAGCAACGCGCGCAGCCTGTCGAGTGCGCGGGTGCCCTGGGAGCGGACCGCGCTCCTGCTCAGCTTGAGCATCCGGGCGGTCTCCTCGATGCTGCGGTCCTCCCAGTACCGCAGGAGCAGCACCGCCCGGTCGCGGGGCGGGAGTTGACCGAGCGCGTCCAGCAGGGTCAGGCGCAGGGCCGCGTCCGGGCCGCTTGCCGCGCCGTCGGGCAGGGTCCCGGTGGGCCGCTCGCCGGTACTGCGCCGACGCCGCAGGCTGAGGAAGGTGCGGACCAGAATCGTCTGGGCGTACGCCGCCGGGCTGTTCGCGCAGGCCACCCGGTTCCAGTGCACGTACACCCGGCTGAGGGCTTCCTGCACCAGGTCTTCGGCCAGGTAGGTGTCGCCGGCCGCGAGCACGTACGCCGAGCGGTACAGGGCCTTCCCCCTCGCGGCCACGAAATTCAGGTACGCATCCTCCTGTACTGCTTTCACTCGGTCCCCGCCTGTTCTCTTGTTCCGTGGTCCCCGTGCATACCCCTGATGACTACGTGACTCGGTGGGATGTCGCGCCCGTGCGGCACTTTTCTTTCCCGGGTTTCCCGCTCCGCGCGGATGGCGCGCACGGCGTGCGGTGAACGGCGCGGGGCCTGCCCGGCGGGGCGACGGGGAGCGTCCGCAGGTGGGTTCGGGGTGGGCGCTGGTAAATGGTTCGGAGCACCGCTGCGTATGGCGTACAGTTGTGTTTACCGACGCGGGGTGGAGCAGCTCGGTAGCTCGCTGGGCTCATAACCCAGAGGTCGCAGGTTCAAATCCTGTCCCCGCTACTGAACGAAGAGGCCCGGCACTGTTCACAGTGCCGGGCCTCTTCGCGTTCCCCGGCTCCCGCCCTCCCGCGCGGGCTCCTCCGCGTCCTTGACCTTTACGCAACGTCAAGTTCTAGCGTGGCCGTGTGAACGTGCACGGCAAGGAGTGGTCGATCCAGGAGATCGCCAAGAAGGCCGGGACAACCAGCCGCACCCTGCGCCACTACGGGGAGCTGGGCCTGCTCGCCCCCAGCCGGATCGGAAGCAACGGATACCGCTACTACGACCAGGACGCCCTGGTCCGGCTCCAGCGGATTCTGCTCCTTCGGGAGCTGGGGCTTTCGCTGCCCGTGATCGGCGAGGTCCTGGAGGGCGAACGCGATCCGTCGGCCGCCCTGCGCACCCATCTGCGCCTCCTCGAACAGGAGCGTGCGCGCATCGCGCGGCAGATCGCGTCCGTGCGGACCACCCTGCACAAGACCGGGAAGGGAATGGAGCTCATGGCCGAGGAAGTGTTCGACGGCTTCGATCACACCCAGTACGAGGAGGAGGTGAGCCGCCGCTGGGGGCGGGACGCGTACGAGAAGAGCGACCGCTGGTGGCGCTCGCTCACCGAGGAGGAGAAGAAGGGCTTCCAGCGGGAACACGACGACATCGCCCGCGACTGGGGCCTGGCCCGCGGGGACGGCCTGGCCGCCGACGGCGACGTGGCGCAGGACATCGCCGGGCGCCACGTCGCCTGGCTGTCCGCCACCACGAGCGTCAGCAGGTCCTACGTCATCGGGCTCGGCCGGATGTACGTCGACGACCCGCGCTTCGGCGCCACCTACGACCGGCACGGCGAGGGCACGGCGGCCTTCGTGCGGGACGCCCTGACGGTGTACGCGGAGCGCCACCTCCCCGACGCCCCGGCCGCCGGGGGTGTGTGCGCCCAGTAGTCTCGCGTGCGCGATGAGTCATGGTGGGCCTCGCGGGATGAGGGAGGGGGCGAGGTGGTGAGTGGGCACGAGTGGGGGCGCGGGCGCGGCGGGGCGACGGGCGGGTGCGGAACGTGGCGGAGGGTGCGTGCCGTGCTGCTCCCGCTCGTGCTCTGCGTACTCGTCCTGGGTGGCTGCCAGGAGCCGGGCGGGAAGGGCCCCGGGCCCGGACCCCGGCCCGTGCCCGCCGGCCGGCGGGTGCCGGTCCGCCCCTCGGCGGTCCCCGCGGGCTGCCGCCCCGAACGCGGCGGCTGGGCCGAGCCGCCGTGCGTGCCGGATCAGGGCGTCGTCCACCACCGCCACACCAGGGGAACCTGCCCCCGTACGCGTCCGGGCCCGCAGCGCTGCCGCCGCGCTTGACCGGGTGGGACGGCGGACGTGTCCGGGCCCGCAGTGCTGCCGCCGCCCTCGACCGCCCGGGCCGAGCCCCTGGTGAACCGTGCGAGCCGACGAGCCCTGGTGGACCGTGCGGGCCGAGCCCCTGGTGGACCGCCCGGGCCGAGCCCTGGTGAACCGTGCGGGCCGGCCCCGAGCGGGCGGGGTTCGTGCCCCCGCGCCCGTACTGATCCGCCGCGCCCGACGCCCCGCTTGGGCGCGTCCGAGTCGACGTCGGGGCCGGGACGGGGCAGTCTGGACGGGTGCGGCAGCGAGCAGAAGGCGACGGGCGCCTGGTACGGGCGCTACCCGTACTCCTCGTCGTCGTCGGCTTCGCCTTCGACGCCTCGACCCCGCCCGACCTGACGGCCGCCGCCCTCTTCGCGGGCGCCCCGGTCGCCGCGGCCCCGTTCTACTCGGGCCGTGGCACCGCCGCCGTCGGCATGGGCTCGGTGCTCGCCGTCGTGCTGCTCTGGTTCATACACGACCTCCCCAACCTCGGCGAAGGCGCCAGCGAGCTGTTCACCGTGCTCACGGTCGGCGCGCTCGCCCTCGTCATCAACAGCATCCTGCGCCGCAGTGGTGAACGGCTCGCATCGGCCCGTGTCATCGCCGAGACCGCGCAGCGCGCCGTGCTGCCCACGCCCGCGTCCCGCATCGGTGGCCTGCACGTCGCCGCGCGGTACGAGGCGGCGCAGGCGGACGCGTTCATCGGCGGAGACCTCTTCGCCGTGCAGGACACCCCGTACGGGGTCCGGCTCATCGTCGGCGACGTCCGCGGCAAGGGGCTCCAGGCGGTCGAGGCCGTCGCCGTGGTGATCGGGGCGTTCCGGGAGGCGGCCGAGCAGGAGTCCTCCCTGGAGGCGGTGACCCAGCGCCTGGAGCGGGCGCTGGCCCGCGAGGGCACCCGGCGCGACCGGCTCGACGCGGTCGAGGGGTTCACCACGGCGCTGCTCGCCGAGATCCCGCGCGGCGACGGCACCGTACGCACGGTGAACCGGGGCCATCCCGAGCCGTTCCTGCTGCACCCGGACGGATCCCTGGACGCGATCGTGCCGGCCGAACCCGCACTGCCGCTCGGCATGTCGGACCTCGGCGTGTGGCCGGACCGGGCCGAGCTGCGCCCCTTCCCGCCCGGTTCGACGCTGCTCCTTTACACCGACGGGCTCTCCGAGGCGCGCGACGCCCAGGGCATCTTCTACAACCCCGGCGCACGGCTGCGCGGCGCGATCTTCCCCGGCCCGGACGAGGTCCTGGACGCGCTCGTCGACGACGTACGCCGCTACACGGGCGGCGGCGCGAGCGACGACATGGCGCTGCTCGCGGTGGCCCGCCCGGCCGAGGGCCAGCCCGAGCGGCGGCGCACGGTCCGGATCGTGAAGTAGGGCCGCCGCCGTGGCGCGGGGTCACGGTGGGTGCGCGAAGGGTCTCCCTGCGCATAACAATTGACACTCCGTCAGAATGCGGGTGCGGCGGGTGTGGCTCCGAGGGGGCGTGAACTCGACCGGTTTGCCCCGGCAGTGGGCGCTAAGTCCGGGCCATGGCCGTTAACGATCAGTGGGGAACGGCTTGGAATCAACCCCCGCCTTCTATTAACGTTCGATAACGCAGCGCGGTCGTACCAGCCGTCGCCAAGGCGGCACCGTGCGCATGCGCCGAATCCCGCAAGGGAGCCGGGGGACCACCAACTTGGGGCGAATCGGGCATCCGCCATGGGCGCTCGTAGGAGACCTTCCTGCTCCGAACCCTCCTCCAGGGCCCTAACGGCCTAGGGACCCCCACCGCTGACCCGGTAGGCGAGAAGGAAGGAAAGGAGCGCCTTCGTGGCGTCCAACGACCCTGCTCTCGACACTCCCCTGCCTCCTGGGGCCGCGCTCTACGGGGACGCGCCCGGCGAGGACGAGAGCTGGGAGGAGTGGGACCCGACCGAGGAGTCCGTACGCGCGGTTCGCGGCCGGCACCGGGTGGCCAAGCAGCGCGGCGGCCTCGCCCGCAGCTCCACCGTCCTCGGCGTGGGGGTCATCGCGGCGGTCGGCGCGGGCGGCATGGCCACCGCGCAGAGCAAACCGCCCGTCTCCATATCCCTGCCCGACTCCCTCGCGGGGAGCCTGCCCGACCTCGGCTCGCTGCCGGGCGTCGGCGCACTCCTCTCGCACGGCGGTACGGGAGCGGACGCGCACGGCGGTACGGGAGCGGACGCGCACGGCGGTACGGGAGTGGACGCGCACGGGGACGCCTCCAAAACCGCGGCCGCCGAGGCCGACCGGAAGATCGCCGCTGCGCCGCTGAGCATGGCCGGGCTCTCCACCAGCGAGGCCGAAGGGGGCGCCACCGACGCCGGGGAGGCACTGCGCGCCCGGATCCTCCAGCAGGCCGGGCAGCAGAAGGCCGCGGCCGTCGCCGAGGCGAAGGCCGCCGCGGAGAAGGCGGCGGCCCAGAAGGCCGCGGCCGAGGCGAAGGCCAAGCAGGAGGCCGCCAAGGTCCAGGCCGCCGCCGAGGCCGCGAAGGCCGCCGCCGAGAAGAAGGCGGCCGAGGAGGCCGCGGCGAAGAAGGCGGAACAGGCGCGGCTGGCGGAGCTGGCCGCCGAATACTCCCTGCCGGTGGGCTCGTACACGATCACCTCCACGTTCGGCGAGGCCGGCTCGATGTGGTCGTCCGGCCACCACACCGGCCTCGACTTCGCCGCGCCCACGGGCACCCCGCTCAAGGCGATCCACTCCGGGACGGTCAAGTCGGCGGGGTGGGCGGGGGCGTACGGGTACCGGACGGTCATCACGCTCGAGGACGGGAGCGAGCTCTGGTACTGCCACCAGTCGTCGATCGCCGTCGGCGCGGGGCAGAAGGTGACGACGGGGGAGGTCGTGGGGCGGGTCGGTGCGACGGGGAACGTGACGGGGCCGCATCTGCACCTTGAGGTGCATGCGCCTTCCGGTACGGGGATCGATCCGATGACCTGGCTTCGGTCCAAGGGGCTCAAGCCGTGACGGTGTGACGGTGTGACGCCGGTGCGGGTGCCGTCGGTGCCGGTGCCGGTGCCGGCGCCGGTGCGGGTGCCGGTGCCAGTGCCGGTGCGGGTCGTGGGTGGCTTGGCTGTCTCGCAGTTCCTCGCGCCCCCGAATCCCCGTCGCTTTTCCCGTTGTTCCGCGTGTCTCTGGAGGGGCTGCCAGGAGAGGGCGAGGCGCGGAATACCTGGCCCCGTGCGGGAGTTGCTGTCGCCATGACCTCTCTTCGTGCGCTCGGCAGCTCCGATCTCTCCGTGTTTCCCCTCGCCCTCGGCGGCAACGTGTTCGGCTGGACCGCCGACCAGGACCAGTCGTTCGCCGTCCTGGACGCCTACACCGCCGGTGGGGGCAACTTCGTGGACACCGCCGACGCCTACTCCAAGTGGGCCCCCGGCAACTCCGGCGGCGAGTCCGAGACGATCATCGGGAAGTGGCTGGCCGCGCGCGGCAACCGGGCCGACGTGGTCATCGCCACCAAGGTCGGCGCCCACCCCCGTTACGAAGGGCTGGCCGCGACCACGATCAAGGCCGCCGCCGAGGAGTCCCTGCGCAGGCTCGGCACGGACTACATCGACCTGTACTACACACACTTCGACGACACCTCCGTGCCCGTCGAGGAGATCGTCACCGCGCTCGACCAGCTGGTGCGCGACGGCAAGGTCCGCGCGATCGCCGCCTCCAACATCACCCCCGAGCGGCTGCGGGAGTCCCTGGACTTCTCCGACCGCGAGGGCCTGGCCAAGTACGTGGCGCTCCAGCCGCACTACAACCTGGTCTCCCGCGGCACCTACGAGGGCGTGCTCCAGGACACCGCCTCGCGCGCGGGTCTGGCCGCCGTGCCCTACTTCGCACTCGCCTCCGGCTTCCTCACCGGCAAGTACCGTCCGGGCCAGGCCGTGGACAGCGCGCGGGCGACGGGCGCGGGCAAGCATCTGGAGACCGAGCGGGGCCGCAAGGTGCTGGCCGCGCTCGACCGGATCGCCCAGGAACGCGACGCCGAGATCGCCACGGTGGCGCTGGCCTGGCTCGCCGCGCGACCCACCGTCGCCGCGCCCATCGCGTCGGCCCGCACCGTCGAGCAGGTCCCGGCGCTGCTCGCGGTCGCCGACCTGGAGCTCACCGACGCGCAGCTCTCGGAACTGACCGCCGCGTCAGCGTAGCCGCGTCAGCGTAGATAGGGGTTGTGGGGGCCGCGCCGCGCCGGGTCCCCGGCCGGGCCCGGCTGCCCGTACGGGGCGTACTGCGGGTGCGGGGCGTGCTGGGGGTGCGGGGCGTACTGCGGGTGTGGGACGTACTGCGGGTGCGGAACGTACTGCGGGTGCTGGGTGTACGGCTGCGGCGGGCCCGGCTGCGGGGGCATCCAGATCCGGCCCGACGCTCCCGCCGCGTACAGCAGCGCCGGGCCTGCGACCGGCTTGCGCTCCCACAGATGGTGGAGCAGCTCCTGCTCGCGTGCCGCGAAATCGGGCCCGGGACCCGTGGCGCCCGCGCTGCGGTAGGCACGGTGGCGCAGGAAGGCGAGGGCGGTCGCGAACGCCTCGTACTCGGCGACCGCACGCGCCGCCCGCTTCCCGCCGAAGCGGTGGTGCGCGAAGTCCCGGGCCGTCGCACGGGCCCGCATCGAGGACAGCGCCAGCGGCTCCACCGGCCCCAGCCAGCCGGCCGCGGCGTACGCGGGCAGCTCGGCGGCGACCGTACGCAACTCGCGCTGCCGGCTCCAGATCGCCAGCCAGGTGAGCAGCCCGAACACCGGCACCATGACCGCCCCGTACACGATGTAGAACCCGTACACCCCGAACAGGGCCGAGCTGTTCCACAGGGCGTGCATGCCCATCGCGAGCACCAGGCCGAGCAGCGGGAACGCGGTGCGGCGCAGCCGCCTGCCGGGCGGCGAGAGCGCGGCGAGGCCGAAGCCGATGCCGGTCAGGACGGTGAACAGGGGGTGCGCGAACGGGGACATGACGACCCGCACGAAGAAGGTCGCGGCCGTCGTGGACGTCAGGCCCGCGCTGTGGCTGGCCTGGTCCTCACCGAACGCGTTGCCCAAGTACAGGATGTTCTCGGTGAACGCGAAGCCGGTCGCGGTGAAACCGGCGAAGACGACACCGTCGACGATGCCCGTGAAGCAGCGCCTCCTGAAGAGGAACAGCAGCAGGACGGCCGCCGCCTTCGCGCTCTCCTCGACGATGGGCGCTATGACGCTCGCGCCCAGGTGATCGGCCGAGGAGGGGTCGGCGGTGGCCGTGGCTATCCACCGGGTCGCGAACGAATTGGCGATGATCGCCACCAGGGCGGCGGCGCAGGCGCCCCACGCCAGGGCGAACAGGAGATTGCGCCACGGGCCGGGGTCGACGCGGTCGAGCCAGCGGAACGCCGCCGCGAGCAGCGGCACCGGAAGCACCGCGAGCCCGAGCCCCACCAGGAACCCCTCGGTGCCCGTCTGTTCCCGTACGAGCGCGAGGATCACCAGGCCGCACAGGGCGAGCAGGGTGATCAGCGCGCCCGCGCGGACCGCCTTGGAACGCCAGAAGTCGCGGCGCGGCCGGTAGCGCCACTTCGACCGGTCCGGCGGGACCTTGTCGAACCGGGGCTCGTCCGCGCACGCCGGGACCGGCCGGGCCGCGACGGCCTGGCCGGGCTGCTGGGGCGCCTGCCCGGGGTGCGGGCGGTGCGGAAGCGACTCGAAGGACACGGGACGACCCTAACGAGGGTCACTGACAATCCGCGACGGCGCCTGCACTACCCGCTGTGTGCGCCGGGCCGGCGGGGCCGGTACGTCAGCCGTGTTCGCCGGCCTCGCCGCGTGCGGCCTGTTCTCCATGCTCGACCCGGCGGAACAGCAGGTCGTGGACCACGTGGCCCTTGTCCAGGCCCTGGCCCTCGAACCGGGTCAGGGGGCGGAACGCGGGCCGCGGCGCGTAGCCGCCGCCCTCCACCGTGTTCGCGAAGTCGGGGTGCGCGTCGAGGACTTCCAGCATCTGCTCGGCGTAGTCCTCCCAGTCCGTCGCGCAGTGCAGTACGGCTCCGGGCTTCATCCGTGTCGCGGCGAGCGAAAGGAACTCGGGCTGGATCAGGCGGCGCTTGTGGTGCCGCGCCTTGGGCCACGGGTCCGGGAAGTACACGCGGAGCCCGTCCAGGACCTCGGGCTCCAGCATCTCGCGCAGCAGGATGATGGCGTCGCCGTTGGCCACGCGGATGTTGTTGAGGCCGCCCCGTTCGGCGAGGCCGAGGAGGTTGCCCTGGCCGGGGGTGTGCACGTCGACGGCGAGGATGCCGGTGGCCGGGTCGTCGGCGGCCATCTGCGCGGTGGCCTCGCCCATGCCGAAGCCGATCTCCAGGACGACGGGGAGGCCGTCGAACAGCTTCGCCAGGTCGACCTTGGCGAGCCCGTCGATGTCGAAGCCCCACACCGGCCACAGGCGCTCCAGGTACTCACCCTGGCCGGTGGTGACGCGGCTGCGGCGGGGCTGGAAGCTGCGGATGCGGCGTTCGTGGTGCGAGCCGGCGGGGTCGGCGGCGGGGCCGCCCGGGAAGCGGGGCGCTTTGTCGCGCGGAAGGACCTGGCTTGCCGGGGTGGGCTCTTCTGGGGTGCGGGGCGCTTTGTCGCGCGGAAGGACCTGGCTTGCCGGGGTGGGCTCTTCTGGGGTGCGGGGCTGCTCAGACACAATGGGTCGATTCTACGGGGCGGGGGGCCGCTGGGTGCGGGTGCGGCCAGGTGTGGGGGCCGCGGGGTGCCACCTCCCTCCGCCTCCCGCTCGGGCCCGGCCCCGACTGCCCCGGCCCGGGCGAGCCCGGCCCCCGTCTTAGCCGGCGGCCCGTCGCCGACCGGTCGCGCAGTTCCCCGCGCCCCTTGGAAACCCGGTTTTTGTCTGCGGGCCGTGGCTGGCTGGTCGCGCAGTTCCCCGCGCCCCTTGGAAACCCGGTTTTTGTCTGCGGGCCGTGTGGGGCTGGACGCGCAGTTCCCCGCGCCCCTTAGCGGGGTCGTCCGGTCCCGGGTGGCGGGGGAAGGGAGCGCCGCATTTCCACCCGGCGAGGCCCGAACCCCCAGGGGCGCGGGGAACTGCGCGAGGAGCGGGCACGGTCCGCGGTCGAGGGCGGGTTTAGGGGCGCGGGGAACTGCGCGGGAAGCGGGCACGGTCCGCGGTCGAGGGCGGGTTTAGGGGCGCGGGGAACTGCGCGGGGAGCGGGCACGGTCCGCAGCCGAGGGGGGTTAGGGGCGCGGGGAACTGCGCGGGAGGCGGGCACGGTCCGCAGGGTGATGGCGGGTTTCAGGGGGCGCGGGGAACTGCGCGGGAGGCGGGCACGGTCCGCGGCCGAGGGGGGGTAGGGGCGCGGGGAACTGCGCGAGGAGCGGGGCAGGGCGGTGCCCGAAGGGGGCGCGGGGTCAGGGGTGGCGCAGGGTCGACAGGACCCGGTCCGCCACCTCCCTGCCGATCGGCAGGGACGCCGTCGCCGCAGGACTCGGCGCGTTCAGGACATGGACCACCCTTGGGGATGCACGGAACAGGAAGTCGTCCACCAGGGTGCCGTCCCGCAGGACCGCCTGGGCCCGGACGCCCGCCGGAGAGGGCCGCAGATCGGCGTCGGACACCCCGGGAAGCAGGCGGCGGACCGCGTCGGTGAAGGCCCGCCTGGACAGGGAGCGGTGCAGCTCGCCCGCGCCGTAGCGCCAGTGGCGCCGGGCTATGCGCCAGGAGCCCGGCCAGGCGAGCGTGCCGGCCAGCTCGCGCGGGCGGACCGTGCGCCAGTCGTAGCCCTCGCGGGCCGCCGCCGGCACCGCGTTGGGGCCGACGTGGACCGAGCCGTCGACACCCCGGGTGAGGTGGACGCCGAGGAAGGGGAACGCGGGGTCGGGCACCGGGTACACCAGGCCCTTGACCAGGCCGGGCCGGGCCAGCTCGTAGTACTCGCCGCGGAACGGCACGATCCGTACCCCCGGGTCGTCGCCCGCGAGCCGCGCCACCCGGTCGCAGTGCAGCCCCGCGCAGTTGACCAGGGCGCGGGCGCGCAGCACCGTGCCGTCGGCGGTGCGCACGGCGACTCCCAGGGAGGCGCGCCGGTCGATGCGGACGACCTCCGAGCCGTAGCGCACCTCGGCGCCGGACAGCTCGGCGAGACGCGCCGCGACCGCCCGGTAGTCGCACACCCCCGTCGTGCCGACGTGGATCGCGGCGAGGCCCCGCACCTCGGGCTCGTACTCCGCTATCTGTGCCGGGCCCAGCTCGCGCACCGGGATGCCGTGCTCACGGCCGCGCTGGACCAGCGCGTGCAGACGCGGCAGCTCGGCGCGCCCGGTGGCCACGATCAGCTTGCCGGTCACCTCGTGGGCGATGCCGTGCCGCGCGCAGAACTCGACCATTTCGGCCGCGCCCCGCAGCGCGAAGCGTGCCTTCAGGGACCCGGGCGGATAGTAGATGCCGCTGTGGATGACCCCGCTGTTGCGCCCGGTCTGGTGCCGGGCGGGGCCGCTCTCCTTCTCCAGGACCGTCACGCGTGTGCCGGGGGCCGCCTGCGTGAGCGCGTACGCCGTCGACAGACCCACGATCCCGCCGCCGACCACCAGCACGTCGCAGTCGTACGTCGTCGTCACTCCAGGCACCTCCCACCCCGGTCGCGTCTTTCCCGGAGGACGGCCCCGGACCCCCTCACCACATACTGCACTGGCCCACTGACAATCCCGGTAAACGTCCGGTGGAGGCCCTACGCGGGCTCTATGCCGGGGTGACGAGCAGCGGCCGCGCCCGTTCGCGCAGCTCGGCGACGCGTGGCTCGTCCCCGTACGGCTCCAGGCGGTGCAGCAGATCGCGTACGTACTCGGTCGTGCGGGCCGACGAGATGCGGCCGGCGACCTCGACGGCCCGGGTGCCCGCCGCGCACGCCGCGTCCAGGTTGCCCGATTCCAGTTCGGCGACCGCGCTGACCACGAGGCGCAGCCCGTGCGAGCGGACGAACTCCTCGGTGGGCCGCGACAGGGCCTGCTCGGTGAAGCGGCGCACCTGACGGGGCGCCTTCAGGTCGCGGTAGCACTCGGCGGCGTCCGCCGCGAAGCGGTCGTAGGAGTAGAAGCCGAGCCAGGACGGGTCGCTGTCGCCGTCGCGCGAGCGCTCCAGCCACGCCTCGGCGGCCTTCAGGGCGGCCTCGGCGGGGTGCCCGTCGCCGGCCTTGGCGTGGGCGCGCGCCTCCACGAGGCGGAAGAAGGACATGGTGCGGGCGGTGGCGAGCCCGCGGTTGCGCTCGACGGCGGCCTGCGCGAGGTCGACGCCCTCGTCGGCGAAGCCCCGGTAGGTGGCCTGGAGCGACATCGAGGCGAGGACGTATCCGCCGAGCGGTACGTCCGCCGCGGCGCGGGCGAGCCGCAGCGCCTGGATGTAGTAGCGCTGCGCAGCCTCCTGCTGGCCGGTGTCGAAGGCCATCCAGCCGGCGAGCCGGGTCAGCTCGGCGGTCGCGCCGAACAGGGCGCGGCCCACCTCGTCGCTGTAGGAGCCGAGCAGCAGCGGGGCCGCGTCGACCCGTAAGCACTCGGGCACCATCGACGAACGCCAGTCGCCCCCGCCGTACTTGGAGTCCCACCGGCGGGCGTCCTCGGCGGCCTCGCGGAGCTTGGCGACATCGCTGTGGCCGACTTTCAGCGGTGGCAGGTCGGTGAGGTCGGTGCTGCGGGCCACCGAGGAGTCGGCCGGTGTGATGAGCCAGCGGGAGGCCGGCGTGGCGTAGGCGCTGACCGCGAAGGACCCCGCGAGCGACTGCCAGATGCCGCCGCCGGCCCGCCGCCCGGCCAGATCCAGCCGGTACAGATCGGTCGCCGAGCGCACCGCCTCCGAAACGTCGCGCGGGAAGGCGAGCCCGACCTCGGGTGCCGGGTCCGCGTCCGCGAGGCCGATTTCGTGCAGCGGGACGGGCCGGCCCAGCTTGGCACCGATCGCCGCCGCTATGAGATGGGGCGCGGCGCCCTGCGGCACCATGCCCTTGGAGACCCACCGGGCCACGGAGGTCTTGTCGTAGCGAAGGGTCAGGCCCCGCTGCGCGCCGAGGTCGTTGACCCGGCGGGCGAGGCCCGCGTTGCTGATTCCCGCGAGGGCGAGAACGGTGCCGAGCTTCTCGTTCGGCCCGCGTTGCTCCCTGGACATGCGCCACCCCTCGACACAGACGGCGTTCTCCCCGGATGGTGCGGTGTCCGGATCGTCGGCCGCACAAGCACGTGGCCGAGCCCTCGGGAATATGCCACCCGTGAGGAACAGCAGTAAACACAGCGTAGTTCGCCGCATCCCGACCGTTAAGGGGCGGACTTCCGTATGGCGAGATTGTTTTCCGTACGGTCCGGCGTCGGCGCGCGCGGACGCGGCGGGAACGCGGAGCCGTTGCGCCGGGGGTGCGGCGACCATGGCCGCCGCCGCGCTCCTGGCGTGTGGCCGTGCGCCCGGCCGTGCGCTCTCGCCGGGCCCCCAGGGGGGCGCTTCCATGTGGGGTGCGTGGGTCGGCCCGCTGCATGGATACGGCGGGCTGGGGGACACCGCCGCCTCAATCCCCGCGGGTGGCGGACCGGTCCGGGAGGCGAACAGCGCCTCCCGGACCGTGTGTTGTGAGCCCCAGGAGCACGGTGTGGCGACCGCTGGGCGCTACGAAAATGGCCGAATATCGCCCCCCGTCGCATGGATGGGGCGTGCCTGGTCGATCACGGCGCACCCGTCCCGTACGTCCCGGGAGCGATGCCAATCGGCCACCGTCCGGGGCGCATTCACTTTGCGCGCCCCCTCTCCGTAGCCCCTCCGTGGCGCTGTTGTCGTGGCAGCATGGGGTCCTGGACGTCTTCGGGCCGCACGGGAGCGTCATGCGGGCGCCCCGGAACGTGCCCGAACGCGGCCGGGGTCCTTCGGGGAACCCCTGCGCCGGGCCGGTGCGGGGCCGGTGCGGGGCCGGTTCGGGACCGGTTCCGATCCGGGGATCCGGGGTCGCCGGGGATCCGGGGGCCGGGCCGAGGGTTGTCCACGAGTTGTCCACAGCCTGTGGAGGCGCGATGCGATGGTTGGTGGGGTGGAGCAGCGTCGCCGCAGGCTTCCGCACGGGCTCCTACGGGGCGGGCGCCTACGAGACGAGCGGATACGCGGCGGGCGGATACGCGACGCACGGGAACGCGGCCGGCGGGTACGGCGCGGGCGCCCGTGCCACGGCCGGCGCCGTCGGCGAGCCCGACGAGGGCCGCACCGTCCACCCCGTCGGCGCCCAACTCCTGTGGGGCGACCCGGATCCGCTGTGGGCGGTCGGGGACTGGCGGCCCGACGAGATCAGGATCGTCAGCGTGGGCGCCGACACCCGCCTCGCCGTACTGGGCTGCTGCGCCGCCACCGACGAAGAGCTCCGCGTCGGCCTGTTCGCCGCGCGCGGTGGCGCGCTGCGCCACCTCTCCGCGTGGCCCGGCAGCTACACGGCCGTCGCCCAAGTCGCCCGCCGCGTCACGGTCGTGGGCGACCTGGCCGGCGCGCGGCCCGTCTTCTACACCCCCTGGGCGGGCGGCACGGCGTACGGCACGGCGGCACTTCCGCTCGCCGACCTCACCGAGGCCCAGCTCGACATCGGCCATCTCGCCGCCCTCCTGGCCTGCCCCGACGTGCCCGAAGCGCTCGGCGACTCCACGCCGTACGCGGGGGTGCGGCGCATCCCGCCCGGCCATGCGCTCGTCCTGCGCGAGGGATCGCGCGAGATCACCGGGTACGAGCCGGTCGCCTCGCTCGCGGTGGCCGGCCCCCAACTGGCGCCCGCCGCAGCGGTGGAGGGCGTGCGCGACGCGCTGGTGTCCGCGGTACGGGCCAGACTCACCGCGCCCCGGCACGCCCCCGAGACCCTGCCGCCCGACCCGGGCCCCGTCCCCGGCATGGGCCCTGCCGAGCGGCGCGCCGCGCGCGGGGGCCCGGCGCCGGGCATAGGGGCCGACCTGTCCGGCGGCCCCGCGTCCGCCACCCTCGCCCTGCTCGCCGCCGGGCTGCCCGGCGTGCCCGGCACCGTGCTCGGCCACGGCACCGGCGCGGGCGAACGTCTCCTCGCCGTCACCTTCAACGACCTCGCGGTGCCGGGCCGCAGGGCCGAGCTGGAACGGGCCGGAGCGATGGCCGCCAACCCCCGCCTGCACCACGTGGTGGTGACGGGCGGCGACGAATCCCTGCCCTACGCCGACCTGGAAGGCCCGCTCACCGACGAGCCGGGCCCGTCCCTGACCGAGGCCCCGCGCCACCGCCGACGCCTCCTGTCGGGCAGTGCGGACCACTTCACCGGGAGCGGCGCACGCCAGGTCCTTGACGCCCATCCGGCGCGCCTGGCCGACCTTCTGATGGACCGTCAGCGACGTCATCTGCTCCGCCCGGCCACGGCGCTCGCCAAGGCGGGCGGACCCTCGGCCAACTCCCTGTTCGTGCCGCTCACCGTCTACCGCGCCGCCCGCCGCCTGGCCCGCACGCCCTATCGCGCCGGCATCGAATCGGCAGCGGACGCCTTGCGCGAGCCCCGCGTCGACGACGCGGCGAGCCCCCTGTCGATCTCCCTCGCCGCCCTGTCCTGGACGCGCCCGGGCCCGGCGGCCCGCTGGCTGACCGGGGAGGCGCTGGCGGAAGTATCGGTTCGTCTGATGGCGTCGGCGACCCGCCCGGCCCCCTCGCAGCGCCCCGGCGAGGCCCGCGCATCGGCCGCGCTCGCCCGGTACGCGTCGGACCACCGCATCCTGGAGCAGGCCGCCGAGGTGCGCAGCCAGCGCCTGCACGCCCCGTTCCTCGACAACCAGGTCGTACGCGCCTGCCGGGCCCTTCCGAAATCCCTGCGCGTCCAGCCCGGCGCCCGCGCCACGATCCTGCGTACGGTGCTTTCGGCGTCCGGGGTGCGCGAACTGCCGCCCGGCTGGGGCGCCCCCTCCCACGCCCCGTCGACGGCCGCCGCCCGCGCGGGCCTGCGCCAGTGCGCCGATCCGCTGGTCTCCCTCTTCGACGCCCCGCTGCTGGCGGACGCCGGCCTGATCGAGGCCCGCACGGTACGCAAGGCGGTCCGAGCGGCGGCAGCGGGCGAACCCGTCCCCCTGGACGGCCTGGCCGACCTGATCTCCACGGAGTTGTGGCTGCGCCGCCTGCTCGCCCGACGCGGCACCTGCTGGACGGGCACGGCCGCACCGAAACAACGAGCGGTGGCAGGCGGCGTGACCCCGCCGAGGAGACCGACCTTGCGGTCGTGAGCAGGATGCGGCGCGGGCGGGCAGCAGGCGAGCGGGCCGGCCGGGCAGGCGGGCAGGCGGGCAGACCGGCGGGCGGGCAGGCTGGGGGCGGGCGGGCAGACCGGCGGGCTGGCCGGCGAGCAGGCGGCCGGGCAGGCGGGCAGGTGGGCAGACCGGCGGGCGGCAGGCGGGCTGGCCGGCGAGGGAAGCACCACCCCACGGCCCCGCATAATGAACCCGTGCGGTACCTGATCCTGGGCGCCACGGAGGCGCATGACGACACCGGCACCGCCCTGCCTCTGGGCGGGCCCAGAGTGCGCGCCCTGCTGACCGCCCTCGCCCTGCACCCCGCCCGCTTCGTCCCCGTACCCACCCTCATCGACGACGTATGGGCCGACGATCCGCCCCAGGACGCGCCCGCCGCCCTCCAGGCCCTGGTCGGCCGGCTGCGCCGCGCGATCGGCAGACAGGCCCTGGAGTCGGGGCCCGCCGGCTACCGGCTCGCCGCGCCGCCGCAGGCGATCGACCTGTACGCGTTCGAGGAACGCGCGGCCCGGGGCGCGGCCGAGCTCGCCGCGGGTGACCCGGAGGCCGCGGCGGACACCCTGCGCGCCGCTCTCGCCCTGTGGCGCGGCCCCGCCCTCGCCGACCTCCCCGAACGTCATGCGGCCGTACGCCCCGAGGCCCACCGCCTGGCCGCGCTGCGTCACCGCATCGAGGCCGACCTCCGGCGCGGCGCCACAAACGGGCTGCTCCCCGAGCTGATGGAGCTGCTTGCCTCGCACCCGTACGACGAGACGCTGCACGCCCAGCGGATCCGTACGCTGCGCGCCGAGGGCCGCCGGGCCGACGCCCTCGCCGCGTACGAGGAGGCCCGCCGCACCCTGGCCGACTCCCTCGGCGCCGACCCGGGCGCCGAACTGGCGGGGCTGCACGCGGAGTTGCTGCGCGAGACCGCGGAGCCCGCCGCGGCGGCCACCGAGGGCAACCTCCGCCCCCGGCTCACCTCGTTCGTGGGCCGCGAGCCAGAACTGGCCGCGATCCGGGCCGACTTGGCGGCTTCCCGCCTGGTCACCCTCACCGGCCCCGGCGGCACCGGCAAGACCCGTCTCGCGGAGCGGTCCGCGTCGGCGTCGGGCACGTCCGCCTGGCTCGTGGAGCTCGCCCCGCTCGACGAACCCGACGCCGTCCCCGGCGCCGTGGTCTCCGCGCTCGGCCTGCGCGAGACGGCCCTGCTGGGGCGCGAGGGCCAGCCCGCGCACAACGACCCCACCGCCCGCCTCGTCGACGACCTCTCACGCCGGCCGGACACGCTGCTCGTCCTCGACAACTGCGAGCACGTCATCGACGCCGCCGCCCGGCTCGCCGAAACGCTCCTCACCCGCTGCCCCCGGCTCCGCATCCTCGCCACCAGCCGCGAGCCGCTTGGCGTACCGGGCGAGGCGGTCCGCCCGGTCGAGCCGCTGCCGCCGCTCCCGGCCCACCGGCTGTTCGCCGAACGCGCCCGCACCGTGCGCCCCGACTTCGATCCCGACGCCGACACCGAGGCGGTCGCCGAGATCTGCCGCCGCCTCGACGGGCTTCCGCTCGCCATCGAACTGGCCGCGGCCCGCCTGCGGCTGCTCACCCCGCGCCAGATCGCCGACCGCCTCGACGACCGCTTCCGCCTCCTGACCGGCGGCAGCCGCACCGTCCTTCCGCGCCAGCAGACCCTGCGCGCCGTCGTCGACTGGTCCTGGGGCCTGCTCGACCCCTCCGAGCGTGACGTCCTGCGCCGTGCCTCGGTCTTCGCGGGCGGCTGGGACCTCGCGGCCGCCCAAGCGGTGTGCGGCGCCACCGACGACCTCGCCGCGCTCGTCGAGAAGTCCCTGGTCATCGCGGTCCCCACGGACGACGGCAGCGGCATGCGCTACCGCATGCTGGAGACCATTCACGAGTACGCCGCCGAGCGGGCCGCCGAGGCCCCCGAAACGCTGCGCGAGGCGGCCGAGGCCCACACCGCGTACTACGGCGCCCTGGTCCGCCGGGCGGAACCCCAGGTCCGCTCGCACGACCAACTCCCGTGGATCCGGCGCCTGGAGGCCGAGCTCGACAACATCCGGGCCGTGCTGCGCCGCACGACGACGCCGCCCGCCGCCGACGAGGGCGCCGCCACCGAACTCTCCCTGTCCATGGGCTGGTTCTGGTGGCTGCGCAACTACCGGGCCGAAGGAGCCGACTGGGCGCGGGCCGCGGCGGAGCTCTCGCCCACCCCCGCCGACGCGTCCGACCCGCGGCACTGGCCGCGACTCCACCTCGACCTGCTCCGCTTCTTCCTGCTCTCCGATGTCGACCGCGACCAGGGGTTCGCCGACCCCGCCGTCCAGGACCGCCTCACCGAGATCCGGCGGGCCTTCGAGGCCGGCGGGCCACAGGCGGCCCGCTTCCCGGGACTGCTCTGGCCGTTCGCGACGTTCCGCACCGATCCGCCGAGCATGGTGCGCGAGTCGATCGACGCCGTCGTCACCAACTGCCGCCGCCACGGCGACGACTGGGCGGTGGCGGTGAGCCTGATGTTCCGTACCCATATGGCCATCGACATGCCGGGCGGCTTCGAGGGCGTCGACGACGACCTCGCCGAACTGCGCGAGCTCGGCCGCCGGGTCGGCGACCGCTGGATGCGCGCCCAGGTGGCCGGCGCCGCCGCCGAAGCCGCGATGACCCGCGGCCTTCCCGAGCTGGCCCGCCCCGCCTACGAAGAGGCCCTTCAGCTCTCCCGCGAGGTCGGCGCCCACCAGGAGGCCCCCTTCCTCACCGCCCGGGTCGGCGAACTCTGCTACCGCGAAGGCGACCTGGACGCCGCGGAGAAAGCCCTGCTGGAAGCCGCGGCCGAGGCACGGCGCCACCGGGTGGTCGAGGCCCTGCCGTACGTCCACTCGCTGCTCGCCACCATCGCCCTCGACCGGGGCGACACCGCGGCCGCCGTCGCCCTGCGCGGGCAGGCACTCGACTTCTCGACGGCGGGACCGCAGGGCCAGCCCCCGCACTTCACCGCGCTGCTCGACGCCCTCGACGCCCGGGTCACCGCCGTCGAGTCGGGCCCCATGAAGGGTCTGGCGCGCATGGCGGACGCCCTGCGCACGGCGTCCGGCGCCCAGTGCACCGAGCTCGTCCTGGCCCATCTCGCCGAGCGCGCCGCCCAGTTGCTGACCGACCTCGCCGAGCACGCCCGCGCGGTGCGGGTCCTGGCCGCGGCCGCCTCCTGGCGCGCCGGCATCCCGCGTTCCGTACCGGAGGCGGCGATCGAGGAGTCCATCGTCGTACGGGCCCGCCGCGCGCTCACACCCGAGCAGTACGCGACGGAGAGCGCGGCCGGGACGGGCCTGACCCCGTCCGCGATCCTGCCGATCCTGGACGCGGTGACCGGCGCCGCGCCGACGCCCGGCCACTGAGCGCCGCCCGGCCGTGGCCCTCGGCGGGGCCGGGGCCACCGGCGCTGCCGGGTACCCCCTAGCGGCAGCTGATCTGCGACTGCGCCCAGTCGGCGAGCGCGGCCGTCCCGAACGTGCCCTCCGGCTCCACGACGAGCCGGATCGTCCGGCGGCCCGAGAGGTCGGCGTGCACCGGCACCGCCGGGTCGCCGCCGTGCAGCACGGGCGAGCGCCACAGCAGAGCACCGTCGCCGTACACCGAGAACCGCACCACCCCGAGCCCCATCGCCAGACGGTCCACGCCCGCGTACGCGTCGTAGGTGCGGCACTGGCGGTTGAGGTCGATGGTCACCGAGGACCTGCCCTGCACGGTCACGCCATGCGGATAGCGGCTCTCACCGATCCGCATGCTTGAGCGCTGCCACAGCCAGCTGGAAGCGCCGAGCCGCACCTCGGGCTCGGTGCCGTCGCCGAGGACGCCGTACCGCAGGCGGTTCACCTGGTACACGGTCGGCGCGGGCGGTGGCGGGGGAGGCGTCGGCTTCGGCGGGGCCGGCTTCGGCGGGGGCGCCGGTGGGGGAGGCGTCGGCCGTGGGTGGGTCGGCGGGGGCGGGGTGGGCCTTGCCGCGGGCTTCTTCGCCGCGGGGCGGGCCGGTGGTGGGGGTTGGGGCGCGGCCGGCTCCGGCGGGGCGGGCGGCTCGGGTGCCGGCGGCTGCTCGTGCGGTACGACGGGCGCGACGGCGGGGGGCTTCGCGTCGGGTTTGGGGGGCGAAGCGTCGTTGCCGGTCAGCGCGAACACGACGCCGGCCGCCACCGCCAGGGCCACCGCCGCCGCGATGCCCGCCTTGGCCGGGGCGCCGAGCCCTTCCGACGCCGCGGCGCCCGCGGCCGCCCCGCCGGACGAACCGCCGCCCGTCGCCGCGGCCGCGGCCCCCGCGCCGGCCGCTCCGACGGCGCCACCCGCCACGACTCCCGCCGCCTTGAGCGAGAACCCGGCGGCGAACCAGCCGATGACCGCGACCGGGAGCAGCGCGGGAATCCCGGCGTTGACGTCCTTGAGCTCGACGACCGCGACCCGGCACCTCGCGCACTCCTCCAAGTGCTTGCTGAGCCCGCGCTCGGCCCGCATCCGCAACCCGCCCCGCGCGTATGCGCCGAGCCGGTCCGCGTAGCGGGCGCAGTCCCCGCCGGAGGTCAGGGCGGTGGAGACATGCGCCTGGAGGTAGGCCTGCTTGAGACCTTCCCTGGCCCGGCTGGCGAGCACCGCGGTGGCGTTGGCGCTCAGCCCGAACAGCGGCGCGATCTCGCTGGGCGACTCCTCCTCGACGGTGGTGTGCCACAGCACGGCCTGCCATCGCTCGGGCAGTGAGCGGAACGCCTGCATGGCCAGTGTCTGGTCGGCCTCGTGCATGGCCCGCACGTCGGCGCCCAGGTCGATGGTGTCGTCGTCGGACACCTCCGCCGAGCGCGCGGCCTCCTCCGCGAAGACCGCGAAGTCGTCCACCAGCCGCTCCCGCTTTGCGGTCCGCGTCCAGGACGCGGCGACCCGCCGCACGGTCGTCATCAGGTAGGCGCGCACGGCGTGTTCGGGCCCGGCTCCGCCGCGTACCGCCTGAAGCGTCCGCGCGAAGACCTCCGCCGTCAGGTCGTCGGCGGTGTGCGCGTCGCGGCAGCAGCTGCGGGCATAGCGGCGCACCGCGTCGGAGTGGCGGCGGAACAGTTCCTCGTACGCGCTGTCGTCGCCGGCCCGCATCGCGTGGATCAGATCGGCGTCGGACTGTCCGGCCTCGGCGATCTCCAGGGCCATGCCTTCGCGCAGCCCGCCCTCGCGCTGCGGCGGCACGCTCGCGCCCGGCTCCCCGATGCCGTCCATGGGGCCCCACGGGCCGGGCAGTACGTTCCCGCCGAGCTCGTGACCGGCCATCCGCCCCGCGTCACCCGCCGCACGCGGCCCGCCCACCCTGCCGGAGCCACCCACCACGCCCCGCCCGTCGAAGGAACCGGCGCCGTCCGAGAACCCGGCGCCGTCCGAGAACCCGGCGCCGTCCGGGAAGCCGGGCCCGGCTGGGAATCCGGGACCGTCCCCGAACCCGGAATCGCCCGCCCGCCCGGCGCCGTCCCCGAGCCCGGAGTCGTCCGGAAACGCCGAGGTGCCCGAGGCGTCGGAACCGTCCCTGAAGCCGGAACCGGAACCCGCACCGGCCTGCCCGGGAACAACCGGGGAGCCGTCGTGCGGGCCCCCGTGCGGGCCCCCGTGCGCACCGCTTCCGGGGCCGCCCTGGTTCGGCACCTGCCGGGGCGGCCGCGCGCCGTCGGACCCGCCGGATTCCGGCCCGCCGCCGCCCGAGCGCGACTCGTCCCGCTCTTCAACGCCCATAGCGGAAGCTCCCGTAAGCACGCTCAGACCCGACCACCGGGCAAGCGTGCCACAGAGCACAAGCGGAGCCGAGCCTCAGGACCGGCAACCACTCATCCGGGGAGACTTACCGCACCCGAGCACTAGGGGGTGTCTGGTGGATCATGGCCGGGGGTGCGGCGCCTGGCACGGCACCTCGCGGCGTTGCCGAAACGCCCCGATAGCTCCGCTATCACGACGTTCCGGCGCCTTGCGATGCACCGCACCAGGCGCCGCACCCTGACCGACCCTGATCCACCAGACACCCCCTAGCCGTCACCCTTTCGGGAAAACCCGCGGGAGACCCGAAAGAGCGGAAGACGGCTGCGCGGCAGCGCAATACGGCCACGCCGCACGGGAGTTGACCCTCAGGACGGGCGTGAACGGAGCCCTTCGAGCAGGATGTCGAGCAGCCGGGCCGAGGCGGCGGCCTGCTGGGTGGCGTCCGGCAACGACGGCGCCGCCGTGGCTATCACCAGGAGCACGTCGGCGACGGTCACATCACCGCGCAGCTCGCCCGCCGCCCGCGCCCGGTCCACCAACTGCCCCACCACGTCGAGCAGTTCGGCCGCACCTCCGTCGCTCAGCTCCTGCTCGGGAGCCGACCGCTGTTCGATCACCCGGCCCCAGCCAGGACCCTGCTCGGCCGCGCCCACCTGGCGCTGCTGCGGGACCCGCGCCTCGTCATGCCCGTCACGCCCGCCGTCCGGCCGCCCGCCGTCCGACCGCGAGCCGTCACCCCGTACGCCATCGGCCAGCACGCCCTCCGGCTCCTCGGCGTCCACGCCGACGCGCAGCACCTGCGGCGGAAGCAGCCGGCCGGCGCCCGAGGCCGCCGAGGTGCGCAGGAAGCACGAGAGCGCGGACCAGGGTTCCTCCTCCTGGCCGAGCGCGGTGCGCGCCTGGTCGGTCAGCCGTGAGGTCTCCTCCTCGGCTATCCGGCGCACCAGGACGTCCTTGCTCGGGAACCGCCGGTAGACGGTGCCCACCCCGACCCTGGCCCGGCGCGCCACGTCCTCCATCGGCGCCCCGTAACCGAGCTCGCCGAACACTTCGCGCGCAGCACGCAGCACATGTTCGAGGTTGCGCTGGGCATCCACCCGCAGTGGCGCGGAACGCTGCGCGCCGACGCCCAGACCCGTACTCAATCGGCCGTGTCCGTCGGATGCCGCGGCGACGGCGGTCTGCCAATGAGAGTCCTGAATGTGCATTGATCCCCCGGTAATAACGTCTCCCCCCGGAGACTCCCCGCCCTGACAGCCGGGGGCGGGTCCCTCACCCGAAACCCCGACGGGATACGAACATAGTTGAGCCGGACTCAATTCAGAAGAGGTTCTTCCGCGCGGCGTGCCCCCCGATCGGACCAAGGACCGAAACCTGACCGAATCGGACCCCGCCCAGCACCCGACCCACACCGCCTGACCTGCGGTTTTGCCGCGACGGGCGGGCGAGCGGGCCGACTGCCTCAGGACTGCCCTCCAGTCACACAATTTGTCAGGCCTGTGGACAAAGCCCGAGGCCCGTTGCGTCATGGTGGGGTGACAGAACCTGTGCGCGTTCTCGTGGTCGGCGGCGGATACGTCGGGATGTACACGGCGCTGCGCCTGCAACGCGGGCTCAAGTCCGAGCTGAGCAGCGGCACCACCGAGATCACCGTGGTGACCCCGGACCCGTACATGACGTACCAGCCGTTCCTGCCCGAGGCGGCGGCCGGCAACATCTCGCCGCGGCATGTCGTGGTCCCGTTGCGCCGGGTCCTGGACAAGTGCCGGATCGTCATCGGCGAGGCCGACCGCGTCGACCACGCCGGGCGCACCGTCACCGTCACCACGCTGGCCTCGCCCGAGGACGGCACCGGCTCCGTCCGCCTCCCGTACGACGAGCTCGTCATCGCACCCGGTTCGATCTCACGCACCCTGCCGGTCCCCGGCCTCGCCGACTACGCCATCGGCTTCAAGACCGTCGAAGAGGCCATCGGCCTGCGCAACCACGTCATCGAGCAGATGGACATCGCCTCCTCGACCCGCGACCCCGCCATCCGCGACGCCGCCCTGACCTTCGTGTTCGTCGGCGGCGGCTACGCGGGCGTCGAAGCGCTCGCCGAGCTGGAGGACATGGCGCGCTACACCGCGCGGTACTACCACAACATCAAGCCCGACGACCTGAAGTGGATCCTCGTCGAGGCCAGCGACACGATCCTTCCCGAGGTCGGCGAGGAGATGGGCCAGTACGCGATCCGCGAACTGCGCTCCCGCAACATCGACGTACGCCTTCGGACCCGGCTCGACAGCTGCGAGAACCGGGTCGCCGTCCTCAGCGACGGGGCCCGCTTCCCCACCCGTACCGTCGTGTGGACCGCGGGCGTCAAACCCGCACCGCTGCTCGCCGCCACCGACCTGCCGCTGAACGAGCGCGGCCGGCTGCGGTGCACCGCCGAGCTGCGCGTCGAGGGCGTGCAGCACGCCTGGGCCGCGGGTGACGCGGCCGCCGTCCCCGATCTGACCTCCCGCGAGAAGGGCAAGGAGTGCGCGCCCAACGCGCAGCACGCCGTGCGCCAGGCCAAGGTGCTCGCCGAGAACGTCGCCGCGGCCGTACGGGGCGGAACGTTCAAGGAGTACCGGCACACGTACGCGGGCTCGGTCGCCTCCCTCGGCCTGCACAAGGGCGTCGCCCATGTCTACGGCCGCAAACTCAAGGGCTATCCGGCCTGGTTCATGCACCGCGCCTACCACTTGAGCCGCGTCCCGACCTTCAACCGCAAGGCCCGGGTGCTCGCCGAGTGGACCCTCGCCGGGCTCTTCAAACGCGAGATCGTCTCGCTCGGATCGCTGGAACACCCGCGCGCCGAGTTCGAGATCGCCGCAGGCGGCAGCCCGCCCGCCAAGGGCCCCGGGCCGCACGACAACTGACGGTTGTCAGTGCGCTCGGTCACACTGGACGTGTGACCATAGGTTGGCCCACACCTGCACAGAGTGATCCAGCGGCTCAGCACCGCACCCCCACCGGCAGCACAGCACCCGCAGCAACACACGAGGCTTGGAACACCGTGAACTTCACGCGTTGGAGCGCCCGGCTCCCCGGTACGCAGCGCCGCGCCGCAGCACGGACCGACCGCGCCGACCGGGGCTCCGTGCCCGCGGCCCGCGGCGAGTCCGGGCAGCAGCTTGAGCCCTGGCCGGACGAGACGGCCGAGACACCGGCCCTGGACGACCTCTCCGTGCGCGACATCCTCGGCCAGCTCCCCGCCCTGGTCGCGCTGGTGAGCGGCCCCGATCACCGCATCGCGTACGTCAACGACGCCTACGCCGCGGCCTTCGGCGCCCGCCCCATCGGCGCGCCCGCCGCCAAGGTCTCGCCCGAGCTCGCCGAGCTCGGCCTGCTCCCGCTGATGGACCAGGTGCTGCGCAGCGGCACGTCGCGCACCGTCAAGTCCCGCAAGCTCCAGGGCGCCGGCTCCTACACGGTGACGTGCAGCCCCGTCGAGGTCCCCGGCCAGGAGGAAGGCGGCGTCCTCGTCTTCGCCGCCGACGTCACCGACCACGCGGAGGCCGCCGAGCGGCTGCGCGCCAGCGAGCGCCGCCACCGCGAGACGGCCGTCACCCTCCAGCGCTCCCTGCTCCCGCAGGAACTGGAACAGCCCGACGACCTGCGGGTGGCCGCCACCTACCAGCCCGGCGGCACCGACGCCGCGGTCGGCGGCGACTGGTACGACGTGATCACCCTGGGCGCCGGCCGCACCGCCCTCGTCATCGGCGACGTGATGGGCCGCGGGGTGCGCGCCGCCGCCGTCATGGGTCAACTCCGCACCGCGGTCAGGGCGTACGCACGCCTGGACCTGCCCCCGCACGAGGTGCTTCAGCTCCTGGACGGGCTGGCCGCCGAGATCGACGCCAGCCAGATCGCCACCTGCGTCTACGCCGTGCACGACCCCAACGAGGGACGCCTGGTGTACGCGTCGGCGGGCCACCTGCCCGTGCTCGTACGCCACGAGGACGGCACCGTGCACCGCGCCGAGGAACCGACGGGCCCCCCGCTCGGCACCGGCGGCTGGCTGCACACCTCCGGCACGATCGACCTGCCGCCCGGCGCCACCGCGGTCCTCTATACGGACGGCCTGGTCGAGCGCCGCAGGGAGGACATCGACGAGGGCGTGGCCGCCCTGGCGCGGGCGCTGTCCGGCGCGGTCGGCACCCCACAGGTGGTGTGCGGCCGGCTGCTGCGCGCCCTCGGCGTGACCGCCGAGCACGACGACGACGTGGCGATCCTGGTCTGCCAGCACCCGGCCCGTTCGGGGCCGACCGCCGAGCTCTTCCACAACGCGGCCCTGGACCTGCTCGGCGGCATCGAGGCCGCGCCGCGCGCCCGGGCCTTCGCCTCCGGCGTCCTCGCCTCCTGGCGCTTCCCCGTGGAGCTGCGCGACCTGGGCGTCCTGGCCGCGAGCGAGCTGGTGGCCAACTCGCTCCAGCACGGCACCCCGCCGATGCGGCTCAGGCTCCGCCGCACCGACCGGCGCCTGATCATCGAGGTGACGGACGGCGACGACCATCTGCCGCGCCGCCGCCGCGCCGACCCCGGGGACGAAGCAGGACGAGGCATCTCGATCGTCGCGACGATCGCCTCGTCCTGGGGTTCGCGCCGCACACCGGGCGGCGGCAAAGCGGTGTGGTGCGAGTTCGCCCTGCCCAAGTAGCCGCTTGAGCGGCGCCGGTCAGGCGTTGGCGGGCGCCTGCTCGGGCAGGTGCACCGCGACCACGCGCGACGTCGCCGCGAGCATCGGGTGGTCCTGCGCGAGCGTCAGCCTCTTGCCGAGCCGCAGCGCGAGAGCGGTGATCCCGAGCGAGAACAGGACGAACGTCACGATGTACGGCCCGTGCAGCGCGGCCCCCATGGGCCCGCCCACGGCCGGACCGACCGCCAGCGCGAGCTGCTTGACCAGCGCGAACGCCGAGTTGTACTGCCCGACCATCGACTCCGGCGCCAGATCGGCGACCAGCGGCGCCACCGTCGGCGACAGCATGGCCTCGCCGAGCCCGAACAGGGCGTACGTCGAGACGAAGGCAGCGGTCGCCATGGCCTGGCTGCCGTGCCCGAGCCCCGCGTAACCGGCCACGACCCACGCGAAGGCCCAGATGAGCCCGACGGACGCGATGACGCGGCTGCGGCGCCGACGCTCCACGAACTTCAGCACCAGGAACTGCGCGGCCACGATGACGGCCGTGTTGGCGGCGAGTGCGATCCCCAGCGTCGAGGGCTTGATCCCGGCGGCCTCGGTGCCGTACGCCGCGAGGCCCGACTCGAACTGCCCGTAACAGGCGAAGAACACCACGAACCCGAGCCCGCACAGCTGCACCATCGCGCGGTGCCCGAGGATCGTACGGATCCCGCCGCCCGCACCCTGCTCACCCTTGGGCCGCGCGTCCGAGAGGGACATCGGGCGCGGCATCCTCGCGGAGCCGGCGACCCCGGCGAGCACCAGGAACATCACCGCTTCGATGGAGAAGAGGAGAGTGAAGCTGGAGGGGCGGCTCTCGTCGACGATCTGGCCGCCGATGAGCCCGCCGATGCCGAGCCCGAGGTTCTGGAGGAAGAACTGGAGGGCGAAGGCGCGGGTACGGGTCGCGGGGCCGGTGCACCAGACGATCATCGTCGCGAGCGCCGGCTGCATCACGGCGGTCCCGGCGCCGAGCAGCGCGGCCGATGCCACGGCCGCGGGCACGCTGGAGGCGAAGCCCATGCTCAGCGCGCCGGCCGCGGCCAGCACCGCGGCGCCGACCAGGACCGGCAGCGGGCCGCGCCGGTCGATGACCCGCCCGGTGAACGGCAGCACCGCGAGCGCGGCCATGGCGAAGACGGCGAGCACGACACCGGCCGTACTCGCACCCAGGTCCCGCACCTGGGCCACGTACACATAGAGGTACGGAACGGTGAACCCGAGCCCGAACGCGCTCAGCACGTTGCCCGCCTGGATCCGGCGCATCGCTGCACCCATCGCCTTGGTCACACTCACCACCTTGAGTTCTGGAAGTTCGAAGAGCCCGAGCCCCGCACGTGAGCCGGAGGGCTCGAACGTGAAGGGCTCAGTTCTGAAGACTTCAACACTAAAATTAGATCCTTAACAATACACACTCAAGGACTTAGATGCCAACGGCCGCCGTGCCATACTCGCGACATGGCTGAGACCACGGAGCCCAGCGAGCCCGACGGCTCCCAGGAGCCGACCCTCGACGAACAGATCGCCGCGTATCAGCGCGAGTACCGCGACCTCGACCCCCAGGTGGAGAAGGTCGTCTCGGCCCTCGGCCGCCTGAACCGACGGATGAACGTGGCGTACGGCCGCCAGGTCGCCGCCCTCGGCATCAGCAACACCGAGTGGGAAGTCCTCAAGACCCTGCTGCTCGCCGGCGAGCCCTACCGCCTGGGCCCCGGCGAACTCGCCAAGCGCCTCGGCCTCACACCGGCCGCCATGACGCACCGCATCGACCGGATGGCGGGCGAGGGCCTGGTCACGCGCGACCGCGACGAGAACAACCGGGTACGCGTCATCGTCGAGCTGACCGATGAGGGCCGTACGAAGTGGCTTGAGGCCATGCGCATGGCCAGCGACTTCGAGGAAGACCTGCTCCAGGACCTGTCTCCGCAGGAGCGCGGCGTCCTCGGCGAGATGCTGATCCGCCTGCTCCGCCGGGTGGAACACGCCCAGCCGGACGCGGGCGGCCGTCTCACCGACCTGGACTGAGACCCGCTCGCCGAAAAACCAGCTCGCCGAAAAACCAGTGGACAGGAGGCCGGACCGGGGTTGACACGGCCCCGCCCGGTCCGTAAGGTTCTTCGAGTTGTCGCGGAGCCGATACGGTTCTGCAACGAACGTCCGCCGCAGATTCTGCGGCCACCCAACTCAGCACGACCTCCCGATCGGGAGCGTTTTCGGCATGCCGAATTCCTTTCGATTGAGACCGGAAGCCCCGATTACGGGTTGCCGGGAAAGTCCGCTAGAGTTCGGGAGTCGGAACGGCCCAACAGCCGGGAAGACAAGCCGACTTGGCCCCGGGAGACCGGGAATCAGGCCCGAAAGGATCTGATAGAGTCGGAACCGCCGGAAAGGGAAACCCGAGAGGGAGAACCGGAAAGGCACCGAGAAAATCGGACACGAAAGAGTCTGATAGAGTTGGAAACACGAAATACCGAAGGGAAGCGCCCGGAGGAAAGCCCGAGAGGGTGAGTACAAAGGAAGCGTCCGTTCCTTGAGAACTCAACAGCGTGCC